>NZ_PXWF02000195.1 GCF_003011895.2 Massilia glaciei | reverse complement strand
GAGGCATCGCTACGCTCGCTCGATCCAACCTTATTCGTTTGGCGCGCTTTGACCTTTTTTGATAGTCGTGAAAACCCAAGCTGGAAAGATGGAGTCCGGCCCGAACCAATTGCCAGTGCTGCGAGACGAAGGCCACGATAGGCTTACTTCTTTATTGCAGAATGCTGTGCCATCCACTTGTTAAGTTTCGAAATTTCCTTGGTTTGGTCGGCAATCATTTTTCCTGCCATCTGCTTGAGTTGCTTGTTCTTGCCTCGGGCAAGTTCGACCTTGGCCATATCGATCGCGCCCTGATGATGGCTGACCATCATCATCGCAAAGTCATGGTCGATGTCCCCTGACATTTTCATTGTTGCCATTTCAGTTTGCATTTTCGTCATCGCAGACATCATGTCATGTGCTGGCGCAGTTGAGCTTCCCGCCGGTACCGTTGCGTGTTGGTGCGGGGAAGGGGAGCCGCCCTGTGCGACGGCAAGTATGGGCACCATCAGCGCAGCTGCGGCCGAGATAGTCATTGCGTTCTTAATCCATGTCTGTGGCAATTTCATATTAATTCCATTTGAAAACTAGGGTTAACGGGAATGCGCGCTCCAGGTGTCCGCGCAATTGTCGGAGCTATTAGTGGGCAGAGTGCTTCGCGGTGCCCGTCAAACGTCCATGTCCGGACATTGCCGCCATCGCGGCGCATGTATGGGCGCAGCGGTGGCATGTAGCGGCGCATTTCTCCATGTCACCAATCCGATCGCAATTTGCGGCGCAGGCATCACACACTTGGGCACATGCCGCGCATACCGCCGCATGCACCGGTGAATTGCTGAGCATGAAGTTCGCTGAGGTCTGGCACAGTTCAGCGCAATTGATCATCAGGCGAAAGTGTTCGGGCTCGACGTGACGACCGCCCATTTCCAGGCAATGAGTCATTGCCGTTTGAAAGCAAACTGTATGGCATTCCGTGCAGGCGTCGATACAGCTTTGCATTTCTGGCGTAGGTGAGTGGTGTGTCATGGCAACCTCCTTGAGTGAACAAGTATTTGAACGCTAAAACGTCCCAGTCACTGTTCGATACCACACGTAACGTGGTGGTTTCTGTTGTGGCCGAGAAAGGCATGCCGACTTGAACAATAAATTTGATTTAACATAATATATATT
>NZ_PXWF02000194.1 GCF_003011895.2 Massilia glaciei | reverse complement strand
CGACTTGAACAATAAATTTGATTTAACATAATATATATTATGCGAAAACATGGGTACGGTTTGAACGCTTCATCAGGACACGTTTTTAGCTCGTGTTCAATTTTTGCTGCCGAGGCAAGTTGACGACCTCCCCGAACCCGAATCGAGACGTTTAGGCAAAGGAAGTTGAACCGAAATTGCCCGTGCCAGGAGAAACAAGCGTAGTTTGCTAGCCCTAATCCAATAAAGAACACGGAAACTTTCGCCAGTGCCAATTTGAGGTCGCACGCCAGTCTCGCACTTGAATTCAAGCGGCTTGAGGTCCATAATTTGCACATGGATTATAGTGGACCTGATTTCGAGACAATAGTTTAAGCTGTTGCCGAGCAAATGG
>NZ_PXWF02000193.1 GCF_003011895.2 Massilia glaciei | reverse complement strand
TCGAGGATGCGCGGCTGCAGCTTGTCCTGGCAGTAGGAGGCGGTGGCGTCGCGCACCATGCGCTCGTCGTCGCTTAATTGCAAGTTGAGCAACAGCGGATCATCCCAATGGAACTGGGCTTTGCGGGGCGCTTCGGATCGGTTCATGGTCTTCCAATATCGTTGTGGTCAATGGGAGGATGACAAAATTGTCTATACGAGTTGTATAGACCGCTTTTGCCGAATCCGCAATTTTACTCCGTTTGCGTGCTTGCAAATTGCCCGCGGTGAAAAATGAGCGAGGCTTGCGGCTGGGCCGAGCAATGTTCGACCTCGCCGACGAAGATCACGTGGTCGCCCTCGGGGTAGCGGCTGCGGTTGTGGCATTCGAACCAAGCCGAGGCGCCCTTGAGGATGGGCTGGCCGGTGCGCGAGAGCGTGTACTCGACGCCCTCGAAGGGGTTGTCGCCGCGGCGCGAGAAGCGCTTGGCGAGCTCGGCCTGGTCGGCGCCGAGCACGTTGATCACGTAATGGGAGTTGCCGCTGAAGATGGGCAGGCTGTTGGCGCCGCCGCCGAGGCTCCAGAGCACCAGCGGCGGGTCGAGCGAGACCGAATTGAAGGAACTCGCCGTGAGCCCGCGGAAGCTGCCGTCGGCGAGGCGGGTGGTGATCACGGTCACGCCGGTGGCGAATTGCGACAATGCCTGGCGAAACTGCAGGGTGTCGAATTCGCGCGCTTCGGCGCGGGGGGAGCTTGTATTCATTTGCGACATTATGCCAAAGAAGTCAGGGCGCGGGTTTCCGTCTTGGGCGCTTTGCGTTACAGTATGCGCATACAGCGCCGGTCAATCCGCTGGTCAATCCGCCGCTGAATCTTATTTATGGAGTTCGACATGACGACGCTAACTGCGATCCTGGGCGGTGGATGTTTTTGGTGCCTCGAGGCCGTCTACCTCGAAATGCGCGGTGTCACGCGGGTCGAGAGCGGCTATATGGGCGGCCACCAGGAGCGGCCGACCTACGAGCAGGTGTGCGCGGGCACGACCGGCCACGCCGAGGTCGTGCGCGTCGAATTCGACCCGGACCAGATCGGCTACCGCGACATCCTCGAGGTGTTTTTCACAATCCACGACCCGACCACCCCCAACCGCCAGGGCAACGACGTCGGCACCCAGTACCGCTCGGCGATTTTCTACGAGACGCCCGAGCAGGAGGCGCTCGCGCGCCAGGTCATCGCCGAGATGGCCAATGTGTGGGACGCCCCGATCGTGACCGAACTGGGCCCGGCGGTGACCTGGTACAAGGCCGAGGACTACCACCAGAATTATTTCGCGCAGCACCCGGAGCAGGGCTATTGCGCCTTCGTCGTCGCACCCAAGGTGGCCAAGTTCCGCAAGATGTTCGCCGGGCGCATGAAGTAGGGCGCCCTCAACAACGACGCCCCGGAAGCCTGTCGGGCGATGGGTTCCACACCGCGTCGCCAAACCCGGTCTTGTCGTCCCCGCGGACCCGGCCCAAAAGCTAAACCGAGCGGAAATTTTTTGTCGTCCGGAACCAGGGCTGTCGCACCAAAAGTCGT
>NZ_PXWF02000192.1 GCF_003011895.2 Massilia glaciei | reverse complement strand
CGCCGCCGGCAACAGCGCCGGCACCGCCGCCGGCGCCCAGTACGCGGCCGCCAACGGCCCGCTGGCCGTGGCCGCGATGGCCACCGCCGGCGCCGAGCTCGGCGCGCTGGTCAGGGCGCAAATCGTCGCCAAGGGCGCCACCCGGGTGGTCGTCAACGCGCTGCCGGACCTGTCGGTCTCGCCGTCGGCGCTGGCGCAGCCGGCCGCGACTCAGGGGCTTATCAGGACCATGATCGAAGCCTTCAACAACGCGCTCAGGACGGCCGTGGCGGGCGAGGCGAAGGTGCTGTACGTCAATCTGCACGCGGTCAGCCGCGACCAGGCCGCCAACCCCGCTCCCTACGGCCTGACCAACACCACCACGCCGGCCTGCGCTCCGAACCCGCTCGGCGCCACCGCGCTCGTGTGCAACGTCAACAATCTGCGTGCCGGCGACGTGAGCCGCCACATGTTCGCCGACGACGTCCATCCGACGCCGTTCGAGCACATGCTCATCGCCCGCTTCGTGGCGGCCAAAATGAGCATCAAGGGTTGGCTGTAGGCCCGGCGGCGGGGGCCGCGCCGCGCGCGCCCCCGCCAATTTCAAGAGGAACACGGAGGCAATATGAGACCACGTTTCAATGGCGCGCTACGGGCGCTGGTGGCGGCGGCCGCGGCCGCGGCGGCGGCGGGCGCCCCGGCGCAGGGCGCCGGCCAGTTCGCGGCCAAGATCGGTTACAACCAGATCACCCCCAAGGTCGAGAGCGGCGACGTCTCGGCGCCGGCGCTGCCGGGCACCAAGGCCTGGGTCGGCAGGGACGCGCAACCGATTTTCGCGCTCGCCTACGCGCTGGGCGACAACGTCGTCGCCGAACTCGACGTCGGCGTGCCATACCGGCATGCGCTGTACGCCGCCGGCGCGATCGAGGGCGCCGGACAGCTCGGCGCTGTCGACGCGCTGGCGCCGACAGCGTTCCTGCAGTACCGCCTGTTCAAGCCCGAATCGATGGTGCGCCCGTACGCCGGCGTCGGCCTGAGCTACGTGTCGTTTCAGAACGAAACCGGCTCCGGCCAACTGACCGCGCTGACCAATCCGGGCGGCCCGCCGACCACCTTCGCGATGGACGGGCAGGTGTGCGCCACGCTGCAACTGGGCCTGGTCGTCAACATTGGCTCCAGGTACTTCCTGGACCTGGCCGCGACCAAGACCTACCTGAAGACGACGGTGCATTACTCGACCGGCCAGACGCAAAAGATGACGCTCAACCCGGAGGGCGTGAGCTTGTCGGTGGGCTACAAGTTTTAGGCGTTTGCCCGGAGCCAAAAAAAACCCGCGCGCGGCGGGTTTTTTTCGGCCGGGCGGCGCGGGCGCCTCCCGGCGCCGGGCATGGATCAGGCAGCGATCACTGGAACGCCTGGATGCCGGTCTGGGCCCGCCCCAGGATCAGCGCGTGGATGTCGTGCGTGCCCTCGTAGGTGTTGACGACCTCGAGGTTGACCATGTGGCGGATGATGCCGAACTCGTCGGAGATGCCGTTGCCACCCAGCATGTCGCGCGCGACGCGGGCGATGTCGAGCGACTTGCCGC
>NZ_PXWF02000191.1 GCF_003011895.2 Massilia glaciei | reverse complement strand
GATTTGGCATCAGTTCGGAGTCAAGTTGCACACGGCCGCCTTGGAGGACGCATAGGCGGCCGCGGCCGGTATGCCGACCACGCCCGAGCGCGATGCCACGTTGATGAAGGCGCCGCGGCCGGCCGCGCGCATCGACTTGATCGCGTGCTTGCAGCCGAGGAAAACGCCGTCGAGGTTGGTGCAGTGCACCGCGTGCCAGTCGCCAGGCGCGCGTGTTCGGGATCGTGCGGCACCGCGCCCTGTTCGAATCCGGTGACGCCGGCGTTGTTGACGAGCACGTCGAACCGCCCGTGGGCCGCCATGAGCGAGGCGCATAGCGCGATTCATGGAACAATCGGCTTGACCAACTCAAATGGGCTTGACCAACTACAATGCAAGGAGCTCGCGCCTGCGGAGTGCCGGGGCGCCGCATTGTGCAATCTACCGGGGCGGGCGATGTATCACGGAGAAAGATTAAACGCTTGGACCCATCTCGTCGGGGCGGTGCTCGCCGTCGCCGGCACGGCGGTGCTGGTGACGCTGGCCGCGCTCGGGGGCGACCCCTGGAAAGTGGCCAGCGTCGCGATCTACGGCGCCACGCTGATCTTGCTGTACAGCGCCTCGGCGCTGTATCACAGCGTGCGCGGGCGCGCCAAGGATGTGTTGCGCAAGCTCGACCACCACGGCATCTACCTGCTCATCGCCGGCAGCTACACGCCGTTCTGCCTGGTCTCGCTGCGCGCATCATGGGGCTGGCCGCTGTTTGGCGTGGTGTGGTCGCTGGCCATCATCGGGGTGCTGCAGGAATTGCGGCCGCGCGGTGGCGCGCGCCGCCTGTCGATGGCGATCTATATCGTGATGGGGTGGGCCGCCCTGGCCGCACTGGTTCCGTTGCGCGCAGCGCTCGGCACGGCCGGCTTCGCCTGGTTGGCGGCCGGTGGCCTCGTCTACACGCTGGGCATCGTGTTTTACGTGCTCGATGCGCGGCTGCGGCACGCGCATGGCATATGGCATCTGTTCGTGATCGGCGGCAGTGCCGTTCACTACTTCACCGTCCTGTTCTACGTGTTGTAGGGACGGGTTCACCACAAGCGGGGAGTGTACCTTGAGAATAATTGTTGTCGGAAATGCGGTGGTGCTGATGGCCGTTCTGGCGGTTTTTCCCGCTTGCAAACGCGTCGAGCCCGTGCCCGCCGCGCCGGCCACGCAGGCGGGCGCGCCGGCCGGTCAGCCGGCCGCGCGGGCCGGTCAGCCGGATGCGGGCGCCGCCGCGCCGCCGCAGGCTGCGTTGACGGCGCCGCCGGCCGCGCCAAGCGCGGCGCGCACCATAGGCGCGGCCAGTGCCACCGCCACCGCCACCGCCGCTCCCGGGCGGCAGCCGATCGTGCGCGCCGTGCGCAGCGGGCGCCAGGCGGGCGCCGATCGGCTGGTGTTCGAGTTCGACACGCCAGGTTTGCCGGCCTGGCATGCCGAGTATGTCGACAAGCCGGTGCGCGATTGCGGCAGCGGCGACCCGGTGCCGGTCGCGGGCGATGGCTGGCTGCAGATCCGCTTCACCGGCGCGCAGGCCCACACGGAGCAGGGCGAATCGACCAGCGGGCCGCGCCGGCGCGCGCTGGCGCTGCCGGTCGCGCGCGAGCTGGTGCGCACCTGCGACTTCGAAGGCGAGGTCATCTGGGTGATCGGCGTTGCCAGTCCGAACCCTTACACGCCGCTGGTCCTGGCGCAGCCGTCGCGGCTGGTGATCGATATCGCCCATTGAGCCGGCTTCATCGCATCCCGGATTATTCCGGCGTGGCCGCCTCGCGCGCCAACGCCACGAACGCGTCGACCAGCGGCGCGTGTTCGCCGTTGCGCCAGGCCAGCAGCAAACTGGTGCTCGCGCCCGCGTCCGTCAGGGGGCGGTAACACACGCCCTCCATCTGGATGCGCTCGAACGAGGCCGGCAGGATCGACACGCCGCACCCGGCCGCCACCAGGCCGATGATGGTCGACGCCTCGCCCGCCTCCTGCGCGACGTGCGGCGCGAAGCCGGCCGCCCGGCACAATCGCAAAATCAGCGGGTTGACGCCGGTGCCGGCGCTTTGCGGATACATCACGAAGGGCGCGCCGGCCAGCTCGCCGATCGCCACCCCGGCGCGCGATGCCAGCGGATGGGCGCTCGGCAACACCAGCAGCAGCGGGTCTTCGCGCAGCGGCGTGGTGCCGAGCGACGCCGGCAGCGTCACCTCGGGTGGGCGGATGAAGCCAAGGTCGAGCTCGCGCCGTTCGAGCCGCGCGAGTTGGGGCACGGTCGCCATTTCGTGCAGGGTCAGCGCGACGGCGGGATGGCGTTCGCGGTAGCGGTTGATGACGCCGGCGAACAGCGGCGTGAGCGGCGTCGAAAAGGTGAAGCCGATGCGCAGTTCGCCCGCCTCGCCGCGCTGGGCGCGCCGCGCCGTCTCGGCGGCCTGCTTGGACAGGGCCAGGATGCGGCGCGCGTCGGCGAGGAAGAGTTTGCCCGCCCCGGTCAGCCTGACCGAGCGCTTGGTGCGCTCGAACAGCAGGGCGCCGACATCCGCTTCGAGCATCTGGATCGCGTGCGACAGCGGCGGCTGGCCGATGTGCAGACGCGCGGCCGCGCGCGTGAAATGCAGCTCCTCGGCGACGGCGATGAAGTAACGCAGGTGCCGCAATTCCATTTTATAATCTGTTTTAAGTATTAATAACGATAATAATATATATTGGACAGTATTAAAGCGCAAACCTAAGATGGGCCATCTACTCATCCCAGGAAACTTCCATGCCATCGGCCAGCTCCACCCGCCGCGCCGCCGGCGGCGCCGCGTTCAAGCGCATCAACCGTGCGATGCTGCTTGGCGGCTTCGCCACGTTCGCGTTGTTGTACTGCGTGCAGCCGCTGATGCCGCTGCTGGCCGGGGAGTTCGCGCTCACTGCGGCCCAGTCGAGCTGGTCTTTGTCGATCTCGACCGCCGCGCTGGCGCTGTCCCTGTTGCTCAGCGGCGCGGTGTCGGAGCGGCTCGGCCGCAAGCCGTTGATGGTCGCGGCCATCGCCATCGCCGCCGCGACGACCGTGCTGTGCGCCTTTGCCACCAGCTTTGGCCAGTTGTTGGCGCTGCGCGCGGCGCTGGGCATCGCGCTCGGCGGCATGCCGGCCATCGCCATGGCCTACCTCGGCGAGGAGATCGAGGCTCAATCACTGGGCTTGTCGATGGGTTTGTACATCGGCGGCAGCGCCTTCGGCGGCATGGGCGGACGCCTGCTGACGTCGGTGTTGACCGACCACCTGTCGTGGCGCGTGGCGCTTGGCGTGCTGGGCGCGGCCGGGATGGTGGCCGCATGGGTGTTTTGGCGCAGCCTGCCGCCGTCGCGCAACTTCACGCCCGCCGAGCCGGGCTGGGATCGCCTTGCCGCCGGCTTGCGCCAGCATTGTTCCGACCGCGGCTTGCTGCAGCTGTTTGTGATCGCCTTCATACTGGCGGGAAGTTTTGTGGGCATGTACAACGTCATCGGCTACCGCCTGTTGGCAACGCCGTTCGGATGGAGCCAGAGCGCGGTCGGCGCCTTGTCGCTGCTATACCTGATCGGCATGTTCAGCTCGGTGTGGGCGGGGCGCCTGGCCGACCGGCTGGGCCGGCGCGGGGTGCTGTGGATCATGCTGGCGACGATGGCGGCGGGGCTGCTGCTGACGCTGGCCGCGTCGCTGTGGTTGATCGTGCCGGGCATCGCGCTGTTCACCTTCGGGTTTTTCGCCTCGCACTGCGTGGCCAGCAGTTGGGTGGGGCGGCGCGCGCGCGGGCCCAAGGCGCTGGCGTCGGCGCTGTATTTGTTTTGCTATTACATCGGCTCGAGCGTGATTGGCTGGCTGTGCGGTGTGATGTGGCAGTCCGGCGGCTGGCCGGCCGTGGTGCTGGCGCTGGCGGGCTTGCTTGGGGGCGCGCTGCGGCTGGCGTTGGGCTTGCGCGGTGTGCCGCCGCTGCCGGCGCCGCCGGCGTCTGCGCATTTGGGATGCCACGTGGCCGCCGACGGGCGTGCGCGCCTTCACTGAGCGCCTCGCCGCGGACGCCGCGGCATGCACGGCAATCGAATTCACAGGGAGAAACGAATGGTAGATATGCACCAAACCCGTCGTCCAGACGACGAACCGTACTGGTCGTCGCTGCGGGACGCGTTCCAAAAGGCGCCGGACAGGATCAACCTGGAAAACGGCTATTTCGGGACCCAGGCCACGTCCGTCTTTGAGGCATGGCAGCGCCTCGAGCGTCAAATCCACCTGGAGAATTCGTATTTCCTGCGGGTGCGCAAGCCAGCGCTCATGACCGCCGCGATTGCGCGTCTGGCCGAATTCAGTGGCTGCGATCCAAGCGAACTGCTGGTCACCCGAAACGTCATCGAGGCGCTCAACATCGTCATCCAGGGCTACCCGTTTGCCGCCGGCGACGAAGTGGTCGTCGCCTCGCACGACTATGACGAAGTGGTCGAGATTTTGCAGATGGTTTCGGAGCGCAAGGGCTTGACCTTGCGCCGCGTCGTCATTCCACTCGACCCGCAAAGCGACGACGAGATCGTGGACGTCTACCGCCGCGCGATCGCGCCACGCACACGCGTGCTGCTGTTGACCCATGTGGTGCCACGCACGGGGCAGATCATGCCGGTCCAAAAAATATCCGCCATGGCGCGCGAATTCGGCGTCGAGACCATCGTCGATGCCGCCCACTCCTACGCCCATCTCGATTTCAAGGTATCGGAACTGGGCGCTGATTTCGTCGGGGTCAATTTGCACAAATGGCTTGGCGCGCCGCTCGGCGTCGGGATGCTTTACATCAGACATGCGCGGATCGCCGACATTTCACCGCTGTACGGGGACGTCAAGCACGCTGTCACCACCATGGCGAAACTGGGCAACTTTGGGACCGTGCCACCCGGGCCCATTCTGGCCATACCCGACGCCATCGCATTCCACCTCGCGATCGGCAGCGCAAACAAGGAGGCCCGCCTGCGCTATCTGAAGCAATATTGGCTAACGCGCGTGCGCGGCCTTCGCAATGTGCGTTCCCTGACGCCCGCCGACCCCAACCGTTCCTGTGCCATTGCGACTTTTTCCATCAACGGCATGCCCTCCTCCGAGGTGGTGCGTCGACTGCTGTGTGAGCACGCAATCTTCACCGTCGTTCGCAATGTCGACGGCCATGAGGGCGTGCGCGTCACCCCCAATTTATCGACCAGCATTGCTGAACTCGATTTGTTGGTGGGAGCGATCACCACCCTGGCCGACACGCAGATCCCGGCAACGGTTGTCCGATAGAGCTCAGGCGTTTCGGCGGCCGGCGCCATTTGATTTTTGCCGCGTGCTCATGTTGCATGGGCGCTCAGCCAGGCATGCACTTCAGCCGCGTTTCTGTCCGCTGGAAAGACCGGATAGAAATGCTTCACAATCTTTCCATCCTTGGCAATGCACGTGACACGCTTCAATAGTGTCTTTCCGTTAGCATCAAAAGTAGGCAAACCCAACGCTTTTGCAAATGACAATGCGCTATCAGCAAGCAGCGCATAGGGCAGTTGTAGACGTTGAAATGCTTCGACTTGATCTTCCGTGGTTTGCGTGCTCATCCCGAATACTTCAACGCCGAGCGACTGCAAGTCCCCATAGCTGTCGCGGAAAGAACAGGATTGGGGCGTGCAGCCTGCCGCACCCGGAATAGCGGCCCAGCCATCAGGAACAGGTATGCCGGGTTTGCCCGTCATGGGATAGCAATAGAGAACAAGCCATCCGCCATACGTTGCAAGGTTTACCATCGCGCCGGATGTTGAAGGAAGCTCGACACTAGGTAGCGTCAGGCCCGTCATATGGTCGCAGGCGCCGTCGTCCCTTGGAGCCGGCAAGCCGTCCGGCAATTTACTCAGCACGTCATTCGGTAGCTTGCTTGAATTCGACACGGATTTTCTCCCGGTTGTATTGACGCCCGCGAAGCGCTTTACTCTCGCGGTCGGGGCCGTCGGACATATTTTCGATCGGTTATGAGGAATGCGCTGCTGCCTGGGGTCAGCCGACACGTGCCGCGTGCCGCAGACTTGCTTTGACGACGACGCGGTGGAAGGGGGCAATGATGAACAAGTAGGTGCGCCCCAGCAGGTTGTGGCAATGGACAACGGTAGAGACGGTCAGTTGGCGGCCGCTTTCCGGCGCCGGCCCGTAAGAACACAGGACCGACACCCTGAAATCGAGGTGTTTGTCGTCCTCGCCGAGCACGATCTCGGTCTCATTCGTGCTGTAGATCTTGAAGATGCCAACCCGGTCAGATTGCGCGTCCTTGGCCAGTGTCGCCAGGTGCTTGGCGGTTTTGAGGCCGAAGCCGGCGACGATCACGTCGCGGACCCGGGTCAGTTTGCCGATCCAGGCGGGTTAGTGCGAGAAGATGAATCGGGCCAGCAAATCCGGGTCGCCGCTGGCGCCCAAAGGGAGCCCGATTGCAAACGCATCGGCGAGATGCACCGATCTGTAGACATCGGTGACGCCGGACTGCGCGGGAAGCGCGACCGCAGTTGCGAGCGTAAAGTCTTTGGACATGGGCACTTCGGCTAACTCACTTCTGGCTAACTAAACACGATGAAAATGGCCACCCCGTCCTGGGCCTGCGGCGGGGCGCATGCCACAAGCGTCCGCGGCCTCAAGATGAGGAATTATTCAATATTTATCAAGTGGCTACAAGTGGCTACAAGTGGCTACTTTAGCAGCAAATGGCGGAGAAAATGAATTTATTCCGATCACCGGCACGACGTTGGCGCGGCCGCATCCGGCACGGAAAACGGCACTCCTACCGCGCTACGCCGGGAGTTTCCGTTTGCTAAACTAGACCCTCACTTACACCAAGGAGGATGCCATGCAGATCCAACTCAACAGTGATAACCGCATCACGGGCTCGCCGGAACTGCTCGAACGCGTGCAGGCCGACCTGGAGCACGAGCTCAAGCATGTGGCCAGCGCGATCACGCGGGTCGAAGTGCACCTGAACGATGTCAACGGCGCCAAGGGCGGCGAGGCCGACAAGCGCTGCCTGCTCGAGGCACGCATCAAAGGCGCGCAGCCGGTAGCCGTGGAGAGCCGCGCGGCGACGATCGAACAGGCCATCAGCACCGCCGCCGGCCAACTGAGCCGTGCCATCAAAACCAACCTGGGCAAAAGCGACACCGCCGAGAAACGCGGCGCCTCGATCCGCCACCTTCGGCCGGACGACGAGGGAGAATGACGACTGGGGGCGGCCCATGCCCGCCGCGGCCCGGCTGGCGCCGATCCCCGACCTGCGCCGCGTCTCGGCCGCCGCCGCGTTTCACAGGACGTCGTGGCGACGGGCATCCGCGGAACCCAGTAAAATGAGGCAATCGAGCCGCCGTCCGCTTCCAACGCCAATGCGCTTCCCTTACTTCACTTTGCCCAGCCCGCAAAGTCTCCGGCAAAGCAGGCTGCTAAAGCCGCTAGGCCGATATCTGCATCATCACTTCCTGTGGCAGTTCAACCGCCGCGCGGTCGCCGGCGGTCTGGCGGCAGGCCTGTTCAGCGGGCTGATCCTGCCGTTGGGACAGATCGGGCTCGCCGCGGTTGCGGCCATCGTGTTCAGGGTGAACTTGCCGGTCGCGGCCCTTAGCACGCTGGTCACCAACCCGCTCACCGTGGGGCCCATCTAATACGCCGCATACAGGTTCGGCAACCTGCTGATGGGCGACGCGGGCGCGGCGGACCAGAGCGTGGCGGGGCAGGTCGAGGTGATCGGCCGCCTCTCGCGCCTGGTCGAATGGATGCAAGACGTCGGCTTGCCGATGGCGCTCGGACTCGGCGTGTTCGCGCTGGCCGCGACCGGCTACATGCTCGTCGCCGGCTTGTGGCGCTGGCGCGTGCAGCGGCGCTGGGCCCGGCGCAGCCGGCGCGGCGCGGCTGCGAGCGCCTGAAACCGGCGTCCGGCCGCGCCCCCGCCACCGCCGAACGCGACGCCCGCCCACGAATGAGCTTCCCTGTTGCGCTTCCACCTCACAGGCCGCCAATTGCACAAAAATAAAAATTCATTTGAATAATCGCAATGATATAGTTTCTCCGGGTACATAAAAAAATTCCTGGATGCACTTCTGCTGCGCCAACCGCCGGTGGGCGGAAGTGCAGCCTAAAATAATCGGAGCGAAAATGAAAATGAAGATATTGAGCCTCGCCGTCGCGTTGCTGGGCGCCGGGCTGCTCGTTGGGAAGGGCGCCGCTGCGGGCAACGCCGACTTCACCATCGTGAACAAGACGGGCTACCCGATTCGCCACATCTATATCGCGCCGGGAAAAAGTAAAACCTGGGGAGAGGACCGCCTGGGCGATGGCATTCTGGAAAACAACAAGAAGCGCTTGATCAAGTTCTCGAGCAAGGCTGCCTGCACCCAGAGCCTGAACGTTACCTTCGACGACGACGATTCGGAAGTCGAGTGGGATGACTTCAATCTTTGCGAAATCAATACCATCACGCTGAAGTACAACCGCAAGACGCGCGAAGTGTCTGCCGACGAAGAGTAAGCACGGCGCGTTGGCGCAGATGGGCGCAGGGCGCTTGGCCGCTTTGCCCTGAACCAAAAACGCCACCTGATCGAAGGTGGCGTTTTCATTTCCAGGCGCCGGTCATCGCGTCCATGGACCACGGCGGCGGCCGGCCGCGCCTTTCCCCGCTCTTCTTCCCCCGACATTTTCTGTTTGCGATCGCGGTGCTTGACGTTAATATATGGCGTTTGGCAGCGCCAATAAATTCACTCCCCGCCACATCCCGGAACCGATTATGAAAAACATCCCAGAAGAAACTACCGAAAAGAAAGCCGGGTTGTTGAACCGGGCCCTGAACGGCATCGAAATCGTCGGCAACAAGTTGCCCGACCCGGCGGTCCTGTTCGCGCTCCTGCTCGCGGCGGTCTGGGTCGCCTCGTGGGCGATGTCGAACGTGAGCTTCAGCGAGCTCGATCCGCGCTCCGGCCAGGCGATCCAGATCAAGAACCTGCTCGCGCCGGTCGCCTTGACGGAGTTCATCTCCAAGCTGGTCAACACCTTCGTCACCTTCCCGCCGCTCGGCGTGGTGCTGGTGGCGATGCTCGGCCTCGGCGTGGCCGAGTACACCGGCTTCATCAACGCGGGCCTGCGCTCGATCCTCAACGTCACGCCAAAAATCCTGCTCACGCCGGTGCTCGTTGGCGTCGGCGTGCTCAGCCACGTTGCGGTCGATGCCGGCTATGTGTTGGTCATTCCCCTGGGCGCGGTCATCTTTTATGCGGCCGGGCGCCATCCGCTGGCCGGCATCGCGGCCGCCTTCGCGGGCGTCTCGGGCGGGTTCTCGGCCACGTTCTTTGTGCCGTCGAGCCTCGATCCGCTGCTCGCCGGCCTGACCCAGGCCGCCGCGCGCCTGTCTTCGGACCCGGCCGCCGCCAGCATCGTCATCAATCCGCTCAACAACTACTTCTTCACGACGGCATCGACGTTCCTGGTGATCATCATCGGCTGGGTGCTGACCGACAAGTTCATCGAGCCGCGCCTGAAAAACACGCCGGTCGACGCCGACCCGGCCGACCTGCCCAAGATGGACGCGTTGACGCCGAATGAACGCAAAGGCCTGCGCTGGGCCACCTTCGCCATGGTCGCCAGCCTGGTGCTGCTGGTCTGGTCCGCCTTGCCGGAGACTTCGGCCTGGCGCTCGCCGACCAACGCGCAATTGACGCACTCATCGGCGCCATTGATGCAGTCGATCGTCGCCATCATCTTCGTGTTCTTCCTGATCCCGGGCGTCGTCTACGGTTACGTGGCGGGCACCGCCAACAACCACCGCGACATCATCAAGGGCATGAGCCAGGCGATGAGCGGCATGGGCTATTACATCGTGATGGCGTTTTTCTGCGCCCAGTTCATCTTCGCGTTCGGCCAGTCCAACCTGGGCGCGCTGTTCGCGATCAAGGGCGCGGGATTGCTCAAGGAAATGGCGTTGCCGATGAGCGTGACGCTGATCGGCATCGTCATCCTGACGAGCTCGGTCAACCTGCTGGTCGGTTCCGCCTCGGCGAAGTGGGCCTTGATCGGCGCGGTGATGGTGCCGATGCTGATGGAGTTGGGGGTCTCGCCCGACCTGACGCAGGCCGCGTACCGGGTCGGCGATTCTTCGACCAACATCGTCACGCCCCTGCTGCCTTACTTCCCCTTGATCGTCGTGTTTTGCCGGCGCTACGTCAAGTCGACCGGCATCGGCACCCTGATCGCGCTGATGCTGCCTTACTCGATCGCCATGCTGGTGCTGTGGACCTGTTTCCTGCTCGGCTTCTGGGCCTTGGACATTCCGCTCGGCATCGGTTCGACCTACGCGTACCCCGCCGTCCCCTGACGCCGGCCGGCCTTGCGCGGCGCGTAAGATAAAAAACGACCCTCGGGTCGTTTTTTATTTGGGTGTCCCGCGGCGGGCCACTACCTGGCGCCCGCCGGCGGGGATGCGGGCAGCGCCGCGCTTGCGCGCTGCCGCGCGATCCAGCCTTGCATATGTGTTTCCAGCGCCCCCAGGGGAATGGAGCCGGTGCCGACGACTTCATCATTGAAGGCGCGCAGATCGAAGCGCGCGCCCAGCGCCTCGCCGGCCCGCTTGCGCAATTCGGAAATCTTGAGTTGCCCGATCTTGTACGCGAGCGCCTGGCCCGGCCAGCCGATGTAGCGGTCGATCTCGTTGACGATGTCCTGCTCCGTCTTGGGGGCGTTGGCCTTGAAGTAGTCGATCGCCCGCTGCCGGCTCCAGCCCTTGGCATGCATGCCGGTGTCGACCACCAGGCGCACGGCGCGCCACATCTCGTATGTGAGCTGGCCGAATTTGTCATACGGATTGTTGTACAGGCCCATGTCATAGCCGAGTTGCTCCGCATACAGGCCCCAGCCTTCGCTGTAGGCGACGAAATAGGCGGTTTTGCGGAACATCGGCAAGCGCTCCAACTCCAGCGCGCGCGCGAACTGGAAGTGGTGGCCGGGCACCGCCTCATGCAGGCTCAGGGCCATCATTTCCCAGGTCGGGCGCATCTCGGGCTTGTACAGATTGACATAGTAATACCCGGCGCGCGTGCCGTCCGCCGCGCCCGTCTGGTAATAGGCGGTGGTTGTGTCGGGCGCGATGTTGGCGGGGATCGCACGCACGCCATAGGTCAACCTCGGCAGCACCGAGAACACCTTGACCAGTTCGGGATCGATGCGCTTGCTCATCGCCTGGTAGGACAGCAGCAATTCGGCCCCGCTCTTGTGGAAAAACTGCGGATCGCTGCGCAGGAAGGTGAAGAACTGCTCGAGCGTTTCCTTGAACCCGGCCTCGCGCTTGACCTCCTCCATGCGGGCGCGGATGCGCGCCACTTCGGCCAGGCCAATCGCGTGGATCGCCTCGGCGCCCAGGTCGGTCGTGGTGAAGTACGCCGCCAGGAAATCGTAATACGCCTTGCCGTGTGGCAGGGCCGAGGCGCCGATTGTGGCGCGCGCCTTGGGCAGGTAGGCGCCGTCGAAGAATTTGCCGAGCCTGGCGTAGGCGGGCACCACTTTCCCGGCGATCAGCTGCGCGGCCTGGCGCCGCAGGGACGCTTTTTTTTGCTCCGGGAACGAATCCGGCAAGCTGATGAATGGCTTGTAGAACGGGCTCTCGGCCGGATCGGCCACCGCTTGCCTGGCGATTTGCTTGCCAACGCGCCGCATCAGCACGGCGGGGGGCATGATGCCCTCCCTGATCCCCTCCTGCATCAACACCATGTTCTGGTCGATCAAGGCCGGCAGCGCGGCCAGGCGCGCCAGCCAGTCCTGGAAATCCTTCTCGCTGTCAAAGGGCAGCAGTTCGACCATGTTGTCGAGTGTCTGCACGCCGCCGGACATGCCGATGGGGATCAGATGCTCGCGGTAGGTCTGGCGCGCCAGCGCCTGCTTCAGTTGCCACGCGAAGGTGTCGTAGTTGAGCTTGTCGATCTCGGACAGCGTTTCGCGGTCGATTTTTTGCAGGCGGACCAGGGCCGCCTTGTTGGCGCCATTGCGCGCCGATATCGCCGCCAGGCTCATGTCCGACCAGCGGTCGTTGTAGCGCCGGTCGCCCTGGGAGCTCGCTTCCTCGGGGTTGTCGCGCAGTCCGCGCTCCCATTCATCGGCAAACAACTGGTGCAGGGCGGGATGGTCCCCTTGCGCCGCAAACACCGGGCTGGCGGCCATGAAGGCCAGGGCTGCTAAGATTCGTCGCATGGTCACGCTCCTTGTTAGATGTCGCAGTGTACCGCGTTGGCAAGCCTGGCCGTGGGCGCGCCGATCTGGGCGCCTTGTCTGGTGGCGGCCGGTGTGGCGCGCGCGCGTCGCCGCAATTTTTAGATTGCCGAAAAATAATTTTTGCATATACCATTGGCTGGCCCGGTTTCCCACAACAGGACTTGCCAATGCCGCCAACAGCCCTTCGACCGCCTTTGTTCCATCGCAGCGCAAGTGGCGCCGCGCCGGGGCGCACGATGAGTGCGGCGCGCCAGGTCGAACTCGACCAGCGCATCATGGCCGTGCTGGTCGAATGCACGCACGTGCGGGACGCGGCCGACTTCGGCCGCGTCGTCGAAGGATCGTTGCGCGCCGTGCTCCCGCACGAAATGATGCTCTGCGGGATAGGCGGGATCAGCCGGCAGGGCAACCACATCCGCAAGATCCTCAACTTCAACTATCCGCTCGAATACTTCGAGCCCCTGCGCGACGAGGAGGGACGGCTCGACAGTCCGCTCATGAGACGGTGGCGCGAGACACAGGAGCCGCAGCTGTTTCAAAGCGGGCGCGACGACCACGCCTTTCCGGACGACTGGGTCCGGCTTTTCAATAAACACGATCTGCGCAACACGATCGCCGATGGCGTGCTCGATGTCGGCGGCGTGTTCTCGAGCTTTTTCATCGTCTCGCGCATCCCCGGCGAAATAGGCCCCGATCACGCGTTCCTCCTCAAGCTGCTGACGCCGCACCTGCATTTCGCCCTCGCGCGCGTGCTGACCACGGTCGAGGAGTATCAAGGCAAGTTGTGCAAGAGCAGGAAGGCGCTGAGCGAGCGCCAGCGCGAGATCCTCCACTGGCTGCACGAGGGTAAAACCAACTGGGAAATCGCGAAGATTCTGGGCTTGTCCGAGCTGAATGTGAAGTATCACATCGATCAGATATTCCTCAAGCTCGAGGTGCGCAGCCGTGCCCAGGCCGTCGCCAAGGGGCGCGCGCTGGCCGCCTGCCGGGCGTGAACGGCGGGCGCGACTCCCCGAACAGGGAGTGGCGCATGGCAAGGCTTACCTCTAGAGTCCGCTTATCCCATGGAGCGGGTCCCAGCCGGCGTCAGACCGGCAACAGCGAGTCACTCCGTCGGTAGTCACACGGACACCACAACAAGCACCAACGTCCGTGGAAAGCCAACAACACGGAGGAGACACCATGTTTTTGTATTCGTTTTTAGTAAAACGCCTGCTCGTCGTCGCAACCCTGGCAAGCTGCGCCGCCGGGGCGCAGGCGGCCTGCCTCGACAATGTCGTTCTGGTCCATGGCAACACCGGTTCCCCATCCCACTGGAATACCACGGTCACCGCGCTCAAGGGCAATGGCTATCTTGCGGCGCAACTGTATCTGCCGAACTGGGGTTCGAAGACCAATGCCGGCAGCAACGACCATGGCGCCATCAACACCAATGTGGTCAAGAGCGCGCTGCAATCGGCGTTGGCGGCCTCGTGCACCGGCAAGATCGACGTGATCGGCCATTCGATGGGCGTCACGCTCGCGATGAAGGCGATCAACGAGCTCGGGGTCGCGGGGTATGTCAATTCCTTCATCGGCATCGCGGGCGCGCAGCACGGTTTGAATTCCTGCGGCGTCTATCCGTTCAATGTGCCAAGCGCCACCTGCGGATCGAACGGCCTGTCGATCGACAGTCCCCTGATCAAATCGGTGCGCGGGAAGCGTTATGGCGCCAAGATGTATTCGATCAAGAGCTGGATCGACGAGCTTGTCTGCATCGGCAGCTGCTACGTGTATGGATGGCACACCAGCAACATCGACCAGCAGAACACCAGCTATGATTACGCGCTCGGCCATTTCGGCCTCGTGGGGTACACCACCAGCAGGCAATCTAGCCTCATCATGAACTGAGAGGCCAGGAGAAAGGGGAGTCGTTGAAGGGAGCCGTTGAAAGGGGAGCCGTTGAATAATTCTACGTTGCCAAGATGGCTGGCCAGTGTCGGCGTCGGCTTCGCGCTCGGCTTCGGCCTGGCCTGGACCATCCGGGCGCCCACGCCGGAACCCGAATTCGCCCATCCCGCCGCCGTGGTGCCGGCCCAAGCCCCGGCGCCGGGCCGCGCTGCCGTCGCGCTGCGGGCGCCGGCGGCGCCCGCCCCCGCGCTGGCCGACGACGCCAGCGTCGACGCGCTGTGGGAAATGGCACTCGCGCCGCCAGGCACACAGGCGCCAGGCTACGACGCCGAGGACAGATTGCGCAGGCTGGCCCAGAGCAATCCGGTGGCGGTGCGCAGCTTGCTCCAGCGCTACGACAACACGCAAACGCCGCAAGCGCGCGAGTTGCTCAAGTCGGTGCTGGGGACCGTGCAGACGCCCGAGGTCATCGCCTTTTCGACCCGGCTGGCGGGCAGCAGCAATATGGCCGAACGAAAATACGGCTTCGAGATGCTGCAAAGCCTCGCGCCAGATTCGTCCGAGGTGCGCGGCCTGGTCAAGCGCACGCTGGCGACCGAGCAGTCGCCCGAGGTGCTGGTGCAGGCGCTGGCCACGCTCACATCGGGCCTGGCCTCGCCTGAGGAATCGGAGCAGATCGTGGCGCAACTGAAGACCCTGTCGCAACATGCCGACCCCGCGGTGCGCAGCCAGAGCATCGCCCAACTCGGGCAATGGGACAAGAGGGGCGAGGGCGGCGAGCGGCTGGTGCAGGCCCTGTCCGACCGGGCGCCCGACGTGCGGCAGGCGGCCATCTTCGCCATCGCCCAAAACGGCGTGCGCTCCGAGCCTGTCAAGGCGGCGTTGATGGCGCTCGCCGCCGACCTGCGGGAAAGCAGGGATGTCCGCGGCAGCGCGCTGCAGGCGCTCGAACGATTTTCGCTCAGCAAGGAGGAATACGCGCGCTTTGCCCAGGCCCGCGCGCAGTTGCTGGGAATGTGAGCGCGTCCGGGGTGGGGGGCGAACGGGAATCCGGCCCGGTATCGGGGGAGATGCGTTAAGATTCCGCACTTCCCCCCCCCCGGGAAATACACGGCGCCCGATGAAGGACACTTACCACCAAGCGAATGCAGGAAGGGCCGTCCGATGACGGCCGAACCCGACCTGCTCGAACGCAAGCGCCGCAGCGACCGCGCCGCCATCGTCTGGATTGTGGTCGGGGCCGCGGCCGCTGTGCTGGCATTCGCCGGCTTCCTCGTATGGCAAACGGGCGTGGCGCGGGACGCATGGTTCGAGCGCGAGCGGCTCTTTGAGGACCACGGTGTCTGGGTCGACGCCATCGCGGTCGGCAAGCAATGCAGCATGCGCAGCGTGACGTACAAGTGGAACTGGCAGGGCAAGGATTATTCCGGCGTGGGCTTTGCGTGCGATACGACATGCGATGCGATGGCGATGGGTACCGCGGTGTCCCTGCGCGTGGTTCCGGCGCGGCCCGCTCTGGTTTGATGCACGCCCGTCGACGTCGACACCAAGATCGGGCCGGGGAATTATTGGACGCTCGCATTCCCGATCGGGTTGGCATGTGTTTTTGTGTTCAAGATGGTTTCGCCCGCAATCAACCGGCGCCGGCGGCGGCAGGCGTGAATGCCCGTCCGCGCCAAGGGCCGGGGCCAGGGGCCGGGGCAAGCGCGGTGGGAAGGTTTTCCATGGTCGCTTTCCCCGGACGTGGCGCCCTCGGCCCCTAATCACTGGCCGCCAACCCCTGGCCCCTGGCGCCGCCGCCGCGCCTGGGCCGCAACTGGTCGAAATGCCGGTCGTAGAGCACCTCGACGCCGCCGACCGTGCCCCCGAACACCACCACCGACCACAGCCGGCTCAGCTCGTAGGTGAGCATCAGGACGCTGCCGCTGCCGCTCAGGCTTTGCTCGTACGCCAGGTAGAGGCGTTCGGAAATCTCCTTGCCCACATTGACGACCTGGTCGTTGCCGCCGCCGAGCGTGCCGCCGCCGATCGACAGTTCGTCGAGGCCGAGGCCCTCGGCGGCCCGGGTGCCGACAAAGCGGTTGAGCAGGCCCAGCCCGAGCGCCTGCGCGGCGCCGGCCCCGAGGCCGCCGGCGTCGCCTTCGCCGCTGTGCCCCAACACCAGTCGCGACAGCGCCTCGGCCTCCGACACGGGGGGCTCGGAGACCAGCTGCGCCCGGGGTTGGCGCACCGTGCCGGTGAGGCGCACGCCGGCCTCGACGTCGCGCCCGGCGCGCGTGGCCAGGATGTTGATGCCGGGGTTGCCCGGCGGGCCCTGGAAGCTGATGATGCCCCTTTCGATCTCGAGTTCGGTGCCGAACGCCTCGTAGCGGCCCTCGAGCACCCGGACCGTGCCCCTGACCTGCAATTGTTCGGCTGGCGCCCGCGTGACGAGCAACTGGCCCGCGAGATGCAGGTCGGCGCCGCTGCCCTCGAAGTGGAAATCGTCGCCCAGTCCGATGCGCAGCGCGATGGCGGGCGCGAATGCGCCGGCCGGGCCCGCCCACGGCGGCGACGGGCCCCCCGGCGCGATTTCACCCCCGCGTATGACGACCACGTCGTCCCCCAGGCTTGGCGCGGTTTTGGCCGGAAGGCTCAGGCGCGCGCGGTCGACGACGAAGCTGCCCTCGACCAGCATCCGGCCGCCGCGGTTGACGGCGCCGGCCTTGCCCGACAGGGTCAGCGTGCCGTTGGGGCCGCCGAGCACCTGGAGCTCGTCGGCCACGACCGATACGGCCGGAGCGGCGTCGGCGGGCTCGAGCGGGAAGCGCCCGCTGGCGCGCAAGGTGCCGTCGCCGCCCCGGAACACGGCCCGCTCGAGCACGACCGCGCCGTCGGCCAGGCGCAGCCGCAGGCTGCCGTCGCGCAGGCGCAAACCGTAGTCGTACAGCGTCAGGCCGATTTGCTCGCCCGTCATGACGCCGTAGAGGCGCGGCCGGCCGAGCGTCCCGGCGGCCGTCACGACCGCGCCGGCGTTGCCGGAGACGGCGACGCGGGGTCCGGCAAGCGCGCCGAGCGTCTGCAGCCGTGCCAGCGACACGCGCAGCGTGCCATCGACCGGGGACGCCGGCAGGACGGCGAGCCGGCCGCCGGCGGGGAGCAGGCCGATTTGGCCGGTGGCGGCGGCGCTGCCGAAGCGGCGGGTGTCGAGCTTCGCGTCGAGCGCGACCCGTCTGCCGTCGAGACGGGCCTGCACGACGAGGGCGTCGACGCCCAGCGCGGTGCCGGCGCGGCTGCGCAGGTCGCCGCTGCGCCGGCTCAGGCGGATCACGCCGTCGGCGCGCCCGGCCAGCGCCAGCCGCCAGCGGCCATCGACCACCAGGTCGGTGCCGAATGGCGCGTCGCGGCCCGTGAACTGCCTGCGCAAGTCGAGCACGTGGCCCAGGTCGAGCCCCGTGAAACCGCCCTCCGAGCGGACCACGGCGTCGCTGTAGACCAGCCCGCCCAGCGCGACGGCTGCGCCGGCGACGCGCATCTGCGCCGCGCCGAGTGCGATCCGTCCGGGGGCGAGCGTCACCTCGAGCGGGCTTAGCAGGGCGACGCGGGGCGCGCCGGGACTGTCGAAACGGGTGATGGTGCCGCGCCAGGCGGGGCCTTGGGCGCGCCGTTCGAGGGCGCCGGTGGCGCTCGCCCGCAGTTGCAGCGGGCGCTTCCGGAGCGTGCCGCGCAGGCGCGCGTCGAGCGCGTGCTTTCCGTAACTGCCTTCGAGCCGCAGGAAGGCGCTGTCGATCGCCGCCAACGGGCCGCGCAGGCCCTCGGCGTCGAGCGCGAGCAGCAGCGGCGTGCCGGGCGCGGCCGCCAGGCCGCCGGCGCGGATCTTGGCGGAGACGGCGGCGGCGCGGTAGTTGCCGAAGACAAGGCCGCGCCCTTTCACCGTGGCATCGATGGTCGGCCGCCCGGGCGGGCCGGCGACCGTGCCTTGCGCATCGACGGCGCCGGCGAGGCCGTAGCCGAGGCGCCCGATCGCCGGCGCGTCGATGTCGAATGCCAGCTTGTCGGAGGCGGCGCCAAAGCCGCCCCGGATGCGCGCGCGGTTGCCGGCGACGACGATCTGGGCGTCGCTCGAGAGCAGGCGGCCGGGCGCCAGCGACACGACGCCGCCGCCGCGCAGCGGCTGCCCGTTGTAGCTGCTGTCGTCGATGTTGAAGCGCAGGAGCGCCGCCAGCGCGGGTGCGAGCGCGCCCTCGGCGTCGAAGCGTGCGTTGATGCGGGCCGGGGGGATGTTCTTGGCCGCCATGCCCGCCGCCGCCAGCGCGGGCGCGAATGCCGCCGGGTTGAATTGGGCCAGCTTGCCACTGACCGAGAACGGGCGCCGCGCCCCGCGCCCGAGCGTGCCGCCGAGGGCGATTTCGCCGCGCCCCGCGCGCAGCCGCCCCTCGCGCAGGGCGAAGCGCGCGGCGTTGGCCTCGAGCCGCGCCTCGATGCCCAGCGACGGTTGTTGCAAGGCCAGCCGGACGTGCTGCACGCCCTCGGCCAGTTCGATCCTGACCGGGCCGTCGAGCCGCGTGTGGCCGAGCCCGGAATGGAGCGAGCGCAAGTCCAGCTTGCGCGCCCGCAGTGCCGCCGCGCCGCCGCCGCCGGTGTTGAACACGGCCTCGCCCCGCACGGTGCCGCCCGCGCCCAGTCGCGCTTCAAGGTCGGTCAGCCGGGTCTGCGACGGCCCGATGCTGATCCGCGCGGTCGCGCCGGCCAGCGGGACCCTGCCGGTGTCGAACGGCCCCGGCCGCGCATTGGTCAGCGCGAGCCTACCGGCGACCTCGGGAAACCCCGTGGCGCCCGCCGCAGCCGGACCCTTCACCGGCTTGAGCTCGGCGCGCAGGCTTAGCTGCGCCGCCGGCCACGCCGGATTGACCACGCGCGGATCGAAACGCGCCGCCTCGAGCCGAAGATGTTGGAGCGCCACATCGGCGAACGGGGCAAGGCCGACCTGGGCGCTCGCGTCGAGTTCCCCGCCCTCGGCCCGCAGCCGCAGGTCCAGCGCGCGCAGGGTCCCGCCAAGCGTGGCCTCGACCCGGTACGACTGTTCGCGGTGCGTGGTGGTCAGCACCGCCGCGCCGTCGACGCCGTATGGCGCCAGGCCGTTCAGTGTCAGCCTGGTGGCCACGTTGCCGTAGGGCGTGGCGGCGCGCTCGAGCACCAGCGCGTGCCGGCTGCCGTCGGAGCGGCCGTGCGCGACAATGCCGCGGAACTGGTCGCGCCGTCCGTCGCGCAGCAGCGAAAGGGTGTTGATGCTGAGTCGGTCCAGCTTGAGGGCGAAGGGCAGGGTGAGGCGCGCCGGCAGTCGCGCGGGTTGATCGTCGCCCGGCGGCAGCGTCACGTCGACCCGGCCGGCGCGCGCGAAGCGCACATGCAGAAGCAGGGGGGAGCGCAGCAACTCCCAGCGCGCCTCGAGCCGGTCAACCGCGATGCGCAGGCCGTCGTCGCGGTAGACGACGTCGCGCAGCGCCACACCACCGTCGAGCGTGCCGCCGACGACCCTGCCGGACAGGTTTCCGGGCGCCGCGCGCACGGCCGCGCGCCAGGCCAGCACCGCCCCCGTTTCGGTTTTGAGGGCGAACAGCGCGGCGCCGGCCAGCACCACGGCGAGCACGCCGAGCCCGGCGAGGGTCCAGAGCGCGGCGCGCCGCAGCCGGGCGCCGCGGGGAGGTCCGCGGGGCGCGGGGCCGGATGCGGTTTCTTGCGTGGTGTCCATTGCGGTAGCTCCTTAGAAGGCGACGCCGAGTGAAAGATGCGGGCGGATCTCCTTGTTGCGCAAGCCGTAGGCGAGATCGACCCGCAGCCTGCCGACCGGGGTGCGCCAGCGCACCCCGGCGCCGACCGCGTGGAACAGGTCCTTGTCGCGCCAGCGGTCGGTGGCCAGGCCGACGTCGTAGAACACCGCGCCGCCCCAGGCGGGACGGAACCAGTGCTGGTACTCGGCGCTGGCGGTGACGAGGAACTTGGCCGGATAGAGGCGGCCTTCGCGGACCGTGCCGATGCTCCGGAATTTGTAGCCGCGCACCGAACCGGTGCCGCCGGCCCGGAACAGCAGCGAGGCGGGGATGGCGGCGTTGCCGCCCTTGGTGCCGAGCGCGCCGGCCTCGCCGCGCAGCAGCAGCAGGTGGCGCCGGCCCAGCGGCCGGTAAAAGTTGGCGCTCGCGTAGCCGCGCACGAAGCTCTGGTCGGTCAGCAAGCCCTTGAGCGCCGCGCCGAGCTGGGCCGAGACGGTGTAGCCGGAGCGCGGGAAGACGGGGTCGTCGACGCGGCGCCAGGTCCGGGCGACACTGGCCACGGTGGCCTGGTGGTCGCCGGGAAGGACGACCACGTCGGCGGGCAACTCGGCGTCGTCGAGCCGTTTGAGCCGGTCGCGGTAGTAGGTCAGGGCGTATTCGGTGTCGCGCCGTTCGCCGTGCCGGGCGCGCTGCACGCCGATCTGGCGCGAGAGCTGTTCGACGCCTTCGAGCCTGGTCTGCTCGGTGAAGGCGCGCACGCTGAGGATGAACCCGCCCGGCCGCGGCGGCAACGCCAGCGCGGCGCGCGCCAGCTGGCGGCGCTGTTCGAGCACCAGCTCGCTCTCGAAGGCCAGGCCCGGGCGCCACAGGCTGTTGTGCGAGTACAGGCCCGACAGGGACGCGCCGGTGTCGCTGGTGTAGCCTATGCCGGCGCGCAGGCGTTGCAGGGGGTTCTCGGTCAGCTCCACCAGCACCGGGGCGGCGCCGGCCAGGGCCGGGTCGCGCCCGATGTCGACGGTGGCGTGGCTGTAATAGGGCGTGCGCAGCAGTTGGCGCTGGTACTCGCGCAAACGGTCGAGGTTGTAGTCTTCGCCGCGCGCGAGCGGGTTGAGGTTCTCGGCGATCGAGGCCGGGTAGCGCCGGGCGCCATCGACGACGGTGGGTCCGATGCTGAACAGCGGGCCGCTGTCGTAGGTGACGCCGAGCCAGGCCTGCTGGCGGTCGGCGTTGATGACCGCTTCGGAGCCGGCGATGCGCGCCGCCGCGTAGCGCCGCGCGCGCAGGACGTTCAGGCCTTCTTGTTTGGCATCGGCCCACGCCGCTTGCCGGAATGGCGCCCCGACCGGCAAGTCCCAGTCCCGGCGCAGGCGCTCGATTTGCTCGGGCGAACGTGTTGCCGCCGCGCCGCGCACGCCGATGTCGAGCCTGGCGACGGCGGTCCGCAGCCCGGGGTCGACGGCCAGCAGGACGACGACGTTGCCGTTGCGCCGCTCGACGCGCACCGTCGTTTTGGGGGAGAAGTAGCCGGCCGTCGAGACCAGGCGCTGCACCTGTTCTGGCGCGGCGCCGACCATGAAGTCGAGCTGTTGCGCGTCGATGTCGTCGCGGTCGCGGTAGCGCAGCAGGTCGAGGTGCTCGGTCAGCGGCTCGCGCAGGTCGGCCGGAACGTCGAGCTCGACAATGAACGCGGCCAGTGCCGGCTGGACCGCGGCGGCGAGCGCGATGCCGGCTAGCAAATGCGCCGCGCGGTAAGTCCAGCGCCTGTTCGGCTTGTCTGTACAGACCATCGGGTCATCTCCTGAATGCTCCGCGAACGCGCGGGCGGGCGGGCGTCCGGCCGCACCGGCAATGCCGGCGCCACCGCAAACGAGCTTAGATTTCCATGCCACGCGCGTCAAGTCCCGCGCGCCACGAAACGCGCAAGCATTGAGCCAGCCGCCAAGCCGCGCCCGGCGTGTGAACGCTTGCCGCCTTTGTCTTGTCCCACCAGCGTCGCCGTGCAAACGTCTTCTTCGTCTTCTTCTTCTTCTTCTTTTTCTACTTCTTCTTTCCTGCCCCTCAATTCAACAAGCGCACGGTGCCGGCTGAAATGATTGGTTGGCGCTACACCGGCTCGCCATATTTCCGCCGCATGCCCAGCGAATCTCCCGAATTTCCCTTCAGGGGCAGGGGCAGGGGCATCTTTTCGATCGTGCGCGATAAATTTGGTTCTTGCCGGTTAGTACGCGCCGCGGCCGACCGATCACCGGAGGGCGTGATCAGCGCACCTGGCCTTTTGGCGCGCCCACCATCTGGGTGGGACGCTTGCTCATGAAGGTCCGAATGACGCGCGGCGCGTATTGCGACGCGGCCAGCGATAGCACCAGCACCGTGATCGAGAAGGTCAGGCCCGCCACCGTGAGTATGGCGCTGGCGATCACTTGCAGCACGCCGCGCGCGCCGTCCGTGCTGGTGCCGAACACGCGCGGCCAGCGCCGCGGGAATTCGGCGCTGATTCTCGAGTCGGCCTCGATCGCGAACAGGGCCAGCACCACGGCCAGGACCATGATGACGGCCGGGATGAACCACAGGCTGTTGCCGATATTTTGCCAAACGCGCACGACCTTGTTCAAGCGGCACCTCCACTTTGTCGTTGTTCGACGCCCGGCGCGGCCGGCACGGACGGCGCACGCTCGATCACCGCGTTGACCTCTGCCCCAAAAAGCAATACCGCGGCCAATATATACAGGTAGAGCAGCAGGGCGATGACGGTGCCGATGCTGCCGTACATCACGTTATAGTTGGCGAAGTTCTGCACGTAGAACTCGAAGGCGAGCGAGATGGCGACCCACACGCCGACCGACAGCACCGAGCCGGCCGATATCAGACGGAAGCGGTGGTGCACGTTGGGGCCGGCATGGTAGACGACGGCCAGCGCCAGGATGAACAGCACGATCAGCGCGGGCCAGCGCAGTGCGCTCCACAGCACGACGAAAAACCGCTCCAGGCCCACCTGCAGCGCCAGCCATTGCATCGCTTGCGGCCCGAGCACCAGCAGGGCGGCGGCGGCGAGCAGCATGACGGCCATGCCCACCGTGTACAAAATCGACAGCGTGTACCGCCTCAGGGTGGGCCTGGGGCGCTTGGCGCCGTAGGCGATGTTGAGCGCCGTCATCAGGCAGCGCACGCCGCGCGAGGCGACCCAGAGCGCGACCGCCACGCCGGTCGACAACAAGCCCCTTGGCGGAAGCGCGAGTTCGCTGATGACCATGTGTACCTGTGTCATGGCCGAGGGCGGCAGCAAGGCCTGCGCCTGCAGCCTGAGCCAGTCGAAAAACGTCGGCAGTTCAAAAAAACTGACCAGCGCGATGAGGAAAATAATAAACGGGAACAGCGAGAAAAGCACATGGAACGCCAGCGCGGCGGCATAGATGCTCATGTCGTGCCGGGAGAACGCCTGGATCGATTGCTTGATCAGGGTATAGAAGCTGATGGCGTAGTTCAGCGCCGTGTGCATGCCGTCCTTTCGCGCAATTGGGGGGCGGCCCGTCCGTGCCCGCCGCGCCATCAGTGTCGACGCGGCGGTTCGATCCGGTCGCCCAGCACATCGTGCACATACAACATGGTGACCACCACGAACAGCGCCGCCGTCAACGGGGTCGCCAGGGCCACGCCGATCAAGCCGAACGGCAAGCCCAGCAGCACCTGCATCGAGATCGTCAACGCCGGCGGCAACGATACGGCGCGCCGTTCCACCAGCGGCGTGAGCAGATAGCTTTCGAGCAGCTGCACCGCCAGGATGAGAAACATCACATACAGCGCCATCACGGGACCGTGGGTGAAGGCGATGAGCACCGCGGGAATGCCCGCAAGAATGGGGCCGAGGTAGGGAATGAAATCGAGCAGCCCGGCGATCACGCCGAGGGTGATGGCCAGCGGCACCCCAAGTAGGTAGAGTCCGGTCCCGGTGGCGAGGCCGACGATGACCATGGCGAGGAATTTTCCTATCATCCAGTGCGCCAGCGTGTTGCCCAGCTCGTCGAGCAGCGCCTGGGCGCGCGCCCGTTTCGGTTTTGGCAGAAGGGCCAGGAAACCCTTGATGTACACATGCGGTTGCGCCGCGAGATAAATGCCGAGGAAAAAAATAAGCAGGAGACTGCCGATGGCGCCCAGGACGTTGGAAAACAGCGTGCGCGCCTGATTCATGATGGTCGAGGCGTCGCTGAATATTTTTTCTATCGACGGCAGCGTGCGCACAATATCCCGCATCCATTCGTAGCGCGTGAAATAGCCTTGCAGACCCTGCAAGGCGGCCGGCAGGGTGTCCCACAGTTGCGTGCTTTGCCGGGCCACGCGCGGCACCAGCACATAGCCGGCGATGCCCAGCAGCGCCAGCACCAGCGCCATGACGATTGCCAGCGATTGCGGGCGGGAAAGAGGCAACCGGCGCGCCAGCACGCAGCTGGCCTTGTGCAGGAAGATTGCCACCAGAATGCTGGCGAATATCAGCAGCAGCACATGGGCCGCGAACCACAGGGCCAGCAGGCCCAGCAACAGGACGGCGCCGATGCCGTAGAAGGCCAGCGCGTGCCGGATGAAGCGGCTATCGCCGGCGTCGCCGGCATGGGTGTCGTCGTCGGGTGGATCCGGGCGCTCTGTCATGTTCCTCCCGTGTGCGCGGAAAAAATTAGGCCGGTGTTTGGGGCTTGTTCTCGGCTTGTTGTCGGCTTGTTCTTGGCTTGTTCTTGGCTTGTTCTTGGCTTGTTCTTGGCTTGTTCTTGGCTTGTTCTTATCGGCTTATCCTCGGAGAAGCACTCTCATTAGGACCGGCGGCCCCGCCTTTGGTTTCCAAGGCGGCGTGCCGGGCCCGGACTGGCGCAAGTTTTCGCCGGAAATAGGACGAACATCCAATTTTGCAATCAAGCGCTTTCTGGCGCGGCGGGCCGCCCGCCCGCCCGGTCATTCCGCAATCATGGTAAATTAACCATCTAATTTCATCCGGGATCGACATGAAAGTGATAAAGAATGGCTTGCTGCTATCGCTGTTTGGCGCCTGTTCCGCCTGCGCCCTGATGTACGATGAGCTGCGCGATCGCGAGCGCGACAACTGCATGGCCATGCCCAACCACGAGCAGGTGCGCGCCTGCCTGGCCCGCCACGAAACCACCTACGAGCAGTACGAGCAGGCGCGCCAGAAGAAAATAACGTTCAAGCGCGCGTCGATCGACCCGCCCCCGAAGCAATAGCGCGACGAGGCTGTCGGGCCTAGGAGGCTGTCGGACTTAGGGAGTCGAAGCAAAAGAGTGCCGGGTGAGGACAGATTTTGACGATTTCGCAGTGCCAATAGCGAGCTATTGGCCGAGAAAGCGGCGAAATATGGACCGCCCGACACTTTTTGCAGCCGACGATCCTAAGTCCGACAGCCTCCTAGGTAGGTCCTGCGACCGCTGCGGATCGACAAACGCGACGTGCGGCGTTTGCACCTGCCGGAGTGAGCCTACGCGCGCCGCGAACTTTTTTACCACGGGCGGCATTTCGTGCTATTCTTCCTTCGTCGAACAACGAATTACGTAAAATGTCCACTTCCTGCTGCGATCCGCAAGCCCCGATCGAGGTGCCCGCTCTGAGCGAGGAGCAGATCGCCCTCATGTGCAAAGCGCTCGGCCATCCGGCGCGCCTGCGCCTGTTCAAGCACCTGGCGCAATTCGGCCAATGTTATTTCGGCAGCCTGGCCGACATCCTGCCGCTGGCGCCATCGACCATCTCCAAGCATGTCACCATCCTCCGGGAGGCGGGCCTGATCTCGGGTGCGTCCGACGAGCAACGCATGTGCTATTGCGTCGAGCGCGAGCGGTTCGCGCTATTGCAGTTGGCACTGGGCGGTATCTGACGGTCTTGCTTTTTTTTATTCACTTATTCGTCATTCGACGAATCACGGAGGCTCCATGCAACAGCTTTTGAACTCTCTCCCGGTCGCGGTGATCGGCGCCGGACCGGTCGGCCTTGCCGCCGCCGCCCACCTGCTGCGCGCGGGCTTCACGCCGCTCGTGCTCGAAGCCGGAACGCGCATCGCCGACAACCTCGAATCGTACCGCCATGTCCGGATGTTCTCGCCATGGCGCTACAACCTCGACCGGGCCGCCGTGGCGCTGCTCGCGCAAAGCGGCTGGCGCGCGCCCGATGCCGACGCGCTGCCGACGGCGGGCCAGATCGTCGATGGCTACCTCGCGCCGCTGGCGGCGCTGCCGGCGCTCGCGGGGGCCATCCGGCTGGGCCATTCGGTGCGCCAGGTGTCGCGCCAGGGGCACGACAAGGTCCAGACCAGGGGCCGCGGGGACGCGCCCTTCGTGCTGCAGGTCGACACCCCGGCCGGCGCGGTGCAGCTGCACGCGCAGGCGATCATCGACGCCTCCGGCACCTGGTCGCACCCGAATCCGCTTGGCGCGAACGGCCTGCCGGCGCAGGGCGAGTCCGAAGCGCGCGCGCGCATCGCCCACGGCATGCCGGACATCCTCGGTGGCGCCGCGAACCGCTACGCCGGCAAGCGGGTGCTGGTGATCGGCGCCGGACACTCGGCCGCCGGCAATCTGATCGCCCTCGCCGAGCTGGCCGGCCGGCATCCGGCGACGACGATCGTTTGGGTGGTGCGCGGCGGCTCGCTCGAGCGCCTGTTCGGCGGCGGCGCGGCGGACCAGTTGCCCGCCCGCGGCGCATTGGGCGCGCGGCTCAGGACGCTGCAGGCAAACGGCCAGCTCGAAGTGCATCTCGATTTCCGCGTGCGGGAAATGGTCCGCGCCGGCGGCACCCTGCAGATCACGGGCGAGGCGCGCGCGGACGGCACGACGCCGGTGATCGCTCGGATCGACCAGGTGATCGGCGCGACCGGCGGCCGGCCGGACCTGTCGATGACGCGCGAGCTGCGGGTGCGGCTCGACCCCTGGTTGGAGAGCACCGACGCGCTGGCGCCCCTGATCGACCCGAATATGCACAGCTGCGGAACGGTGCGCCCGCACGGCCACCGCGAGCTGGCCCACCCGGAGCAGGGCTATTACGCGGTCGGCGCCAAAAGCTACGGCCGCGCGCCCAATTTCCTCATGGCGACCGGCTATGAACAGGTGCGCTCGATCGTCGCCGCGCTGGCTGGCGACCTGGTGGCGGCCGACGACGTGCGCCTCGAACTGCCCGAGACCGGCGTGTGCAGCTCGCGTCCGGTCACCGGCGCCGCAGCCGCCTGCTGCGGCGGACCGGCGCCCGAAGGAGGCGGCGCGTGTTGCGTGGCCGACGCCGACGCGTAGCGGACCGCGAAGGCTGGCTGCGGCCGCGCCAAGACCGGCGTCGCCGCCGGGCCGGCGGCCGGCGCCTGCCGCCGGTGAAAGGCGTACGTATGCGTAAGACGATCGGCATCCTCGCGGTGACCCAGATCGCATCCTGGGGCAGCATCTACTACGCGTTCGCGGTGCTGGCCACCGACATCGGGCGCGACCTCGCGCTGCGTCCCGAAATCATCTACGGCGGGTACGCGTGGAGCCTGCTCGTGGCGGGCCTGTGCGCGACCCCGATCGGCATGCTGGTGGACCGGTTCGGCGGGCGGCGCATGATGGCGCTCGGATCCCTGTGCGCCGCGTTGGGGCTGGCGCTGCTGGGCCTTGCGCAATCGGCGGCCGGCTATCTGCTGGCCTGGAGCGTGGTCGGCATGTCGATGGGGGCGGTGTTGTACGAGGCTGCGTTCGCGACCATCAACCACGCCCACGCGGCGCAGGCGCGGCGCCTGATCTCGGTGCTGACGCTGTTCGGCGGCTTCGCCAGCACGCTGTACTGGCCCCTGAGCCTGCAACTGAACACGCAATTCGGGTGGCGCGACACCTACCTGCTGTACGCGGCTGTCCAACTGCTGTTGTGCGCGCCGCTGCACGCCATGCTGCCGGCACGCGTGCGCGACGCGTCCGGGGCACAGCCGTCCAAAGCGAGCCACACCTTTTCCGAGGCGGTCCGCGATCCGGTGTTCTGGCGCCTTGCGGGCGCGTTCGCGGCCAACAGCCTGGTGTTCTCGGCGCTGTCGGTGCACCTGATCCCGCTGCTGCACAGGATGGGGCATCCGGTCGCGGCGGCCGTCTTTTTCGCGGCCCTGATCGGCCCGATGCAGGTCGCGGGCCGGATCAGCGAAATGGCATTGGCCCGCCACGCGACGCCCCAGGTGGTGGGCGCAGTCATTTTCGCGATCGTGCCGGTGGCCTTGCTGCTGCTGTTGTGGGAAGGTGGCGCCGCATGGGCCGCCATCGGGTTCTGCCTGCTGTACGGCGTGAGCAACGGTGTCATCACCATCGTGCGCGGGACCTTGCCGCAAAAGCTGTTCGGGCCCGAGAACTACGGCGCGATCTCCGGCGCCATGGCCGCGCCTTCGCTTGTCTGCAAGGCCGCCGGTCCGCTCGCTGTCGCGGCGGTTTCGAACGAGGTCCCGTCGGCGCAGTTCGTCACCGGCATCTTATCGATGGTGGCGCTCGTCTCGTTGGCCAGCTATCTGCTTGCGCTGCGCGCGCAGGCGGTTCGGCCGGCCCGACGATATGGTGTCCGGTCGGCATGATCGGCGGCGCGACCGGGGTGGCGGACAGCGTGCCAAAGGCCCGGCTGGCGGGCATTGTCATGAGACACCGCGCGGGCGTTTGCGGCTACAACGCGTCGAGGGACATCCTGAAACGTTTTTCAAGCAATATCGCCATTTCCGCCGCCGGCACCGGCGAGCACATGTAATAGCCCTGCACCTCCTCGCATTCGAGTTCGAGCAGCATGCGCAGTTGCTCGGCCGTCTCCACGCCCTCGGCCACCACGCCCATGCCCAGGGCGTGGGCGAGCGACACGATCGCCCGGAAAAACGTCGCCGTTTTCTCGGTCCGGCCCAACTCGGCGGCAAACGATTGGTCGATCTTGAGCACATCCGTATCGAAGCGCTGGAGTTGCGACAGCGATGAAAAACCGGTCCCGAAATCGTCGATCAGGCATTTCACGCCCATGCCGCGGATGGTCGCGAGCGCGGTCGCGGCGCCCCCCTTGTCGGCGACCAGCGCGGTCTCCGTCAGCTCCACTTCGAGTAGTTCCGGCGGAACCTTGTGACGCTCGAGGCATTGCGCGAGCCCGCCCGGGATGTCGCTTTCGTTGAACTCGAACGCGGAGATGTTGAACGACACGGGCACCAGCGGCAGTTGCATCGTCGACCACTGCGCGATCTGCGAGCACACCTTTTCCATCACCAGTTTTCCGAGCGGGACAATCAAACCGGTCGCTTCGGCGAGCGCGATGAATTCTTGTGGCAGCAGCAATCCGCGTTCCGGGTTCTGCCAGCGCACCAGCGCCTCGATCCCGCACATTTTTCCACTGGCGCTCGCAAAGCGTGGCTGGTAATGCATCACGAACTGGTCGTGATTGACCGCCCGTTCCAGTGTCGCCTGGCTATTTATCCGGTTCATCAACGTCTGGTACTGCTCGCTTTTGTAGAAACAGTATTGCCCCTTCCCCGCCGCTTTCGCCGCGTACATGGCGATATCGGCATGCCGCAACAGCATGTCCATGTCCTGTCCGTCGCCTGGAAACAGGCTGATCCCGATCGAAGTGCCGACCCGCACTTTTCCGCATCCCAGTTCGATGGGATGCAGGAACGCCGATACGATGCGCTGCGCCACCATTTGCGCATCGACCGCGCCGTCGATATCCTCGAGCACGATGGTGAATTCATCGCCGCCGAGCCGCGCCAGGCTATCGCCCGGCCGCATTTCCGATTTAAGCCGCATCGCGGCGACGTGCAGCAAGGCGTCGCCGGCGGCATGACCGAGCGTGTCATTGATCTGCTTGAAATTGTCGATATCGATAAAGAACAGCGCCAATTGGGTTTCGCCGCGTGCCGCGCGGCCAAGCGCGTCCGGCAAATAGTCCATCAACCAGTGGCGGTTCGGCAGTTTGGTCAGCGTGTCCTCGTGCGCCATCGCCAGCAGATGCCGCTCATGCGCCTTGGCGGCGGAAATGTCGCGCAAGGTGACGGCCAGTCCATTACCGAAGCGCACCATCTTCCGTTCCAGCCAAACGCCGCGGAACGAACTGGCGGACGCGGCGGTCCACTCATCCTGATAGATTCCCGCGGCCATGGCCTGGCGCCCGATGTCTATCTGCGAAGGCAGCTCCGATGGAAGGATGAAGTCGGTAACGGCGGGCAAGCCGGAGAGCCGAATCCCGATGATCCGGTCGCGGGTGACGCCGACCAGCGCGGCGCCGGTCTGATTGCAATCCTCCAACACGAAGTCGGCGATTTCGCCGGGGGGCGCGCCGTCGTGCAGCGCGCGCAGATAGAAAAAGCCCTCGTTGCCCCCTTCGGTGGCAAGACGGTAGGCGTCGCGGGTCTCTTGCGCCTGCTGCTTGCGCCACAGCAGAAGCGTCACGGCCAGGGTTCCCGCTATGGAGGTTGCAAACAGGAACCAGGAGCCCACCGCGGCGCCGTTGATGTATTTGGCCGCCATCCTGTTGTAATCTGCGAGCACCTCGTCCCCGGCCAATCCAATGACGACGACAAGTCGATATGGCGCGATCTGCTGCCAGGCGACAAAGCCTTTCTCATTGTTTTCCAACCAATCCGGGACCGCAATCACGCGCGTGCCGTCAGCCGATGATGTGATGTCCGACAGAATTGGGAGCAGGGGCCGCGCCAGGTCGGCACCGCCCATCCTGGCGGTGTAGTGTTCGCCGTCTGTGCCGCGGATGCCCAAATAGCCGCGCTTTCCAAAAATGGCCTCGTCGTAGAAACTCGACAGGTACGAGGGCTTGACCGTCACCACCACCACGCCATCGAAACCGCCATCGGCGGTGTTGAGCCTGCGCGTCAATACGATGGCGCTTGTCCTGGTGTTTGTCCTGGTGTTTGTCCCGGCGGTTGTCCGGGCGCCGCGGCGGCCGATATGCAAGTCGCGCGTTGGATTCGCCTTGTGGAAGTGGAAATACGCCTCGCCGGCCACGCTGCCATTGCTGGCGTTTGCTTCACTGCTGACGACCAGACGGCCGTTTCTGTCGGCTATGCCGATGAAGTCCAGCCATTGCCGGTCCAAGATCCTGTTTCGCGCCGTCTCATTCAGATTGGCGGCCCCTTTACGTTCCTCCCACCGCGATGTCATCGCTTGGCTGAGTTCGTCGACATGAAGCACGGACAGGGAGAGGCCTTTCGCCACGGCCCGCGACAAGGCGGCGGCGTGGCCCAGCGTGTGCCCTTCGATCCGACGCCTGTCCGCGGCCAGTTCGTTGAAGACGAATCCCCATAGGATCGCCGCCGAAGCCACGCAAAAGAACGGCCATAGGAATATTTTGTAAAGATTTCGCCGGGCAAATATCGCGCACAAAAAACTTTTCGAAGGTTTGAATTCAAGCATGGAAAGCCCCGGACAAAACGCCCGGACAAACCGCCGGGAAACGGGAGGGCAACGCCAGACACGTGGAAGTTGAGAGGGTTGAACCAACGTTGTTAGACCCGAATAGTAGTCGGAAGTTTGGGAAGCAATGGCGGTTCAGCCGACCGTCTTGTCCTTGACGCGCCCGACCAGCCGGCGCGCGTCTTCAACGATGTGGTATCCGGTCGGCACGATCAGCAGCACGATCAGGGTCACGAACAGCACGCCGAAGCCGAGGCTGAGGGCCATCGGAATGAGGAAGCGCGCCTGCAGGGAGGTTTCGAAGATCATCGGCGCCAGTCCGAAGAAGGTGGTGAGCGAGGTCAGCAGCACCGGGCGGAAGCGGCGCACCGTGCCGGTGACGATCGCGTCGAACACGTCTTTGTCGGGCGCGTTCTTGATGTCGTTGATCGCATACACCAGCACGAGCGAATCGTTGACCACCACGCCTGGTGCGACAAACCGGGAAACGCGCGCACCAGTTCGGGCAGCACCGTCGCCTGCGCATTTTCGATAACGTCGCCGCCGCTGGTGGCGCCGGGGTCCACATCGGCCGGGACGGCGACGATGCGCGGCCGCCCTGGCGTTCGATGGTGGTGAAGGAGGTGCCGCGCTCGACCGTGGCGGCCTGTCGCAGCGGGATCTGGCCGCCGGCCGGGGTCTGGATCATGAGTTGCTCGATCGCGTATTCGGAGCCATGCGCCGGCGCCGGAAACGGCACGGGGCCGCTTGCGTCCGCCCCGCGTCCTCCGCTGTTGATTACAGGCGGAAGCCGAGCTTGACGCTGACCGACTTGTTGCCGCCGGTGCTGTCGAATTCGGCCGCGAGATTGCCGAAGCCTAGGCTGAAATTAACGCCGGCGAATATTTTGCCCGAATTCGGCTTCTCTTTGGTCAAACCGGCAAAGTCCGGGGTCAGCGTGCCCCAGACCTTGCCGACGCCGGCGTAGGGCGTGACGTTGAGGAAGCCTTTCGACACCAGCAGTTCGACGCTGCGCGTGTTCAAGTCGAGTTGGTCGACGCCGAACAGGCGCGTGGCCGCGGCGCGCACCGCCACAGCGGGCACCGCCGCGCCGCCTTCGATGAAGGCGTACTTGATCTCGGCGCCGCCCAGCTTGATGTCCGAGCCGGGCACCATGGCAAGGCTCGCGCCGACGTCGACATTGAATGGCAAACCTTTGTGGATGTGCACCTTTGTCATGTACACGCTGGAGCCGCCGCCGCCCGCTTTTTCCCAGATGGCGCCGTGCGCCATCTTGGTGGAGCTGAGCCCGACGCCCAGATCGAATCCAACAACGCCGAGCGGCTCGGCCGGGGTCACCCCCTTGTAGCTGGCTGCCGCCGTGAAGTCCTTGGACAGCCTGGCGAACTCGGCCTGTGTGAGGGTCTGGACGTTTTCGAGGTCGTCGGCGAAGGCCGGCGCGCCGAGGGCCGCCGCGGCGAGTATGCAAATTTGTTGGAGTTTCATTGTGGAGCCTTATTCTGTGTTGGAAAGAGCCAGCGGCATTGTAATGTCGGCTGGACGTTTGGGGGTGCTTGGTAGCGCCCGACAAGGTTTGTGCGGGCGGGGAAAATATCGGGCGCGAAAGGCCGTGGGGATCGGTCGGCCTCGAAAAAATCCGGAAACCCTTACGTGGTGGTGCGGGCGGGCGCGGCAAGGCCACTCGAACTTAGTCGCGAGCTTAGTCGCGAGCTTGGTCGTACATCAGCTGTCGCAGTGCCCGATCGGGTCGAATGTGCCTGTAGAATGTGCCGGCATATGGGCGTGACCGGCTAACCCGGTTTTTCGACCGATCGCGCCACAATGGCCGGCTGGCCTTCGAACGTGCGGAATAATTTGTCGTTGACGCCGCGGCCGTATTCGCGCTTGACATCGGCGGCCTGCAAAATGCGCACCGTGCCGGTGACCCTGGCCGCGGTGTCGACCCAGGATGCGTCGAATCCCCAATTGGCGAGCGGAACCGAGGACACCACAAGCAGATGCCGTCCGAATGCGTTCGAGCCGGCGCCGTGCGATTCAGCCATGCGGCGTGCCGAAGCGCCGGTACAAATCGTATTTCGGGCCGAACGGCGGCGCATTGGCGGGCTCGTACTCGGGACTGTTTTCAATGACGGCGCGGCTGACATTGACGCTGACCTTTTGCTCGTCCCAGCTCACATGGTCGATGCGTCGCGGTGAAATCAGCACATCCTTACCCGGCAGCCAGTTTTTGGTATCGACCACCATCAATTGGATCGACCAATCCCGGTCGTCTATCAAGAAATCCTCGACGTGGCCGACGCTGTCGTCAGTCGCTTGTATCTTGTAGCCGGCGACCTCTTTGACGCTGCGCAGATGCGGATCGCCGGGCGGCTTGTCTTGCGCGATGCCGGTTTCGCCACAGCGCATGTCGGGGTCGGGCGTCGTCGCTTCTCCCAAAGCAATGGGAAACACCATCTCGCCCCACGCATAGGGACCGGCCCAGTAATACGGGTAACCGTAATGCTGGTAGACCGAGGTTTCTTGCTGGCGCGAGACCGGCGCGTCGGTGTCGATTCCCGGACTGTCTTCAATTTGTTTCTTGGTGAGGCCGACCCGGATTTTCTCGTTGCGCCAGTCCCCGCCAAGCAGCGCATTGATCGGGATGAGGACATCGCGCCCGCTCAACCACCCGCCCGTGTCCACCACCAGATAACGAATGGTCCAATGGTCGTCGTCGAAATAGAGGTCGTCGATGGTGCCGAACTCGCCATCCGTTGCGACGATATCGAGGCCTTTCAATTCTTTTGCACTGTGCAACATGATGTCATCCTTCTAAAGAGATGTGGAAAGGGACATGCCGCCGGCCGCCATCGGCCACAGCGCGCCGGTGGCCCGGCAGGGCCGAAGCGGGCATTTTTGGCCGGGCCAGACCAGGCATGCGCGCTTGCGCGCTTTGCCGCCGCCCGGCACCGGCCGCTTACATTGTCGGGCCCGGGGGCAGGTGGTCATGCTGTTCGATGCGCTCCTGGCATGCCACGCAGGTCTGTGCGGTGGGAACGGCCATCAGGCGGTCGTAGCCGATGGCGTTGCCGCATACGGTGCACAGGTTGGCGATGCCTTCGTCAAGGCGGGCCAGCGCGGCGTCGATGTCGGCGACGAGTGCCTGTTCGTGCGCCGCCAGTGCGATTTGGTTGTTGCCGATGTCGCTCGCCTGCGCCGCGTCGTCCGGTTGGAACCTATGGGCCAGATGCGACACCGGCGGGGGCTTGGCGCCGCCAGCGATGCGTGCGCGGACTTGGCCGACGGTGTCCGCGCGGGCGGCGCCGAGGCGCTTGCGCAGTTCTTCGGTTTGCGAAGGGGTCAGCGAGAGTGCGGTCATGAAAAGCGCTCCTGGTGGGCCGGTCAGGACGGATGCTTTCCAGTGTGGCGCACGAGACCCGGATTTATTTGAGCGATATCAATCGCGCTGGCCGGCCCGGAACAGGCTAGAAGCTGAGCATATCCCGGAGCTCGGCCCCGTTGCGGCGCGAAATTTCGAGCACCCGGCCATCGTTCATCGTCACCTTGAACCCGAAATTGATCGACTCCTCGATATCGCGGATCGCCCGCAGGTTGATGATGTGTTGCCTGCTCGCGCGGAAGAAGACTTGCTTCGGCAAACGCTCCTCGATGTTGTTGAGCGACTTCTTCACGTAGGCTTTTTTGTCGCCGAAGAACACCTGCACGTAGTTCTTGCAGCTTTCGATGTAATGGATCGCCTCGAGCGCGACCAGGTGGCACTGTTCGCCATCCTTGATGAAAATCTTGGCGTCGAGCGCGAGCGGCGACTTGCCGGCCGATGCCGGCTCCGTCCCGGCCCCGCCGGCGCCGAGCCGGGCGACCGCCTGCGCCAGCCGCTCCTGGCTGATCGGCTTGAGCAGATAGTCGATCGTGTTGAAGTCGAACGATTTGACCGCGTACTCGGCATGCGCGGTGGTGAACACGATGCGCGGCTGGTAGTCCAGTTTCGCGAGCAGCTCGAAACCGGATTCGCCCGGCATGTGGATATCGAGGAAAATCACATCGGGCGCGCACTGGCCGATCAGCGCCAGCGCGGTCGAGGGGTGGTCGGCCGCGCCGACCACCTCGAACTGCGCGAACGCGCCCAGCATCCTGACCAATCCCTCGCGCGCCAGGCGCGAGTCTTCGACGACGATGGCCTTCATGCGGCAAGCTCCCGGGGCAGGGTGACCAGCACCTCGAACCGCCGCGCTTGGCGCTCCACGCTCAGGCGCGCCTGTTCTCCGTACAGCAGTTGCAGGCGCTGTTCGATATTGCGCAATCCGATGCCGGTGTCGGCGCGCCCGCCCGGCGCCGCCGGCGCGACGTCGTTGGCCACGTGCAGGCGCAACTGGCCATCGCGCAGTCGCGCCGTCACGGCGAGCGTGCCGCCGTGTTGCATCTGGTCGATGCCATGCTTGATCGCGTTCTCGACCAGCATCTGCATCACCATCGGCGGCATCAGGAGCGCCTGCACGCCCTCGGGCACGTCGAGCGTGACCTTGAGGCGCTCCTCCATCTGGATGTTGACGATGGCGAGGTAGCGTTTGACGATCTCCATCTCGCGCCCGACGCTCAACTTGAGCTGCTCGGTGCTCTCGAGCGAATAGCGCAGGATGTCGGCCAGCGCGACGATCATGGCGTCGGCGTGCTGGGCGTTCTCGTAGACCATGAAGCGGATGTTGTTGAGCGAATTGAACAGGAAATGGGGATTGAGCTGGTTCGACAGGCTGCTCAAGCGCGCCTCCCTCAGGCTGCCTTGCAGGCTCAGGTTGGCCAGCTCGCCGGCCCTGACATCGCGGTTCCCCGTGAAGCTGATATAGATGAAAATCCAGGCGCAGACGAACAGCTGCGTCTGCAGCGCGCCGCCGACGACCGCCTGGGTGACGTAGGCGGCCGGCTCGAACGCGATCCCGTGCGCGCGGTGGCCGGCGGCGATGTCGTTCCAGAACAGCGGCATCACGATCGCCGACACGCACAGCATGATCAACAGCGCGGCCACCGTCCCATACGCCGCGGCCAAAGCGATGCGTTTTCCCATCGACAGGGTGCGCCAGGCGCTGCGGCGGTAGATCCAGCGGAACCCGAGCACCGCGACGGTGTAGGGCAGGCCCCACACCAGCGTCGACGCGATGTCGTGGGCGACGATCTTGCCCCACAAGAGCACGGTCAGCAGCGTGACCGCGCCGGTGAACAGCAATGCGCCCGCATGGTAAAACCAGAACAATTTGTCGCGTGGCAGGAAACGGAAGGGCATGGGTCGGCGTTGGTTTGTGGACATTGAAATGCGTGGGGGGCATTATGCCCGCCCGCGCCCGCGGCTACCAGATGCGGATGCGCTCGCCCGCCGGTTTGAACATCGCGTCGCCCGCGCCGGTGCCATAGGCCTCGTGGAAGGCGTCGAGATTGACCACGGCGGCGTTGACGCGCGACTCGCTCGGCGCGTGCGGGTCGCTCGCGAGCAGCTTGAGCATGGTCTCATCGCGCCACTTCGCGCGCTGGCTGCGCGCATAGCTCATGAAGAATCGCTGGACCCCGGTCGCGCCGTCGACCACCGGCGCCGCCTTGCCCCCGAGCGAGCGCTGGTAGGCGCGGTAGGCGATCTGCAGGCCGGCCAGGTCGGCGATATTCTCGTTGAGCGTGAGCTTGCCGTCGACGCGCTTGCCGGGCAGCGCCTCGATCGCGCCGAACTGGGCGACCAGTTTCGCGCCCAGTTTGGCGAAGGCGGCGCGGTCGGCGTCGGCCCACCAGTTGCGCATCACGCCGTCGGCGTCGAACTGGCTGCCCTGCTCGTCGAAACCGTGGCTGATCTCGTGGCCGATCAGCACCCCGACGGCGCCGTAGTTGGCCGCGTCGTCGGCGGCCATGTCGAAGTACGGCGCCTGCAGATGGGCCGCCGGGAACACGATCTCGTTCATGAACGGGTCGTAGAAGGCGTTCACCGTTTGCGGCGTCATCAGCCAGTCGTTGCGGTCGACCCGCTTGCCGGCCTTGGCCGCCTGCCGCTCCCACTCGAAGCGGCGCGCGCGGTGCACATTGCCGAACGCGTCGCCGGCGCTAATGGCCAGCGCGCTGTAGTCGCGCGGCGCGTCGGGCGCGCCGATCTTGGCCGTCATGGTCTCGAGCTTGCGCAGCGCCTGCTGTTTGGTCGCCGGCGTCATGGTGGCGCTGGCCGCGACCAGTTCACGCGCCGCGGCCAGCAGGCTGTCGACGATGGCCCGCATGCGCCGCTTGTGCGGGGCCGGGAAGTGGCGCGCCACATACACCTGGCCGACCGCCTCGCCCATCGCCCGGTTGAGCGCGTCGATGCCGCTTTCCCAGCGCGCCGGCGCGGCCAGGGTGCCCTGCAGGGCGGCGCCGCGGAAGGCCTGGCGCGCCGCGCGGAACGGGGCCGGCAGGACGCTGGTGGCGGCGTCGAGGGTACGCATCTTGAAGTACAGCTTCCAGTCGTCGAGGGCGACGCCGGCGAACAGGCGCGCGATCGCGGTCGCGGCGCTTGGCTGGGCGACCGTGACGGCCTCGGTCGGCGCCAGCCCGGACGCCTGCAGGAAGGCGGCCCAGTCGAAGCCCGGGGCCCGCGCCTGCAAGGCGGCCGCGTTCATCGGGTTGTAGCTCTTGGCGGGGTCGCGCGTGTCGGCCTGGTCCCAGTGCGCCTTGGCGATGGCCGACTCGATCCGCATGACGCGGGCGACGACATCGGCCGCGTTTTTCTCGCCCGAGAGCGCCGCCAGCGTGCCGAGGTAGGTTTCGTAGGCCGAGCGCGCGGCGGCCATGCGGGCGTCGGCCGGGTCCAGGTAGTAGCGCCGGTCGGGCATGCCGAGCCCGCCCTGCCAGGTCAGCGCGCGGTAGGTTTTGGGATCTTTAAAGTCGGGAAACAGGCGCAGGTAGATGGGCGATTCGATCCGTCCCTGCATCCGGCCCTGCCAGCGCGCCAGCTCGGCGCGGGTGCCGATGGCCGCGATTTCGGCGAGCGCGGGCGCGACCGGGGCGAGGCCGGCGCGGTCGATCGCCGCCGTGTCGAGATAGCTGGCGTAGAACGCGCCCACCTTTTGTTCGATGCTGCCCGGCGCGTGCCGGCCGGCGGCGAGTTCGTCGACGATGGCGCGCACGTGGGCGTCGGAAATGGCGGGCAGGTCGGCGCCGAAGGCGGCGTCCTTGTCGGCGGCGATGGCGGTGGTGGCGAGCCAGTGGCCGTTGGCGGCGCGGAACAGGTCGTCCTGCGGACGCGGCGCGGCGGGCGCGGCGGCGAGGCTGTCGCACGAAAGCTGGACCAGCAGCGCGAGCGTTACAAGGGTAAATTTTTTCATGGCGGTTCGTCCTCGTGTGGTGGATGGATGCCGCATCGTCGCAACAAAAGCGGTGCCTGGGAAAAAAAGGTGCCGAACGGCGGATGGCGGGTTTGAGCGGCGCCCGGCGCGGCTGGCACGAACATTTCCGTGAGGATCAATTTGGAGGACTGCGCGGCGGCATCCTTCTATATACTTGTCCTATCATTCAAACGGGGACGAAAAAATGAACAAGGAAAGCCGCGACTATCTCGAAATGAGCTACCACTCGATCCAGTGCTTCACCAACGACGGCAAGCTGCTGGTGGACGAGCTCGATGAATTGGTGGCCATCGCGCTCAAGGACGGTGTCGTCGACGAGAACGAAAAACGGGTGCTCGGGACGATCATCGCCAAACTAACACCGGCCGAACTGCCCCCGGAGATGCTGGGCCGGATTGCCGAGCTCCAGCAAAAGTATGGCTTGACGGTGTCGCCCGGCGCCGCGGCGTAGGACGCCAGGGGCCGGCGCCGCGCGGCGGTATGCATTCCTGCATGGCTATCTTGCCTGCTATACAGAAACATATGGCGCGAACCGACAGCGGCGCGCCGACCGCATCGGTTTGAGACCGCGATGTCGCGGCATGTTTTGGCCAGGCCGGTCCGCGCGCGGAAGGGCGGGGCGTCACACCTCGACGATGAGATTGCGGTCGAAGCGCGCGTTTTCGGTGCCGCCGCCGCGCGTCATGTAGCCGCAAGGATTGCACACAACCCGGCATTGGCCGATCAGGTAATCACTCGAGTTGTGCATGTGTCCATGCAGCCAGAGGTTTGCCTGTGAAACGAGCGCGCCGAGTCGCGACGCATATGCCGCCGAGGTCAGCTCGTTCACGTATTCGTGCTGCACCGACAACATGGACGGCGCCATGTGGGTCACCACCACCGTCGGTCCGGCAAAAGGCATGGCGAGCTTGTCTTTGAGCCAGCTCAGCTGGGCCGAATGGAATTGCGCGGTGTCGGCCGCGCGCAACTTGCGATAGCCATTCGCCGCCAGCCGGATGCGCCGGTAATCGTTCATGACGGCTTCTGCCGCGCGCATCGCCGCCGGACGGGTGTCGGCGCCGAACAGCCTCTCAGTCCACAAGGTGGCACCCAAGAAGCGGACGCCGCCGACGATCAGCTCATCGGCATTGAGAAAATGCACGTTGCCGGCCGCCGCGCAGGCCGCCGCGGTCCCGGCGTGCGCATCCTCAAGCTTATGCCCGTAGGCTTCATGGTTTCCGTGCACATACACCACCGGCAGGCCCGAAAAATTGCTCGCCGCCCACGCCACCGCCTTCGCGCCGGTGCTGATATCTCCGGCCAACACCACAACGTCGGGTCGGCTGGCCGCCGGATCGATGCGCGGCGCATGCTCGCGCCAGAGTTCAAGATGGAGGTCGGACAGGACGAGTATGCGCATGGATGGTTGGTCTGGCAAAAGTATCAAGGTTTATACCATACGGCCGATGTGAAAACCGCGACCCGGTCAAGCGCGCGGAAACCGCCGCGCTTACATCGCCCCACACATTTACTTACAACTTATCAAGGTTACAGTGGTGGAAATGACATGCGATACAGGCGTATTATTGGTGGGTGAGGGCGAGCGATCGCATGCGCCCATTTTTGAAAGGAACATCATGAAAACATTGAAATCCTTATCGCGCTGCCTGGCCGGGGCGGGGGTGCTTTTGTTCGCCGCCGGCTCCGCCAGCGCGGGCGTCGCGGTCGAATATAAAAATGCCAACGACTTCTTCGACGTGCCGAAGGCGGCCGACGAACGCGCGCGCGTGCTCACCGGGATGACCAAGCACTTCGAGAAACTCGGCGCCAGCCTGCCGGCGGGCCAGCAACTCGACGTCGAGGTGCTCGACATCGACCTGGCCGGGCGCGTCGAACCGCGTTACGGCCACGGCGAGGATGTGCGCATCCTGCGCGGCGGGTCGGACTGGCCGAGCATGCAAGTCCGCTACACCCTGCGTTCGGGGGAGCAAGTGCTGGCCAGCGGCGAGGGAAAACTCAGGAATATGATGTATTCCCAGCGCAGCAACCGGTACAAGCGGGACGATGCGCTGCGCTATGAGAAGCAGATGATCGACGAGTGGTTCACAGAAATTTCGTCGGAAAAGAAAATCGTCGCCCGCTAGAAGCCGCCTTGCCGCGCCGGCGCGCCGACGGCGCCATCGACGCGCCCCCCGCCGCCGCGGGGGCGCCGTCCAACCTTCAGATAGACTTCAAAATCCTGCAATATCGCGCGATTTGTCGCGCGCATCGCCATTTTCGATCACAGGCAAGCGAATTCTCGTGATTCAATGCCTGACTGCCTCTTTTTTACCCAGCATGATTGGAATCGACGATGCTCCGCAAAATGCCCCTCGCTGTCCCCGCTCTTGTCGCCCTGTCGGCCGTCCTGTCCTGCCCCGGCGCCGCGGCCCAGGCCGCCGCCCAAACTGCCGCCCAAACCGCCGCGTGCGCGGCCGCCCCGCACGGCGCCACCACCCTGTTCCTGCGCGGTGGAATGAACGGATGGGGAAGCTTCGACAATTACGCGTTCACCTACAAGTGCGACGCCTACTACCTCAACGTGAACTCGCTCGGGCTGCAGGAGTTTAAGATAGCCGACGCCGCGTGGTCGGTGCCGCTGACCTTCGGCGCGCCGGACCAGCACCTGCTGCGGGCCGACACGCCGGCGCCGCTCGGACACGGCGGCGACGCCGCCGCGCCCGGCAACATCAAGTTCAAATTCTCGGGCGAGCACACGGTGCGGCTGGCGTTTCCGGCCGGGCGCGCCGAGCTGAGCATCGGCGCCAAGACCTTTCCCGACGACGAGGGCGGATCGCTCACCGACAAGATCGCGCTGAGCCTGCGCCACGACACGCGCGCGCTGGCCGACAAGGCGCCGTTCGGCAGCGCGGGCGCCGGCACCGAGATCGCGTTCGCGCTCAACGGCCTGCCCGGCGCCACCGGCGCCACCCTGGTGATCGAAAAACGCAGGCTCGAGGGCAATCAGGAGGTGCTCGAGTACACCGAGGTGGCGCGGGTGCCGATGACCCCCGCCCGCAGCGGCGGCAGCGAGCGCTGGAGCGCCAAGCACCGCTTCGCCGATCCCGCCATCTACGGCTACTACTTCGAGGTGCAAAGCGGCGGCGCCACCTACATCTACCAGAACAACCGCAACGCCGTGTACTGGACGCGCGAGCAGGGCACCAACGGCCTCGGGCTGGTCGGGCGCGCCGGCGCGCGGGTGAACGCCATCCGCCGCTTCCGGCAGACGATCCACGCGGGCGACTTCCGCGTGCCGGGCTGGGCGCGCGACGCCGTCTACTACTATATTTTTCCGGACCGATTCCGCAATGGCGACAAGCGCAACGACCCGACCCCGGGTCGCTCGCGCTACCAGGACAAGGACGTCGAGTTCCACGCCAACTGGCTCGACAAGCCGTACCGGCCGGGTTCGGGCGACGGCTCCGACGCCCACGTCAACAACGACTTTTTCGGCGGCGACCTGCGCGGCGTGATCGACAAGCTCGATTACATCAAGGCGCTCGGCGCCAACACCATCTACATGACGCCGCTGTTCCGGGCCACCAGCAACCACAAATACGACACCGGCGACTACCGCAACATCGACCCCGGCTTCGGCAGCAACGCCGACTACACGCGCCTGGTCAAAGAGGCCGCCAAGCGCGGCATCCGGCTCATCGCCGACGCCTCGTTCAACCACACCGGCAGCGATTCGATCTATTTCGACCGCTACGCCAAGTATCCCGCCAAGGGCGCCTTCGAGGCCGGAAAAATCGCGCCCGATTCGCCCTACGCGAGCTGGTACAGCTTCGCGCCGGGCCAGGCCGAGCCCGAGAAAAGCTACAAGGGCTGGAGCGGCGTCGCCGACCTGCCCGAGCTCGACAAGTCGGCGCGAAGCTGGCGCGACTTCGCCTACGGCGCGCCGGACTCGGTCACCCGGCTGTGGCTGGCGCGCGGCGCCGCCGGCTGGCGCATGGACGTCGCGCCGTGGGTCCCCGACGACTTCTGGCGCGAGTGGCGCAAGGTGGTCAAGTCCGAGCGGCCCGACGCGCTCACCATCGCCGAGACCTGGTTCGACTCGTCCAAGTACTTCCTCGGCGACACCTTCGACACGACGATGAACTACATCTTCCGCAACGCCGTGCTCGACTACGCGGGCGGCATGGACGCGCGGATCGCCTACCGCAACATCGAACTGATGCGCGAGGCCTATCCGCCGCAGGCCTTCTACGCGCTGATGAACCTGCTCTCGACGCACGACCAGGCGCGCTCGCTGCATGTGCTCGGCGACGTCGGGGGCGACCCGGCGTCGCTGGCGCTGGCCAAGCGGCGCATGCGCATGGCGGTGTTTTTCCAGATGATGTTTCCGGGCGCCCCGGCCGTCTACTACGGCGACGAGGTCGGCCTGAGCGGGGGCGACGATCCCGCCAACCGCGCCGGCTACCCGTGGGCCGACCTGGGCGGCAAGCCCGACCTGGCGCTGCTGGCCGCCTTCAAGGCGCTGATCCGCATGCGCGACAAATTCCCGGTGCTGCGCCACGGCAGCATCGACGCGCCGCTGCTGCTCGACGAGCATGTGCTGGTGCTGGCCAGGCGCGACGGCGCCAACTGGGCGCTTACCGCCACCAACAACGACGGCCATGCGCGCAGCGTGAACGTGACGCTGCCGGCGGGCGCGCCGACCAGCTTCACCGACGCCCTCAGCGGCAAGCCGGTGCGGGCGGTCGGCGGGCGCATCCGGATGACCGTGCCGGCGCTGTACGGGACGGTGCTGGTCGGCCGCGCCAAGTAGGCCGTCCGGGCCCCGCGCCGTGTTGGCGGCGGCGCCGCCGATGCAGAAAAAACGCCGGACTCGTCCGGCTTTTTTTTTCGCGCCAAAAACGGGGGGCGCACGGCCCGCCGGCGGCAGGGCGGCCGGCAAGTGGGGGCAATCTTGTCCGGCCCGGACCACCTGCTGTTCCTGGTCACGACCCTGGCCGCGGCAATCGCGATGCCGCCGTGAGGTTTCAGCCTCTCAGATCGTAAGCGTGAACAGGCATCCGCGCCCGCCGGCGCCGGCGCCGAGCCGCAGCGTGCCATCGAGCCTGGCGGCGGCCTGGCGCGCGATCGCCAGCCCCAGGCCGGCGCCGGACGCGTCATTCCCGGCGCAACGGTAAAAGCGCTCGAACACCAGTTCACGCAGTTCCGGGGCGATGCCGGGGCCGTCGTCCTCGACCGACAGCGTCAACCGGCCGTGCGCCTGGCTCAGGCCCACGGCCACCCGCCCCCCCGGCCCGACATAGCGCAGCGCGTTGTCGACCAGGTTGTGCAGCACCGAGCGCAGCGCCTGCGGCTCGAGGCGCGCCATCAGGGCGTCCGGCGCCTCGAGCGACAGGCCGACGCCCTTCGCCAACGCCAGCGGCGCGCGCTGGGCCAGGTCCTGGCGCAGCAACCGCGCCAGGTCGAGCGTGACGCCGGGCTGCGCCGGCTTGCCGTCGAGCTTGGCCAGGTCGAGCAGTTGGGTGATCAGGTGCGCCGAGCGGGCGATCGCCTGGTCCATCTGCTCCTCGGCCTCGCGCCGGTCCCGCTCGCTGCTGGCCATGCTCATCACGTGGGTCTGCGCCGAGATGACGGCGATCGGCGTTCGCAGTTCGTGCGCGGCGTCCTGGACGAAGGCCTGCTCGCGGCTGATCTTGTTGCGCAGCTGCAGCAGCAGGCTGTCGATCGAGGCGGCCAGCGGTTTCATCTCCGCGTATTGCGGGTCGAAACCGAGCGGCGAGAGGTCGTCGGCGCCGCGCGCGGCGATCCGTTCCGACATCTGGCGCAGCGGCCGCATTCCGGTCGCGATGGCCAGCCACACGGGGATGAATATGATCGGGAAGGCGATCAGGATGGTCAGGGTCAGGGACAGCCAGTCGTCGCGCAGGATCCCCGTGAAATCGTGCTGGGGCAGGGCGATGTGGATCGTCCAGCGCGCCGTGTCGCCGCGCGCCAGCAGCATGCGGCCCTGGCGGATGCTGTCGATGCGCCCGGCCGCGCCCGCCAGCGGCGGCTCGCCCTTGCGCAGGTTCGACAGCAGCACCCGCCCGCCCCGGTCGGTGAGCTGCATCTTGATGAGCTTGAAATTGCGCCAGTTGTAGGCGTCGCGATGGGTTTCTCCGATGGCGCCGAGCACGAACGCGCGCGCGGCGCCGGGTTCGTCGATCCCGGCCAGGCCGTCGACCAGATAGCCGCTCAGGCTGGTGAGCTCCTCGCTGGTTTTGCCGTGGCCGAGGTTGTCGGCCAGGATGAGCGACATGGTGGCGATCCAGATCACGCAGGAGGCCGCCAGCAGCGACAGGAACACGCGCCGGACCAGGGTTGGACGCGGCCACGGCCTCATACGGCGAGCAGGTAGCCGATGCCGCGCACGGTCTGGATGCGCCCGGCGCCGATCTTGCGCCGGAGGTTGGACACATGGACCTCGATCGCGCCGAAGTCGACTGGGTCGCCCAGTGGTTCGAGGCGCTGCGACAGCTCGCACTTGGGCACCACCGCGCCCGGCTCGCGCGCCAGCTCGAGTATCAGGTGGAACTCGCGCGGGGAGAGGTCGAGCCTGGTGCCATTGAGCCTGGCCTCGAATTTGCGCGGTTCGATCTCGAGCTCGCCGAGGGTCCAGACGTTGCTCGCCTGCTTGGCGTGGCGGCGCAGGACGGCGCGCACCCGCGCCACCAGCTCGGCCGTGGCGAAGGGCTTGACGATGAAATCGTCGGCGCCCTCGTCGAGTCCGGCTAGCCGGTCCTCGAGCAATGCCTTGGCCGTGATGACGATGACGGGCACCGCCATGCCGTTGCGCCGCCAGCGCCTGAGCAAGTCCATTCCGGTGCCGTCGGGCAGCGTCAGGTCGAGCAGCACGCAATCGTAGGGCCGCGTGTCGAACGGCTCGGCGGCAGCGGCGATGCTGCGCAGCCACTCGCTGCTCAGGCCCGCCGCCTTCAAGGCGCGCTGCAGGGCCAGTCCCAGGTCCAGGTCGTCTTCGATCATCAGTATGTGCATCGGGTGATTATAGCCGGGGCCGCCTTAAGCCCTTAAGCTAAGCCCTTAAGCTAAGCCCTTAAGCTAAGCCACAGCTTCGCCTGCGTATGATCGGGGCATTCAACAAATAAGGGATCAACAAATGAACAAGCTGCTTGCGCTGGCGGTGTCCGGCATCTGTGCCGCGTTCTTGCAGGGCTGCGGCGGCGGGGCGCGCGGAGACCCATCGCCCAACGACACGGTGGCGCCACCCCCCAATGAACAATGGACGCTGGTGCCGGCGGCCGAGGTGGGGATGGATGGCGCCATGCTCCAACGTGCCATCAATTCGCTGCCTGCGCCCGGGGAGCACCTTTTGGCCAGCATGCTGGTGCTGCGCCACGGAAAACCGGTGGTGGAACAGTACTGGAGCGGCTACACCAAGGACAGCCTGCACGACATGCGCTCGGCGACCAAGAGCATCACCTCGCTGATGGTCGGGATCGCGATCGACAAGGGTATGCTCGCCGGGGTCGACCAGCCCATCAGCACGCATCTGGCCGCCGGCTACGCCGGGGCGCCCGCGCTCGGGCACAACATCACGCTCAAGCACTTGTTGACGATGAGCAGCGGACTGGCCTGCAATGACAAGGACGACAACTCGCCCGGCCAGGAGGACAAGATGTACCGGAGCCGCGACTGGGTGCAATTCTTCCTCAATCTGCCGGCACTGACGGCGCCGGGCGGCAGGCCTTCGTATTGCACCGGCGGCGTGGTCGCGCTGGGGCGCGTGATCTCGGAGGCGAGCAAGCGCAAGGTGCCCGATTTCGCGGACGCATTCCTGTTCGGTCCGCTGCAGGTGGCCGGCGCGCGCTGGGCCGATTTCGATGAGCAACGCCAGACCGACACCGGCGGGCATTTGCGCCTGCGGCCGCGCGACATGGCCAAGATCGGGCAACTGGTCCTGCAAAAGGGCAAATGGAATGGTGTGCAACTGGTGTCCGAGTCGTGGATCGCGCAGTCGACCGGCGATCAAACGCTCTGGGCCAACGGCGACGGCTATGGGTACCTTTGGTGGCGCCAGCCGTACCCATACAAGGAGCGCATGCTCGACGTTCATTTCGCCAACGGCAATGGCGGCCAATTGATCTTCGTGGTCCCGGAGCTCGATTTGGTCGCCGTGTTCACCGGCGAGAACTACAATTCGTCCCAAGCCGCGCAGGGCAGGGAGCTGCTGAGGCAATTCATCATTCCATCCGTTCTCTGAAGGGTCGCTTTCCCCTCTGCGCCATGCCGGCGCCTCGATTCGTGCCGCGCATTCCATCTGCACGCACGGCGCCGGTTCAGCCGATGCGGCGCCGGCGCCCGCACCCCTGCCATCTTCCCTCATATCATCTCCTCGAGCGTGTCGCGCCAACCCGGCGCCGCCGCGCAGCAATTAGTACCTACCGCCACTACGTAGTGCTACTGAAGAAGTCCGTCCCCATCGGCGCGATAATCCGTACACCGACAAAGATCGGCTGACGCAGGTTCGAACAACAACGAAGGAGACGAGAAATGAAAACCGCCCTGGCCGCACTGCTGCTGCTCCTCAATTTTCTGACATCCCCCCCGGCCGCGGCCGCCCCCAAGGGAACCCCGGGCGAGGCGGTCGCGATGACCAAGCGGGCGATCGCGCTGATCGCCTCGCAGGGCCACGCCAAGGCGTTCGCCGAGTTCGCCGACCCGGCCAACGCCGCCTTCCACGACCGCGACCTGTACGTGTTTGTCTACGACATGGACGGGGTCGCGGTGGCGCACGGCGTCAACCCGAAAATGGTGGGCAAGAACCTGCGCGACATGCGCGACATCGACGGCAAATACATCATCCGCGGCTTCATCGGCGCCGCGCAAAGCCCGGCCGGCAGCGCCTGGGTCGAGTACAAATGGCCCAACCCGGCCACCAAAACGGTCGAACCCAAGGCCGCCTGCGTGGAAAGGACCGGCGACCTGATCGTAGGCGCCGGCGTCTACAAATAGGGCCCACCCCTGCCGGGCGCGGACGCGCCACGGCCTGAACACAAGCGATTCCGAGCGTCCACCGCCGCGTGGGCGCCGGATCCCCACGCCCTTTTTCCCCTCTTTTTCCACTTTCTCGACAAGGCACGGTGATGAGCAATTTCTTTCAGGTCGTCTTCGCGGGCATGGTGCTCGGCCTGATCTACAGCGTGATCGCGCTCGGCTACCAGGCAACCTACAGCACCTCGAAGACGCTCAATTTCGGCCAGGGCGAGGCGGTCGCGCTGGGCGGCCTGCTCGGCTTCACGCTCGCGCCGCTGATCACGTTCTGGGGCGCGCTGCCGGTGGTGGCGCTGGCCGGCGCCGGGCTCGGCCTGTTCACCTACTACGCCGCCGTGGCCCCGGCCATTCGGCGCGGCTCGGAGTCGGGCTGGATCCTCGGCACCATCGCGCTCGGGCCGCTGGTGCTCAAGAACGCCTTCGAGGCGATCTGGGGCAAGGACGACCTGGCCGTCGCCGCGCCGTTCGCCAACACGCCGTTCGAGCTGGCCGGCATCCTGATCCTGCCGATGGAGCTGCTGACCATGGGCACGGTGCTGCTGGCGGTGCTCGCGCTCGGCTGGTTCATGGCCCGCACCCGCCACGGCAAGGCGGTCACGGCGGTCGCCATCAACAGCGCCACGGCCGAACTGATGGGCATCCGCTCGTCGGCGGTGGTGTCCGGATCGTACGCGCTCTCGGGCGCGCTGGCCGGCCTGGCCGGCCTGCTGATCGCGCCGCTGACGACCACCAGCGCCTCGATGGGCGTGGTGCTCGGGCTCAAGGCGTTCCAGGTCGCGGTGCTCGGCGGCCTGACCTCGGTGCGCGGGGTGCTCGTCGGCGGCCTGTTCATCGGCGTGCTCGACGCCGTCACCGCCTACGCCGTCTCGTCGCGCTACAAGGAGATCCCCGGCCTGCTGTTGCTGCTGCTGATGCTCTCGGTCCGTCCCACCGGGTAGTTTGGCAAGGCAACCATCAAGAAAGTCTGAACCAGGAACCACCATGAACACGAAGAATTTTCCTTTCGATATAGGCATCACGCTGCTGGCGCTGGCGCTGGCCGCGGTCGCGGTGCCGCTGCTGCAGCCGTCCGGCTACGAGCTCACGGTGCTGTCGTTGATCGGCATGTACGCGATCGCCCTCAAGGGGCTCGACTTCGTCACCGGCTACACGGGCGAGGTCAGCGTCGGCCACGCGGCCCTGTTCGGCCTGGGCGCGTACGCGGCCGGCTGGACCAACCTGCACCTGGGCCTGCCGCTGGCGCTCGCCCTGCCGCTGTCGATCGGGGCCGGCGCGCTGGCGGCCTGGCTGATCTCGTTCCCGCTGCTGCGCGTGAACGGCCCGTTCCTGGTGCTGACCACCTTCGCCTTTGGCCGCATCGTCTACGTGTTCCTGTCGCAGGCGTCCGACGTCACCGGCGGCCAGAGCGGGATGGAGCTCGCGCCCGAGGCGCAGACGCTGTTCGGGCACGCCATGACGTCGTGGAACTTCTACTACCTGATCCTGGCGAGCCTGGCGCTGGCGCTGCTGGTGGCGCACTGGATCGTCCACTCGCGCACCGGGCGCGCGTTCGAGGCGCTGCGCGATTCGCCCATCGCGACCGATTGCATGGGCATCGGCACCGCCTGGCACAAGCAGCTCGCGTTCGTGCTCTCGGGCGCCTTCGGCGGCCTGGCCGGGCTGCTGTACGTGTACAGCCAGGGCGTGCTGTTCCCCGATTCGTTCGGCTTCGAGATGAGCCTGATGTTCCTGATGGCGGCCCTGTTCGGCGGCAGGAAGTCGACCTTCGGACCGATCCTGGGCGCCGCCTTCGTGGTGGTGTTCCCCGACGTGCTGGGCAACCACACGACGTTCCGGATCTTCGCCGGCCTGACCCTGGCCGCGATCGCCGCCAGCGCCGCGCTGCGCTACCGCGCCACCGGCTGGCCCGGGTTGCGCTCGATGCTGGTGCCGCTCGCCTTCGCGCTGGGCATGCTGGCGCTGTCGGTCTGGGTCGAGGACCTCAACGAGCACCGGCTGGCGATCTACGGCGCCATCGTGCTGATGGTGGTGTCGTACCTGGGCAACGGCGTCATGGGCCTGCTGCCCAAGTATGTGCCGGCCCACAAATCGGTGCCGTCCGACGGCAGCACCGGGATCCGGCGGGTGCTCGGGGCGCCGTCGGCGGCGCTGCTCGACGTGCGCGGCGTGACGATGTCGTTCGGCGGCTTCAACGCGATGACCGACGTCTCGTTCTCGGTCGCCTCGGGCACGGTGATGGCCCTGATCGGCCCCAACGGCGCGGGCAAGTCGACCACGATGAACGTGCTCACGGCGCTGTACCAGCCGAGCGCCGGCGCCGTGTTCTTCGACGGCGCTTCGCTCGCCAACGCCAAGACCACCAAGATCGCCATGCTCGGCATCTCGCGCACGTTCCAGAACCTGCAGGTGTTCGGCGACCTGTCGGTGCTCGACAACGTATTGGCCGGGATGCACCACTCGATCGACAAGCATGCCAACGGCCGCGCCATGGCGCTGCTCGAGACCGTCGGCCTGGCCGCCCACGCGCACCAGCTCGCGCGCAACCTGTCGTACGGCCAGCAGCGTTTCCTCGAGGTCGCCCGGGCCCTGGCCTGCAACCCCATGCTGCTGCTGCTCGACGAGCCGGCCGCCGGCCTGCGCGGGGCCGACCTGGCCGCGCTCAAGGCCCTGATCCTCCTGATCAAGGAGCACGGCATCGCCGTCGTGCTCATCGAGCACCACATGGACGTCGTCATGGAGCTCTCCGACAGCATCACGGTGCTCAACTTCGGCCAGGTGCTCGCGCGCGGCAGCGCCGCCGAAATCCAGGCCAACCAGGCGGTCCAAGAAGCCTACCTCGGCGCATAGAAGGAGCAGACCATGCAGGATCGCAGCACGCAGGAACAAACCACGCGGGAACAAACCACGCGGGAACCCGCCATCGGGGAACACGCGCGCGCGCCGCAGGTGCCGGCGGCCGCCGGCGCGGCCGGGGGCGACGCGCTCACGCTCGACAAGGTCAACGCGAAGTACGCCGACAACCACGTGCTGCACGACGTCTCGCTGGCGGTCCCCCGGGGCAGCATCGTGGCCATAATGGGCGCCAACGGCGCCGGAAAATCGTCGACCCTGCGCGCCATCTCGGGCCAGATCGGCGGCACCACCGGCTCGATCCGGCTCGACGGGCAGGAACTGCTGGGCAAGGCGGCCTGCCAGGTGGCCGCCGCCGGCGTCGCCCACTGCCCCGAGGGGCGCCAGGTGTTCGGCCCGATGACGGTGCGCGAGAACATGCTGCTCGGCGCCTTCACGCGGCGCGACCAGGACGCCGTCGGGCGCGACCTCGAGCGCATGTTCGCCCTGTTCCCGCGCCTGCGCTAGCGCGCCGGCCAACTGGCCGGCACCCTCTCCGGCGGCGAACAGCAGATGCTGGCCATCGCGCGCGCCCTGATGCTGCGCCCGCGCGTGCTGCTGCTCGACGAACCGTCGATGGGGCTGGCGCCGAACATCGTCAACGACGTTTTCGCGACGATCGAAAAACTGCGCGCCGACGGCCTCACCATCGTGCTCGTCGAGCAATTCGCGCGCCGCGCGCTCGCCATCGCAGACTCAGAGGCTGAGAGTTTTTCGGGAGTGTCCGAGCAGCCCGCCAGAAAGCGGCAGATCGAGACGCAAAGCACAGCCATAGCGGGCTATGGCGAGCATTTGCAACGACGAACTGGCGCTTTCTGGCGTGCTGAGCGGGCATGATCGAAAGACTCTCAACCTCTCAGGGTACGTGCTCGCGCGCGGCCAGGTGGTGATGGCCGGCAGCGCGCGCCAATTGTCGGGCGGCGCCGGCCTGGTCGCCTCCTACCTGTCCTGACCCCGTGCGCGCGCCTTTTGCGGCTGCGCGCCCAACACCATCCAACCACCCAAAGGAAAACCCATGAAACCGACCCAATTCGCACTCGCCGCCGCGCTGCTGGCCGCCGGCGCCGCCCACGCCGCCGACACCATCCGCATCGGTTCCCTGCTGCCGCTGACGGGCGGCTCGGCCAACATGGGCAGCGCCGTGCGCGACGGCCAGCGCCTCGCGGTCAAGCAAATCAACGCGCGCGGCGGCGTGCTCGGACGCCGGCTCGAGCTGGTCGAACTCGACGACGAGGCCAAGCCAGAAAAGGCGGCCCAGAACATGCAGGCGCTGCCCTCGAAGGGCATCGTGGCCTGTTCGTGCGGCGTCAACACCGGGGTGGTGGCCTCGTACCAGCGCAACTTGCAGGCGGCGCGCATCCCCAACATGATCCCGGCCTCGGCCGGCACCAAGCTGACCAAAACCTACGCCAACGCGCCCGCCGGAAACTACACCTTCCGGGTGCAGGCCTCGGACACGCTGCAGGCGCAGATGATGGTCGACTACGCCGTGAAGAAGGGCTGGCGCAAGATCGCGCTGCTGTCGGACTCGACCCCGTACGGCGTCGGCGGCCACGACGACATGGTCAAGCGTCTGCTCGCGCACAAACTGGCGGCCGTCTCGGACACGATCTTCAACCTCAAGGACACCGACATGACGGCGCAGCTGCTGCGCGCCAAGGAGGCCGGCGCCAACGTGCTGCTGGTGTACGGCATCGGGCCCGAGCAGGGGCAGATCGCGGCCGGCGCCGCCAAGCTGGGCATGAAGGTGCCGCTGATCGGCTCGTGGCCGAACGCGATGGATTCCTTCCTCTCGATCGCGGGCCCGGCCGGCAACGGCGCGTTTTCGCCGCAAACCTTCGTCGAGGGCGCCGCGAGCGAGGCCGGACGCGCGTTCGAGGCGGCCTACCGCGCCGAGTACAAGCGCGCGCGCATCGTCAACCCGACGGCGGCGGCCGGCGGCAACGATTCGATCCTGCTGCTGGCGGCCGCCATCGGCCAGGCCGGGAGCACTGACGGCGCCAAAATCAAGGCGGCGCTCGAGAACCTGGCCGCGCCGGTGCGCGGCGCCATCGGCACCTACCAGAAGCCGTTCTCGGCGCAGGACCACGAGGCGGTCGAGCTGGGCATGGCGATGATCGCCACCTGGAAGCAGGGCGCGATCGTGCCGGCGCCGAAGTAGGCGCCAGCGCCGCCGCACCGCACCGGGCCGCGCAGTGAAGCTCAGACACAAGGTGGTGTTCCTCGCGATCACGCCGCTGATCGTGGTGCTGTGCGCGCTCGCCCTGTTCGTGCGGCACCAGGCCGTCACGCTGGCCCAGCAGCAGCGCGACACCATCGAGCAGGCCTACCTGGCCAGCAAGGAGGCCGAGCTCAAGCACTACGTCGCGCTGGCCATGCAATCGGTCGGGCGTCTGTGCCGGTCGGGCCGCTCGGACCCGGCCACGCTGGCCGAGGCCAGGCGCATCCTGTCGACGCTGAGCTACGGCGACGACGGCTATTTTTTCGTCTACGACCTGCAGGGCGTCAACCTGGTGCATCCGCGCCAGCCCGAGCTGGTCGGGCGCAAACTGTGGGAGCTGCGCACCGGCGGCGAGCCGGTGGTCCAGCGCCTGGTCGAGCGCGCGCGCGCCGGCGGCGGCTTCCACCGCTACGCCTGGGCCAAGCCCTCGTCGCGGACGGCCGCCATGACCGCGCGCAAGCTCGGCTACGTGCTGCCCATGCCGCGCTGGGGCTGGGTGCTCGGCACCGGCATCTACCTCGACGACGTCGACGCCGCGCTGACCAGGATCGACGCCCGGCAGTCGCGCAACATCGAGGGCACCATGGCGTGGATCGCCGGCCTGGCGATCCTGAGCGCGCTGCTGGTGGAGCTGTGCGGGCTGGCGCTCAACCTGAGCGAGCTGCGCGTGGCCGACGCCAAGCTCAGGTCGCTGGCGCGGCGCGTGGTCGGGTCGCAGGAGGCGGAGCGCGCGCGCCTGTCGCGCGACCTGCACGACGGCATCAGCCAGTGCCTGGTGTCGATCAAGCTGCAGCTCGAGGCGGGCCTGGTCCGGCTCGCCGGCGACGCGGCCGAGCGCGAGGCGGCGCGCGCCGGCTTCGGGCGCACGGCTGGTCAGTTGGCCGAGGTGCTGGCCGAGGTGCGCCGCATCTCGCACGACCTGCGCCCGGCCATCCTCGACGACCTGGGACTGGCCGCCGCGCTCGCCCATCTGGCGCAGGAGTCGACGGCCGCCTGGGCGCTGCCGTTCAGGTTCTCCTCGGAGGGGGGCATGGCAGGGCTCGACCAGGAGGTCAACACGGAGGTGGTGAGCACGGCGCTGTTCCGCATCGCGCAGGAGGCGCTGACCAACGTCGAACGCCACGCCGGCGCGCGCCGGGTCGAGCTCACGCTGGTGCGCACCAGGCGCCGCCTGACGCTGACGGTCGCCGACGACGGCTGCGGCTTCGACCCGGCCGGCGTCGCGCTGCATCCGGGACGCGGCATCGGCCTGCGCAACATGATGGAACGGATGGACGCGATCGGCGGCGAGCTCGCGGTGGCGTCGTCGCCGGCGGGCACGTCGGTCCGGGCCGCGGTCGCGCTGTGCCCATGATCCCCTGGTAGCGCGCCTAGATCCCTGACGGAGCCATATGACACCCGCCACCAAGTTTTACGCCATTCTTTGTTCGGTTACTGCGTAATCAATATGAAAATTTTTTCAGTTTTCGCCATCTATGGGTCGCTTTTATCGACGGGTGCGCCTCCATGGACATGGCTCCGATAGAATCCTCGCGACTAAAAAATTCGGCGCTCCGAGTTCCAACAACGCGGGGATTTATATTTTCGGTGGCATCTATAAAATAGATATTTTGGTGGATGGCAAGTGTATAGGGCAAAGTGCACCTAACGGTTTCATCTATATAGAGGTGGAAGGGGGTAAGGTGCATAGGCTTTCCATTGATTCAGGACTTGCGCCAAACAACCTCGATTTGTCGTTCGAGTCGGGAAAAAATTACTTCGTACGCCAATACGTCACGACGGGCGACACTGTCGGCGGTGCGGGGCTTGAGGTCATCCCTGAGCAGCAGGCCAAAGCCGATATTGCGATTCTTGATTTGGCAAAAACGGGTAACTGCAGCGCGACGCAAAAATAAACGTTGGCATAGAATTTTGAGGTAAGCGAAAGCGAGGCCGGGTCAGCCTCTCAGGCCATAGCGTTCTACAGGGCCAGCTAACAGATGGGTACATGATCTCATTAGCCCAAGGCAGCGGTGAGCGGCTTGGCCCGGTGTTGCACGCGATGCAGCCAAACCGGAAGGCTACCGTGGAGGGCTACCGCTTGCGTATCGCCTTCGATCAGCGTCCGGCATATTGCCGTGTCAAATTCGACAAATCCAATTGGTCGATCACCTCGACGATGAAGCGCGCCAGATGATCTTCATTGAGCCAGTCCTCCAACGACGGGGGCATGAGATAGGCGGTTTTGCGGTCGACGAGGATGAATCGGACATGATAAGAATGCGTGCTTGGGGAGACGACATTTTCTCATGCCACGGCCAGTTTTAGGTGCGGAAAACGGCGCTGACTTCGGGCCGCGAAAGTGGGGTGAGGGGGCGGCGGGCCTAATTTTCGCATGACCCCGCGAAAAAAACTCCGACCCCGGTTTCGCTGCTATGTCGAGACGCCAACGATCCGGTCTCGTTCACGAGGAAAGTCCGACAAGCTGCTAGCCTTGTCCCCCGCAGGGCGCCGCCGCCTTGCCCATCACCGCGTTGAGGGTGGTGATGGTGAGGCCCGCCTCGAGCGCCTTCGCCTTGACGGGGGTGGCGGGCCTGAACAGCACTTCCTTGGTTTCACCCGGCAGCAGGTCGAAATAGTTGTCCTCCCAGTGCCCCTCGACCGCGCCGCTGTCGAGGAAAACGTTCTTCGCGATGACCGGGCAGCGCAGCCGCGCCAGGATGCCGCCGCGCACGTCGCTCAATGTGACGTCCGGTTCGGCCGGCGGCAGCGCGAGGTCCTTCGGGCGCTTGAAATAGAGCAGGTTGCGCGAGACCTGCGCCGCGCCGACGGTGAGCCGGGCGACCAGCACGCACGCGGCCGGGTCATGGCCGGCCAGCGCCGCCTCGCGCGACAGTTCCGCCGCGACCACGGCGGCGTCGTAGCCGACGCCGACCGCGCGTGTGAGCAGGGGCGTGCGTCCGCCCGTGAAGTCGTGCACGGCCACCTCGAGCGTGCCGGCCACGGCCTCGCGCCGGTCCGACACCAGATGGATGAGCACCTTGTCCTTCTCCAGCACAGGGCTCACCAGCACCGGCGCGAAGGCATCGCGCGTGAAGTAGTTCGCCGCCTTCCATTCCCCGTAGTAATCGATCAGCGACCAGCTCGCCACTGGCCAGACGTCGTTGAGCTGCCAGAGCATGGCGCCCATGCAGACCGGTTTGCAACGCCGGTAAAGTTCGTTCAGCGCCCGCGTCACCTCACCCTGCATCAGGCCGCTGAGATAGACATATGCCTCAAGGTCGGCCGGCACCGTGTAGTAGCGCCCAAGGAATTCGTCGATCACGCCCTCGATACCGTCGTAGGCGTCGTGGTAGCGGAAGGCGGGGTGGTCGCGCCCGCGCTCCCCGGGCTTGAGGAATTTTTTCAGGGAGCGCATCGGGCCATAGCCGACGAAGCCGTATTCACTGGCGCAGCGGATGGTGCGCGTGCCCATCGCCTTTTCGATATCGATCTTGCCAAACCACACCGCCCACGCGTGGGTGTCCCCCCAGCCCGCCTTCGGCTCCATGCCGTCGATGTTGGTGCTCGGCGAACTGCGGGTGTAGGGGATCTCGGGGAAATGCTCCTTGACCAGGCCGGGAATGATGCGGTTGAAAATGCGCGACTGGTCCATATAGACCTGGATCGGGTAGGTTTTTTTCAGTTCCTGGAACCAGGCCGATTCATTCTCGTTGTTGCCCGCCCAAAGGATGAGGCTGGGATGGTTGCGCAGGCGCAGGATCTGTTGCGCGATTTCCAGGCGCACGCTGGCGAGGTATGCGTCATCGGCCGGCGGCATGGCGGAGGCGAACATGAAATCGTGGAACACCATGATGCCTTTTTCGTCGCACAGGTCGTAAAAGACATCCTCCTCGTAAATGCCGCCGCCCCAGATGCGCAGGGTGTTCATGTTGGTGGCGAGCGCGTCGTCGATCATCTTGCGGTAGCGCCGCTCCGTCACCTGGGTCAACGGCATGTCGACCGGCACGTAGTTGGCGCCCTTCTGGAACACGGGCACGCCGTTGAGCTTGATGTAGAAGGACTGCCCGGTCGCGTCGCGCTGCTGCACCAGCTCGGTGGTGCGCAGGCCCGAGCGCTTTTTCGCGCTGGCGATGACCTTGCCGTCGCGCAGCGCGCGCATCTCGAAGTGGTACAGATCCTGCGCGCCCAGTCCGGTGCACCACCACAGGCGCGGCCGCTCGATCTCGACCCGCAGCGGCACCAGGTTGCGGCCCTGGCCCAGATCGAACACGGCGCGCACCAGCTGCCCAGTCTCGACCACGGTCACCTCGACGGTGACGCCGGTCATCGCCACGGCCGCGTCGAACGAGCAATCGAAGCGCAGGCGCGCCTTGTCCGTGCTCAGTTCCTCCTGCGCGATCTGCAGGTCGCTGGCGCGCAGCGCGCCCCAGGCCTCGAGGACGACCGGGCGCCAGATCCCGACCGTGGTCAGCTTGCGCGCCAAGTCCCAGCCGAACTGGTATTGCGCCTTGCGCGCGAACTTGCGCAGGTCGTTGAGATCACGCTTGCGGTGTTTCTCGTTGTAGTAGGGATAGGCGGCGGCGCGCGCGCGCAGCGTCTTGAGCGGGCTGGCGAAGCGCACCTCAAGCCGGTTCTCGCCGGCGCGCAGCACGCCATCGACCGCCACCCGGTGGGTCAGGAACGCGTTGTCGGCCTTGAGAATGCTGCGCCCGTTCAAAAACACCTCGGCATAGCAATCGAGCCCTTGGAACACGAGCTCCTGGCGCGCGGCGGCGGCCGTGGCGGCGTCGCACGGAAAACGCGTCTCGTAGAGCCATTCCTTCTCGGCCACGGGTTCGGCCAGCTTCATGTTCATGCCCAGATAGAGCGCGGGGAGCTTTCCGGCGGCCACCAGGTCGGTCTGCACGAAGCCCGGAACGGCGGCGGGAACCGCCATCGACGACGCGGCCTCGCGCACCGTCCACCCCCGCACCGTCCACCCCTTGTCCAAGGTGACGCTGGTCAGGCCCGCGGCCGGTCCGGCGGCGGCCGTGCCGGGCGCTTGGGCCGCGATCGACAAGCCGGGCGCGCTCTTGAGCAGCATCACGCCACTGTTGACGAGGAATCTGCGCCGGCCCGGACCGGCGGCATCGGCGGCGTTTGGCTGATTTTTTTTGGGCTTCATGCAAGTCTCCAGTTATCTTCCGGGACGATTATCAGAGATCGGTTTACGGTCAATCCGAGATTGCCCGACTCGGCCGCGAATTATCTTTTCTGAGGGCGGAAAAACGGAAAATATGAAGACTTCCAAGCCCTTTTTGGATCATCATCGGGACGGTTGCGGCAGGCGGCGGAAGCCCGGCTAAAACGAACCGACCAAGGGCCGCGGCAAGCCCATTCAACTGAGAATTCAACTGAGAACCAAGCGTGAAACTCGGGCAAAAGGTGATACTCCTCGCGATCGCACCACTGATCCTGGTGCTGTGCGCGCTCGCCCTGTTCGTGCGGCACCAGGCCGTCACGCTGGCCCAGCAGCAGCGCGACACCATCGAGCAAGCCTACCTGGCGAGCAAGGAATCCGAGCTCAAGCACTATGTCGCGCTGGCCATGCAGGCGGTCGCGCACCTGTACCGGTCGGGCCGTTCGGACCCGGCCACGCTGGCCGAGGCCAGGCGCATCCTGTCGACGCTGAGCTATGGAACCGACGGCTACTTCTTCGTCTACGACCTGCGGGGCGTCAACCTGGTGCATCCGCGCCAGCCCGAGCTGGTCGGGCGCAGGCTGTGGGAGCTGCGCACCGGCGGCGAGCCGGTGGTCCAGCGCCTGGTCGAGCGCGCGCGCGCCGGCGGCGGCTTCCACCGCTACGCCTGGGCCAAGCCCTCGTCGCGAAGGAGCGCGCTCAAACTCGGCTACGTGCTTCCCATGCCGCGCTGGGGCTGGGTGCTCGGCACCGGCATCTACCTCGACGACGTCGACGCCGCGCTGGCCGGGATCGACGCCCGGCAGTCGCGCAACATCGAGGACACCATGGCCTGGATCGCCGGCCTGGCGATCCTGGGCGCGCTGCTGGTGGCGCTGTGCGGGCTGGCGCTCAACCTG
>NZ_PXWF02000190.1 GCF_003011895.2 Massilia glaciei | reverse complement strand
GGTGGTGGCGGCGGCGCCGTTCGTCGACACCGAAGGCATGCTCATCAGTGACGGCGTGATGCGCCCGGCGATGATCCGCGGCGTGCTGCCGGCGCAGGAGCGCACCGTCTCGGACGTGGCCGGCAAGGTCACCGAGGGCAGCTTCGGCCAGCTCCTGCCGGGCACCTTCAACATCGTGGTCGGCCACGTGCTGGCCAAGTCGCTCAAGCTGAACGTGGGCGACAGATTCTCGATCGCGCTGGCCCAGCCCGAGGCCGGCAAGGAGGCCGGCAACCAGGCCGGCAACCAGGCCGGCAACCAGGCCGGCATCCCGCGGGTGCGCCCGTTCACGCTGGTCGGCGTGTTCAATTCGGGGCACTACGAATACGACTCGGCGCTAGCCTTCGTGCACCTCGACGACGCCATGGAAATCGCCAACATCGGCGGGCCGTCCGGCCTGCGCCTGCGCATCGCCGACATGCACGCGGCGCCCCGGGTAGCGGCCGAACTGATGGCCAGCATGCCGGGCGAGCTGATCATGCGCGACTGGTCCAAGCAGAACGTCCTGTGGTTCGCGGCGGTGCGCTCGCAGAAGAAGATGTTGTTCATCATTTTGGCGCTGATCGTCGCCGTCGCCTCGTTCAACCTGGTGGCCACGCTGGTCATGTCGGTCACCGACAAGCAGGCCGACATCGCCATCCTGCGCACGCTGGGCGCCTCGCCCGCGTCGATCATGAAGATCTTCATGGTGCAGGGCGTGCTGGTCGGGCTGATGGGCACCGCCTGCGGCATCGGGCTCGGGGTGCTGGTGGCGCTCAATGTCGACGTGATCGTGCCGTTCATCGAGCGCGTGCTGCAGGTGAAGTTTTTGTCGCAGGATATCTACCTGCTCAGCGCCGTGCCGTCCGACCTGCAGGCGCCCGACGTGATCATGGTCGCCGTGTTCGGCCTGGTGCTCGCGCTGGTGGCCACGCTCTATCCGAGCTGGGCTGCGTCGCGCGTCAAGCCGGCCGAGGCCTTGCGCTATGAGTGAGCGGGCCGGCCAAACGGGCGCCGGCGAGGCCGTGCTGGCCTGCCGCGGCCTGGGCAAGACCTTCACCCAGGGCGCCTACCAGGTGCCGGTGCTAAGCGGCGTCGACTTCAGCGTGTTCCGCGGCGAGCGCGTGGCCATCGTCGGCGCCTCGGGCTCGGGCAAGTCGACCCTGCTGCACCTGCTCGGCGGGCTCGACACGCCGACCACCGGCTCGGTCACGCTGTGGGGGGAGGACTTCGCGGCGCTGTCGGAGTCGCGCCGCGGCGACCTGCGCAACACCGAACTCGGTTTCGTGTACCAGTTCCACCACCTGCTGCCGGAGTTCTCGGCGCTCGACAACGTGGCCATGCCGCTCATGATCCGGCGCGAGAAACGCGCGCGCGCCGCACAAAAGGCGCAGGAGATCCTGGCGCGCGTGGGGCTGGCCAAGCGGGTCACGCACGTGCCGGGCGAATTGTCGGGCGGCGAGCGCCAGCGCGTGGCATTGGCGCGCGCGCTGGTGGCCGGGCCGGCGTGCGTGCTGGCGGACGAGCCGACCGGCAACCTCGACCACGCCAACGCGCAGCAGATCTTCGACCTGATGCTCGAGTTGTCGAAAACGCTGGGCACCGCCTTCGTGATCGTCACCC
>NZ_PXWF02000019.1 GCF_003011895.2 Massilia glaciei | reverse complement strand
CGGGGAAAGCCCGACAGGCTGCTAGCGCCAGTTCGAGGGCGGACCACGCGGGCGAGGCGGCAACAAAAAAACTAAATGGCTCGAAAATGTACGGATGCCAGATCTGGTGCCCAATGGAAGTGCGCATGATTACGTCCGATGTCGCGCTATCGCCGTTGACGCATCCGTTCCATTTCTCCACCGAGCTACTTCGCCAGGTGGTTCATCGCTAACATCCTCACCGGTGGTAAGCTACTACTATTGTCACATTTAACCTGAAGGGATTCCATGAAACCCCTGTTCTCCTCCGACGACGACGCGCAGGCAGCATCGGTGCCTCCAGTGGCTCCCGCAGCGAGCTTGCCGCCGCTATTCAATCCTGCCGGCACTTCGGACATGCTGCCGGCGTCGCGGCCGGAGGCGGGCGCGCCCGCGCCGGCGGTCCGTGTCGACATCTCCGGCATCGACGACAAAGCCATCGAGTCGCTGGGCGGCTCCACCGGCTCCGGCGTGGCCAAGGTGTCGGCCAAATTGCTCGGCACCGTGCGTGCGTCGGACGCGGACGTGTTCGGCACGCAGCTCAACGAACTGATCGCGACCTCGAAGGGCCTCGACCCGGCCAAGCTGCGTTCGGGCGGACTGATGTCGCGCGTCACCAACCTGTTCGGCTCGGTCAAAGAAAAAATGCTTTCGCAATACCAAGTGGTCGAATCCCGCATGGACACCCTGGTCGCCGAAATGACGCGCCACGCAAACGTGCACAAGGGCCGCATCCAGGATTTCGACGAGATGTACAAGGGACTCGAAATCTACTATCAAGGCCTCGATGCCGACGTGAAAAAGGGCGAGGGCTGGGCGCTTAAGCTTCAGGACGCCATCGCGCAGCAGGCCGCGCCGATGAACGCCTTCGAGGCGCAGCAGGCCACCGAGCTCAAGCGCCGTCTGGAGCGACTTGAAAAACGCATCGACGACCTGCGCCGCGCCATGCTGATGGCCACGCAAATGGTGCCGCAAATCCGGCTGTCGCAGGACAATGCGCGCTCCCTGACGGACACCTTCACCGATATCGTCAACGTGTCGATTCCGGCCTGGCGCAACGTGTTCTCGCTCTACCTGCTGCAGCTCGAGGCCAAGCAGAGCGCCGCCGTCGCCAACGCCGCCTACGACGCCACCGACGCGGCCTTCCGCGCCCAGGCCGACATGTTGCTGGAAAACACCGAGACGGTGGCCCGCGTCAAACAGCGCTCCCTGGTCAGCCTCGAAACGGCGCAGCACGTCCAGACGCAGCTCATTACCGCGTTCGACAAGCTCGAGCAAATCTCGAAGGAAGGCCAGCAGCGCCGCAAGGACGAGCTGCCAAAACTGCAGGAGCTCGAGCGCGAGTTGCTTGCGCGGTTCTCGCCGGCGGCGTAACCGCGGCAAGCGCCCATTGCGCCCGCTCCCCGTTCCAACCAAAATGCAACCTCCACAATAGAAGGAAAATCCATGCCGATTACTCTCGAAACTGGCCATCGCATCAACCTCGAAAAAACCAACCCCGGCCTCAAGCGCGTTCGCATCGGCCTCGGATGGAAGGTCAACGCGGCCGACGGCCAAGCGTTCGACCTGGACTCGTCCGTGTTCCTGTGCAAGAAGAACGCGGCCGACGATCCGGTCATGATCAGCAACGCCCACTTCGTCTACTACAACCAGACCACGTCGCCGGACGGCGCCGTCGTGCACTCCGGCGACAACCGCACCGGCGACAAGGATGGAGACGACGAGGTCATCACCGTCGACCTGGCCAAGGTCCAGGCGGAAGTGGTGGAGATGCCGATTGTCGTGACCATCCACGACGCCGAGGCGCGCAAGCAGAACTTTGGCCGTGTCAATGGCTCCTACGTCAAGGTGTACAACGACGAGACCGGCGAAGAGATCGCGAGTTACGACCTCAACGAGGACTACTCGGACAAGACCGCGCTGCAGTTCGGCTCGTTGTACCGCAAGGACGGCGAATGGCGCTTCCAGGCAGTCGGCGCCGGCTTCAAGCTCAATCTGGCGACCTTCATCCGCAAGCTTGGCGGCACCATTTAAGGACTGCCTGGCCCGGGAAGCACTGTTTCAATCGAAGCCAATGGCTCCCGACTCCGACTGCCGATGACAAACAAGACGCCCAAGGCATTCGACTTCGGAGAGGAGCCGGTGCCGTCCCCAGAGAGCATCGATCGCCCGGTTGCGCCAAAGGCGTTCGACTTCGGCGACGCCGAGGTTTCCTCGCCGGCGCCGCAACCCGCTGTGCCTGCCCTAGACGCCACGCCACCGAAGAAGCTGTCGTTTGACGACATGCCCGACGCGCCGGCGGCGAGCGTGCCCCCCAAAGCCGCGCCGAGCGCACTGTTCGACAGCGAGGACCATCCCGCAGTCCGCGATGCCTTGGCAACCGTCCGGTCCGACTACCCTGTGTTGTTCGCGCACTCGGAGCAGCGCTTCGCCGCCATGTTCCGGCGCGTCCTGCCGGTCAAGCTGTCACTGGTCACGGACTGGGCGGAGGCGCCATTGATGGAGCAGGCCGCTCTGCTCCAGCCAGTTACCGGGCTGGTCCGCAAATTCTCGGAAATGGGCGTGCCGGCACTGCTCGAGGACGCACTAGAGAGCGGCAAGGCGCCGACCGGCGTATTCGGCAAGCTGCTGCGCCGCACGACATCGCCGGCCCAGTACAAGCCAAAGCTGATAGCGTCCCGTGCGCAGCTCCAGCAGCTGATGGCGGACAGCGAGGTCGCAACGCGCAACTTGGACGAGTCGGCGAAGACCCTGACCTTGCACTGGGTCGCGCTTGCCGTTGTGTCGGAACTGGTCGGCGGCGCTTTGGATGCGACGCTGTTGGATGTTCTCCAGCAGCGCCGCGCGCTGATTCAGCAGGCGGTTCGCCAGGCGGAACTGTCGATGCTGCAAATGGGGCAGGTGCGTCAGCAAGCCGCCGAGCTGATCGGCCAGGTGTCATCCTTCCTGACCGTCACCTTGCCCGCGCTCGAGATGGCGCAGACCCAGAGTGGAAGCTAAGGAAGTTTTCGTTGGCGCACTTACAAGGACCGTTTGCAGACGCGGCTCGTCGACATCCCCCGCCAGCGCGGTGTGATACGCCAACAGATGCAGCGGAACCACGTGCATGATCGGTGAAAAAAGCGGTCGTCCGTGATGTGGATTCCAGTGCTTTCGCGACCGCTAAGACAAATCGTGCCACATCGGCTGCCACTCGTTGAATCCCGCCGAACTACGGCTCTGTCCGCCTGACCAGGGTCAACCCGCTCCCGTCCAGCATTACTAGAATGGTCCACACGCCCCAGGGTCTCTTCTGTCGCGGCGTCTATTCGCCCGTACTCTCGCCGGGCACATCTCAATGCACAAAGCCAAGGGGAAGAACATGTCGAACTCACACGACGACGCGGACGATTCATCGAGCCCGGAATTTAAGACGGTACTGGAAGCTCTCATTGCTGTGTACCGACCGATGCTCGAGGAAGATCTCAAGCGTGCGGATGACCTCGACGCGCTTAGCAAAGAGGCACATGGTGCGCCGCCCGACTGCGAGGCGGAACTGGCGGCCGCCGAGCGTCTGCTTGGCAGCTTTCCCGACGAGCAAGTGGTCATGGCGCTACTACCCGCACAGGCCCGCGAGCTGCTTGGGCCAATCGAGCGCTGGCGCTGGTGCCTGTTGCACATCCGCTGCTGCATGATCTTTGGCTGGCTGGTGTGCCGCCGGCCGCGCACCTTCCGGCTGTCGGCGTATTACCTGTACCGCTATTGGCTATGCGTGCGGCGTGCGGTTGGCGCTCCGGTCACGCCGGGCCAGCTGACGGCGCTGGAGCGGCGCGACCTGAATACCTTGGCCGAGGCACTGGCCAAGGCCTACCGGCCGTATCTGAGCGACCAGTTGGCAAGTATCGATTTCATCGACGGCCTGGCCGACGATGTTGCCGATGGCCAGCTTGACTGCTCCGAGGGCGAAGAGGAAGCTGCCGCCGTGTTCGAGCGGCTGCTGACAGTTGACACCGCCCAGGCATTACTAGGCGATGCGGCATTTGAACAACACAGCCGGGAACCTTGGTTCTGGTTCTGCCGCTGCTGGTGCCTGTGCGCCATCCGCTTTGGTTGCTGCCTGGCGCGTGCCAAGAACCTGGTCGATGTGTTCCGTTGCCTATTGCAATATCGGCGCTGCCTGCGCGCCTGTTTCAGGCCGCTCCGGTGCGAGCTGACCGGTCCGCACGATTGCATTGCCGAAGTCGTCAATCCGGATATTCCAGCGCTGGTGGTACCGATTCAAGGAACCGCGGCCGGCGCTGGCTTCGTGCGCTACGTGCTCGAGTGGTCGCGCGACAACGTTGTGTGGCACGCTGCCAACTTCGTCTATCCGCCTATCCCGCCTGGAAATACGACGCAGGGTACGACCCCGGTCGTTGCCGGCCTGCTGGGCTACCTGGACACCACCTTGCTCGATGCCGGCACCTATTTCGTACGTCTGACCGTGTATGGTGCCAATCATAGCTTGCCACCTTGTGGCCCGATCATCTTCTCGGTATTTAAAAAAGACGTGCGCATCCTTGGCGTCGATGGCAACTTCACGCTCGACAGCACACCGTACGACCCGGCAGCACGCTTTCTCGATCACGTTCCCGCGCTGTGCACCCGCGCCGCGGGCACGTTTGAAGCATCGTTTGGCACCTGCCTACAAATCTGGGGCGCCGCCTACCTGGGCGGCTGCGACGACAATCAGCGAATCAAGCGCTACGCGCTCGACTACAAGCCCGGCTACGAGACGGACTGCGGCACCGGCGGCTGGACCAACTTCTGGCAGGTCGAGTTCAACACTGCCGCCCAATATCGCGCCATAAACATGCGCACCGACACCTCCGTGCTCACTGCCAACTGGGTGCCGGACTGCCTAGTGCCGATACCGTTCCCGCCGTACTGCCTGTTGACCGATCCACAAGGGCGGCTGGCGCCGTCGTCGTGGAGCAGCAACGTGGGCGGCTGCCAGTTAAGCGGCTTGACCACGCTCCGCCTGGTGCTCGAAGACACGCTAGGCAACACCTACTGCGACACCCAACGGGTATGGATCGACAACAAGCCGATTACTGCGCTCATCCAGATCACCGCGGTGCCAAAGTGCGCCGACCTGTTCGTCAGTCAGTTTGCCTCACCGCCGGACTGCAGCATCCCCTGGCCGCTGCCAATTTCCGGCATTGCCTACGATGAGTACATCGACGAGACTTTGCCGCTGACCCGGCCCAATGACAATTTTGACCACTACGTGGTCAGGGTGGAAAAGCAGGGCGGTCCAACGATATCGATTCCGGGTCCTGGCGGCACCTGCTTCCATGGCACCTCCCGGGTGGGCGACCCCGGAACGCGCTGCGGCGCGCCGACCATACCTACCGTCATCGGCACACTTGCCTTGTTCGACCTGCGCGCGGTCGATCCGATCTGCCAGGCTTCTCTGCCCTATCCGGTGCAAGCCGGCTTTGAGTTGGCACGCGGCGAATGCTGCGTTTACATTTTCCACCTGACCGTGTACGACCGCACTGTCCGCGCCTGCGGAGTCAGCCACGCCACATCGAGTTGGCCGGTCAAGATCTGTAACGACTTGCCGCGGTCGTAAGCGAATGGACGCGCCTTGGTTCGGCTTCGTGCTGGGCTTGCTCGCCAGCTGGCGCCTAGCCCATCTGCTGGCGTACGAGGACGGGCCTTGGGACGTCCTGGTGCGCCTGCGGCGGGCGCTCGGCGGTGGCGTGCTGGGGAAGCTGATGGATTGTTTCTACTGTGTGAGCCTGTGGGTCGCCTTGCCGTTTGGCATACTGATCGGGCGTAGTACCCAAGAAAGCGTGCTCGCCTGGCTGGCCATGTCCGGCGCGGCCTGCCTGCTGGAACGGGTCGGATACAAACCGTTAACGATTGAGCCATTTCCCATGGAAGGAGAAGATCATGAGCTGTTGCGGCAGCAAGCGGGCGGAACTGAAAAACAGCCCCCGGACGAATGCGAACAGTAGCCAAGCGACAGTGCCGCCACCCGGTCGGGTAACAGGAACAATATCCGAGCCGGCTGCCCCTCCACCCCGCGTGGCGCCCCGGTCCGGCACGCACGCGCCCTTGGGCCAGGTAACGCTGCGCTACCTGGCCAGCCCACCGATCCGGGTAGTGGGACAAGTCACCGGTACCACCTATCGTTTTTCGCGCGCCGAACCGCTACAACGCGTCGCGCGCGGGGACGTCGAGCCGCTGCTGGCCAGCGGGCATTTCACGCGTGTGCTGTAACCGGTTCGTAGGCACCAAAACAACGGCTTCCGAGGGGGCCGTTTTATGTACGCCGCGGGTTTCAGTCAGCGCTAAGTGCAGTCATTCTTGGCGACTCTCACGAAATTCGCACCAAAGAGCACCAGCTTTCGCGGCGCCAGCAAATCCTGATGGTCGAGAGCATGGACGGATTGAATGCAACGCGCGCGCCTTATCGATTGTCACAGCGGACGATGGCGGCGCCGATTCGCGAGCACACGCCGATAGCAAGAGCGACGAGGGTCGGCAGTTGGATTGATGCCTTGGACGGCAACCTCGGCAGATCAGCGGCATTTGCAAATCGGGAAGCGCGAATTGAAAACGCTACGAACTGTCCAGATACCGCTGCGTCTCCGCTGAAATCGAACGTTTACTGCATCCCAAACGATTGCAGAGATAGCAAAGCTTCTAGCCGGCAATCATCATCGTTGAAGATGGCAGGGTCAATTTCGTCTCTGACTAATGCGCGCCAACACATGTAAGCCCCATACGCACGTTCTCGACGGAAGCGTGCCTCAAGTCCATTGTGGCGCTGTGCGTCTGCCATAAATTGCAAAATTTGGTCCGCAAACTCCTGGGTAATGGACGTGTACGAAAATCTATTCCGACTGAAATTCGACTGGGAGTTCATGAATACTCAAATGAAAAAAAAATGTCCAGTTCGGCTGCCGTTTAGTCCTGCATCTACTCTTTCGACAGTGAGGTTAAACATGCGTTCCTTGGAATTTCTGTGGCGCGCCCCTGATAAGGCTTGAAATTTGATACCATTAAAAATTCTCAAATTGCAGGGGAAAATGATGCTCAGCCGCAAGGAATGCGCCAGCGCAATTGATACTGCTCATGAAGAAATTTGCGAATTGATGGCGCAGATAATTTTTCACGATCCCAATGCCATCCCTGGGTCCAGTTCGGAGCTGTTAAATCGGCTGGCTAGCAGAATGAGGAGAATTCTAGGCAGAGACGAGTTTGATATTTTGCTCGACCGCGCGGCCAAGCGTTCAGGAATCGATTTATCGATGCTGAATTTTCAATTGCCATTGCGCCACAGCAATCGGCATTCCGAGAACACATCGAATTCGAATGAACGCGACCGGGAGCAGACTGGCCCGGAAACCTTGCTGCTTCTAATAACGTTATTTGACCTTCTATCGGTGTTGGTCGGAAGAACTTTGTCATTTCAGCTATTTCGAAATACAGTCCAATCTTTTTCGAACCACGACTCCTGACCCATAGTCATTCCTCCTGTCACATTCGGGGGTTTCGACTTCTTACGTCGCACCTTCTCGGTTTCTCCCCGCTCCTCTCGAAGCATTAGTGTATTTGCAACTCGTCTGCATCTCTGCTAAATTGAAACTTCTGGTAGGGAGCGAATATGCAAAACTATACGCGATACTTAGTTTCTCAGCACTTGGGGCGGATGGTTGCGACTGTCAGCATAAATGGATGCGATGCTGGCCAAGTTCGCCTTTCCGATGAGCAAGGGCGCGTCCAAGTCAACTTTTCATTTGATCCGAGGGCTGTCCAAGAAAAAGCAATCGCTTTAGATACGTGGCGAGATCTGGCGGTGAAAATAGCTATCGCACAAGCGCACCGAATTCATTCAAAGCAGAAAATCGAAACAGCCTTGAAAGAAATACTTAGTCTGGACGTGCAACCTTGGTTCGGTGATCTGTCATCTTGCCGAAGTGGAGGAGGCACACTTGGCGTTGAATCGAGAATTCGGGGCCCTCGGTGATGGGAACTACAGCTGACCAAGTACGCGCTGACTTTTCGGAGCGCTTAAAGGCATCTCTGCGCGCGGCAAATTGTTGCACCTCTGTCGCTACCGTAACAAGAGGATTTAACCTTAGGGCGGATGGCGCGCGCGTCAGTATTCATGCGGTTCGCAAATGGCTTGGAGGTGAGTCGATTCCGACTCAAGACAAGGTTCACATCCTTGCCCGATGGATGGGCGTTTCGGCTCAATGGCTGCGATTTGGGGAAAACAGCAACTTCCTTGGGGACGCCGTCGACTTCGAACCACGCGATCTTCAGCTCATCAATGATATTCGACTTTTGAGCGAAAGCGAACGAGATGTAATCGGATCGATGATCAGTTTGCTCTTGAGAGCGCGGCAAAATAGATGAGTCAATCGATCAGACTATTGCCGGTCGGAATCTATTTTTGACGCCGGCCGTGGGCGCGCTTCGTACCGTCGATGGTGTGGCGCTGAGGTCAAATGATTATGCGTTGTCGGGCGGGCACAGCTGAGCGCAGGAGTGTTTTCGCTGGGACATCGGGCCGCATGAAGTTTCGGGTGTTACGTGCCCAAGAACTGGAAAGTAATGTGCTCATCGCTGACGAGACTGAGACGCGCTCGATCAGCTCAGCATTAAAAATGCCCACGTGGCCGACTCAGGGCACACATGGGCTACTGCAGTGAGGTCTGCTTGTGTCAAACTTAATTGTTTCGTGCCAGACTTAATTGTTTTGTGTTGAACTTAATTGTTTGTGCACATCAGGATGCGAACCGGGAGGCCGATTTACTCAACCGTCACCGATTTCGCCAAATTGCGCGGCTTGTCGACATCGGTCCCCCGCGCCAGCGCGGTGTGATACGCCAGCAGCTGCAGTGCGACCACGTGCAGGATCGGCGACAGCAAACCGTAATGCTCCGGCAAACGGATCACATGCAATCCCTCGCCCGAGGTGATGCGCGAATCGACGTCGGCAAACACATACAACTGGCCGCCGCGGGCGCGCACTTCCTGCATGTTCGACTTGAGTTTTTCGAGCAGCGCGTCGTTCGGGGCGATGGTGACGACCGGCATTTCCTCGGTCACGAGCGCCAATGGACCATGCTTGAGTTCGCCGGCGGGATACGCCTCGGCGTGGATGTACGAGATCTCCTTGAGCTTGAGCGCGCCTTCGAGGGCGATCGGGTAGTGCATGCCGCGGCCGAGGAACAGGGCGTTCTCTTTGCGCGCGAAGTCGTCGGCCCAGGCCATGATCTGCGGCTCGAGCGCCAGCACGGCGGCGATCGCCACCGGCAGATGGCGCATTTCTTTAAGGAATTCGGCTTCGGCGTCGGGGCTCAGCTTGTCGTTGACCTGGGCCAGCGTCAGCGTCAGCAGGAACAGCGCGGCCAGCTGGGTGGTGAAGGCCTTGGTCGATGCGACCCCGACTTCGACCCCGGCGCGGGTGATGTAAGCGAGCGCGCACTCGCGCACCATGGCGCTGGTGGACACGTTGCAGATGGTCAGCGTGTGCAGCATGCCGAGGCTGCGCGCATGCTTGAGCGCGGCCAGGGTGTCGGCCGTTTCGCCGCTTTGCGAGATCGTCACGACCAGCGTGTTGGGGTGCGGCACGCTGTCGCGGTAGCGGTATTCACTCGCGATTTCCACATTGCATTGCACTTTGGCCACCGACTCGATCCAGTACTTGGCCGTCATGCCCGAGTAGTAGCTGGTGCCGCAGGCCAAAATCAGCACGCGGTCGACCTTCTTGAACACCTCGGCCGCGCCCTCGCCGAACAGGTCGGGCGTGATTCCGGTGACGCCCTCGAGCGTGTCGCCGATGACGCGCGGCTGCTCGAAGATTTCTTTTTGCATGTAGTGGCGGTACGGGCCCAGCTCGGCCGCGCCGGTGTGCGCATGCACGGTCTTGACTTCGCGCGTGACGGCGCGGCCGTCGGCGTCGACGATCCAGGCGCGCGCCAGTTGCAGGTCGACCACGTCGCCCTCTTCGAGGTAGATGATCTGGTTGGTGGTGCCGGCCAGCGCCATGGCGTCGGAGGCGACGAAGTTCTCGCCCTCTCCGAGGCCGACGATCAGCGGCGAACCCTGGCGCGCGGCGACCACGCGGTGCGGCTCCTCGCGGCAGAACACGGCGATCGCGTAGGCGCCGTGCAGGCGCTTGACCGCCTGCTGCACGGTGTCGAACAGGTCGCCGTTGTACATGTGGTCGACCAGGTGGCAGATCACCTCGGTGTCGGTCTGGCTCGTGAACACGTAGCCGAGCGCGCGCAGCTCGTCGCGCAGCTCGTCGTGGTTCTCGATGATGCCGTTGTGCACCAGCGCGATGCGGGCCGCCTCGTCGTTGGGCGAGAAGTGCGGGTGCGCGTTGTGCGACACCGGCGCGCCGTGGGTGGCCCAGCGCGTGTGGGCGATGCCGGTGAAGCCTTGCAGGCTGGCGTCGCCGATCTGGCTTTCGAGGTCGACCACGCGCGAGGTGCTGCGCGAACGCTGCAGCTTGCCGTCCACGTGCAGCGCGACGCCGCAGGAGTCGTAGCCGCGGTACTCGAGGCGCTTGAGGCCTTCAACCAGGACCGGGGTGATGTTTCTTTGCGCTACTGCGCCGACGATGCCGCACATAAAGACCTCTTATCAATTTGTTTTACACGATGCGCACATGCTAAACCATCGTCCTTGATGAGATATGAAATTTTCTAACTAAATGGCAGTTGTTTTGATATATTATTTCATCGCATATATTGCATGAAATAATATTTCATAAATAGCTTATTTTTTCTCTAATTGGACATGTCGAATGCCGGAAACCCTGCCAACACTCGACGATCTTGATCGTCGCATCCTCAACGCCCTCCAACTTGACGCCTCGCACACCAACGCCGAGTTGGCCGAGCTCGTGCACGTGTCGGCGCCCACCTGCCTGCGCCGGGTCAAGCAGCTCGTCGCCAGCGGCGTGATCCTGCGCCGGGTCGCCATCGTGGCGCCGGCCATGGTCGGGGCGCGGCTGTCGGCGATCGTCGAGATCACGCTCGACGTCCAGGCCGCCGAGCGCATGGCCGAGTTCGAGCTGCTCGCCGGCGCCGAGTCCGCCGTGCTGCAGTGCTACCGGGTCGCGCCCGGCCCCGACTTCGTGCTCATCGTCGAGGTCGCCGACATGCCGGCCTACCACGCGCTGGCGCACCGCCTGTTCGCCGCGCACGCCAACGTGCGCAATGTGAAAGCCTATTTTTCAACCTTCCGCAGCAAATTCGACACCCGCATCGCCGTCTGAAGCCCCCCTTGTGTAAGCGCAACGGCGTGCCCGTATGAACGGTGTTTACTTGGGCCACATGCGCCCCGGCTGGGGCCGGCAGGTGGATGCGAGGAATCACGATGAATGCGATTTGGAGGAACGGCCCCGCCCCCGCGGCCACGCCAGCCGGGCTAGTCCGCCTCAGCGGGGTGCACAAGCGCTTCGGCAACGGCCAGCAGCGCGTGCACGCCCTGCACGACATCAGCTTCGAGCTCGCCGCCGGCGAGATCGTGGCGCTGTTCGGCGCCAGCGGCGACGGCAAATCGACCCTGCTCAACATCGTCGGCCTGCTCGAGACGCCGAGCGAGGGCAGTGTGGTCATCGGCAATTTGCTCGCCTCCAAGATGTCCGAGCAGGCCAGGGTCGAGCTGCGCTGCGACATGATCGGCTACGTGTTCCAGTCGTGCAACCTGGTGCCGGTGCTGACGGCGCACGAGAACGTGCTGCTGCCGCTCATGCTGCGGGCCCGGCCCGGTCCGGCCGACATGGCCGCCAAGTGCGCGCTGGCGACCGAACTGCTGGGCCAGCTGGGCTTGTCGAAGCAGGCCGGGCACTATCCCAAGCGGCTCGACCCCAGCCAGAGCCAGCGGGTGGCGATCGCGCGCGCGCTGGTCACGCGGCCGCGCCTGGTCATCGCCGACGAGCCCGGCGCCCGGCTCAACGCGCGCGCGGCGCGCCTGATGATGGACCTGTTCGTGCGCTGCCAGCGCGACGATGGCACCGCCTTCCTGATCTCGACGCGCGACCAACGCCAGCTGGTGCGCGTCGACCGCACCCTGCAACTTTGCGCCGGGCGCCTGCGCGCCCCCTGCGCCGCCAGCGCGCGCACCACGCAGCGCCTGCCGCGATGAGCCCGCAACGCCTCGCCCTGCGCACCATATTGCTCGGGCGCGCGCGCAGCGTGCTGGCCGTGTTGCTGATCGGCGCCAGCCTGTGCGTGCTCGACCTGTTCGCCGGCCACCTCGGCGGCGTGCGCGCCCGCTTCGAGCAGCAGGCCGTGTTCGGCGAGCGCCTCGGCCACCTCGCCATCTTCCGCTCCGGCACCGCGCGCGACGGCAGCGCGCAAAGCAAGTCGTTCGACCGCGACGAGGCGGCGCGCGTGCTGCGGCTGGTGCGCGCGAGCGCGCTGGTGACGCACGTCGCGCCGCAAACCAACGTGCACGGGATCGCCTCTACCGGCCAGCGCTCGGCGCTGTTCCGCGGCCTCGGCGTCGGGCCGGCCGGCCCGGCCGCGGCGCGCGCGTTGCCGGCGCTTGGCGGCGACCTGGCCGGCGCGCCCGCCAACGGCGTCTTGCTCAGCGGCGAGCAGGCGCGCGCGCTCGGCATGCAAGCCGGCGACACCGTGGCGCTCAGCGCGGTCAGCGCCGGGGCGCCGGCCAGCACCCGCACGGCCGAGATGGTCGGGGTGTTCGAGGGCGACCCGTCCTCCGCGCAGGCGCCATCGCTGCTGATGCCCTTCGCCATGGCGCAGGAGATGCTGGCGCAGCGGCGAACCGAACGCTTCGTGGTGTTCCTGGCCGACCCGGACCGCCTCGAGCAGGGCCGCACCGCCCTGCTGGCGCTCCTGCGCGCGGGCGGCGTCAACGCCGAAGTGCTGGGCTGGCAGGATCAATCGGTCGCGTACATGCAGGCGCGCAAGGTGTCCGACCTCGCCTTCGACAGCGTGGCCGGGATGGTCATCGCGGTGATCGCGGCCACGGTCGCGTTCACCATTTCGATGAACGCGACCGAGCGCCGGCGCGAGATCGCGACCATGCGCGCGCTCGGCATGCGCAGCAGCACCGTGTATGTGATGTTTTCGGCCGAGGCCCTGTGGCTGGCCGCGCTCGGGATCGTGCTCAGCGTGGTCGCCAGCGGCGTCAGCGCCTGGGTCGTGAACCGGATCACGCTGTTGCGTACCGATGCGGCCGCCGCGGGCGGCACGCCGATGCTGGTCGAACTCGACCCGCACCGCATGCTCATGGCGGTGGTGACGGTGTTGTCGGTGACCCTGATGGCGGCCTTGCTGCCGGCCTACAAGGCGGCCCGGCTGCCGATCGCCGAGGCGCCGCCCGCCTGAAAGGCTGAGAGGTTGAGAGTCTTTCGATCATGCCCGCTCATCACGCCAGAAAGCGCCAGTTCGTCGTTGCAAATGCTCGCCATAGCCCGCTATGGCTGTGCTTTGCGCCTCGACCTGCCGCTTTCTGGCGGCCTGCTCGGACACGCAAGAAAAACTCTCAGCCTCTGAGGCGGCCGCCCCCGGCTTTGGCTTTGGAGTCGTTAAAAATAACTGCAACAATTGGATCGGCCCTGACGGGCGCGCTGCTGCGTTGTTCGTCGTCGCCATAGCTCGCTATGACTCCTTCTCGCGCCTTGCATCGCATTCCGCCAGAGCCGCCCAATTGTCACACTTATTTATTCACGGCTCCTTACTTCGGCTTCTTGACCGGGCGGGTCCAGCCTTCGATGGTCATCTGCTTGGTGCGCGAGATCGTCAGCTTGCCCGGCGGCGCGTCCTTCGACAACGTGGTGCCGGCCGCGAGCGTGGCGCCCTTGCCGACGGTGACCGGCGCGACGAGCTGGCTGTCGCTGCCGATGAAGGCGTCGTCCTCGATCACGGTGCGGTACTTGTTGGCGCCGTCGTAATTGCAGGTGATGGTGCCGGCGCCGATGTTGACGCGCGAACCAACCGTGGCGTCGCCCACGTAGGACAGGTGGTTGGCCTTGCTGTGCGCGGCCACCTGGCTGTTCTTGATTTCGACGAAGTTGCCGATGTGGACGTCCTCACCCAGTTCGGTGCCCGGGCGCAGGCGCGCATACGGTCCGATGACCGATTTCTCGCCCACCAGCGCCTGCTCGATGTGGCAGAACGGCTTGATGACGGCGCCGGCGGCGATGGTCGCGTCGACCAGCACGCTGTGCGCGCCGATGCTGACGTTGTCACCGAGCACCACGCGGCCCTCGAACACGCAGCCGACGTCGATCGTCACGTCGCGCCCGCAAACGAGCTCGCCGCGCACGTCGATCCGGGCCGGGTCGAGCAGGGTCACGCCCCGCTCGAGCATGGCGTGGGCCAGGTTGAGCTGGTGCCGGCGCTCGAGCTCGGCCAGTTGCACCTTGCTGTTGACGCCGGCGACCTCCCATTCGCCGCCCGGCTGCGCGCCGACCACCTCGACGCCGTCGGCCACGGCCCGCGCCACGATGTCGGTGAGGTAGTACTCGCCCTGGGCGTTTTTATTGGACAAGCCGGCCAGCCAGTTCTTGAGGTGGCGGGTGGGCGCGACCATGATGCCGCTGTTGATCTCGTTGATCGCGCGTTCGGCGGCGGTGGCGTCTTTTTCCTCGACGATGCGCACGATCTGGCCGTCCTCGCGCACGATGCGCCCGAGCCCGAACGGGTTGGCCTGCACCACCGTCAAAATGCCGAGCCGGTCGGTGCCGGCGGCGTCGATCAGGCCCTGCAGCGAGGCGGCGGCGGTCAGCGGCACGTCGCCGTACAGCACCAGCGTCGGCACCGATTCGTCGAGCACGGGCAGCGCCTGCATCACGGCGTGGCCGGTGCCGAGCTGGGGTTCCTGCAGGGCGGTGTCGATGGCCACGCCGCCGCGCGCGTTCTGCTCCGCGTTCTGCTCTTTAACGAGCGCGGGCACCGCTGCGCCACCATGTCCGTAAATAACGCATAATTTGCTTGGTGCAAGGGAACGTGCGGTATCGATTACATGGAGTAAAAGCGGTTTACCCGCCAACGGATGCAACACTTTTGGCAGCGCGGATTGCATGCGCTTACCCATACCGGCGGCGAGGATGACGACATTCATAGGCCGAAGAAGAGAAGAGTTATAGATGAAAAATTTTAACATGCATTCAACTACCATCCGGCGCTTTCGCGCCTTCTGCCTTATCGCCGTCGTCATGCTGGCGGCCGGCTGCAGCAGTTTCCGGCTCGGCTACAACAACGGCGACACGCTCATGTACTGGTGGCTCAACAGCTACCTCGACTTCGATTCCGACCAGTCCGGCACGGTCAAAAAGGACATCGCCAAGATCTTCCAATGGCACCGCAAGAGCGAACTCGACGACTACGGCCGCCTGCTGGCCAAGGCCAAAGGGCAACTGGCGGGCAATCCGACCCAGGCCGACTTGCTCACCAACTACCGCGAGGCGATGGTGCTGAGCATGCGCGTGGCCAACTACGCGATCCCGGAACTGTCCCGCATGGCGCGCTCGGCCAAGCCGTCCCAGATCGCCAACATGGAACAGAAGTTCGCCTCGACCAACGAGACCTACCGCAAGAAGTTCCTCAAAGGCGACGCCGAGAAGCGCCAAAAGGTGCGCTACAAGAAATCGATGACCCAGCTCGAACTGTGGTTCGGCAATTTCTCGAACGAGCAGGAGGCCGCGCTGCGCAAGGCGTCCGACGCGCGTCCGCTCAATAACGAGTTCTGGTACGAGGAGCGCCTGTTGCGCCAAAAGAACATCCTGGCCGCGCTGCGCAAGATCCAGAGCGAAAAACTGGGCCAGGAGGCGACCCAGACCGTCATCCAGAACCTGATCAAGGACATGTTCGCACGCTTCGAGGCGCCCGACCGCAAGCCCTTCTTCGACGCCTCGATCGCCGGCACCAACGAGATGGTCCTGACCGCGATCCGGATCGCCACCCCGGAGCAGAAGGCGCACGCGCAAAAGCGCATGCAGGGCTGGATCGACGACTTCAACGAGCTGGCCGCCAAAAACGGCAAGTAAAACGGCAAGCAGGGCGGCAGGCAGGGAGGCAAGCAAGGCGGCAAGCAAGGGGGCAAGCAAAGCAGGGCCGTGGCGGGCCCCGCGGAGGCGGCGGGCCGCCATGCTATAGTGCCGGCGATCAATTTCCGCGAACGCCATCATGCAAAAAAAACCAGCCAAAGTCCCGGTCCACCGGGCCCCGCCACCGAAGCAGGTGCGCATCATCGGCGGCCTCTGGAAGCGCAGCACGCTGCCGGTGCTCGACGCGCTGGGCCTGCGCCCCACGCCCGACCGGGTCCGCGAGACCGTGTTCAACTGGATCAACCATTTGTGGGACGGCGCGTGGACGCACAGGCACTGCCTCGACCTGTTCGCCGGCACCGGCGCGCTCGGCTTCGAGGCGGCCAGCCGCGGCGCCGCCGCCGTCACCATGGTCGACAGCCACAGCCCCGTCATCACCCAATTGCACGCGGTCAAGGACAAGCTCGGCGCCGACACGGTCGAGCTGATCCGCGGCGACGCGCTCGCCACCGCCCAGGGCATGGGCTTGCGCGGGCGCCGCTTCGACCTAATCTTCCTCGACCCGCCCTACCACCAGGATTTCCTGGCCAAGGCGCTGCCGCTGTGCCGCACCCTGCTCGCCGAGGGCGGGCTGGTGTACGCGGAATCGGGCGCGCCGCTGCCGTTCGCGCCCGAGGACGGCGGCGCCGCGCCCGAATGGCTGGCGCCGTGGGAGGCGGTGCGCGCCGACAAGGCCGGCATCGTGTTTTACCAATTGCTCAAACTACAAGAAGCGCTGCCATAGACACAAAACGGCATCGGGCCGGCGGCTCCGGCGGGGCCCGCCAAAATTTCAGGCATAATGCGCCTTCTATATAGGTGCATCTCTAGGGAGCCGCAATGGTTGTAGCCGTTTATCCAGGAACCTTTGACCCGCTCACGCGCGGCCATGAAGATTTGGTGCGCCGTGCCTCCGGCCTGTTCGACCAGCTCATCGTCGGCGTGGCGGACAGCAAGAACAAGCGCCCCTTTTTTTCCCTCGAGGAACGGCTCGAGATCGCCAACGAGGTGCTCGGGCACTACCCCAACGTCAAGGTCGAGAGTTTCTCGGGCCTGCTCAAGGATTTCGTGCGCAAGCACGACGCGCGCGTGATCGTGCGCGGCCTGCGCGCGGTGTCGGACTTCGAATACGAGTTCCAGATGGCGGGCATGAACCGCTACCTGCTGCCCGACGTCGAAACCTTGTTCCTTACACCGTCGGACCAATACCAGTTCATCTCGGGCACGATCGTGCGCGAAATCGCCGTGCTCGGCGGCGACGTCTCGAAGTTCGTGTTCCCGTCGGTCGACCGCTGGCTCCAGAAAAAAATCGCCGAAATGGCGCCGCCGGCGGCCTGACCGCCGGCACCACGGCACGCAAGCAATCAAGCAAGCAACAAAGAGCGACAACCATGGCCCTACTGATCACCGACGACTGCATCAATTGCGACGTGTGCGAGCCCGAGTGCCCGAACGACGCCATCACCATGGGCGCCGAGATCTACGAGATCGCCCCCAACAAATGCACCGAATGCGTCGGCCACTTCGACGAGCCGCAGTGCCAGCAGGTGTGCCCGGTCAGCTGCATCCCCTTCAATCCGGCCTGGCGCGAAACCCAGGACGAGTTGTTCGCCAAGTACACCCTGCTTCAGGCCGCCAAGGCCTGATTCACGCGCCGGATCGCGTTGACGGAGCAAATCAACATCGTCCTCGCGCAGCCGGCCGTCGCAAAACCCGATTGGACAGTCGCCGGACAGGAGCGGCCGCCTTGAATCTTCCGGAGAATTAAACAACATCGTCCCCGCAGAGGACGATGTGGATTTTATTCTGGCCGTGCGTCGACATCGCGAAGCCTGGCGCGCGCCCCATCACCGCGCACCCGCCTAAACAAGCACAACCCCCCTTGTCTCGCCGCCCACAAATTATTGTCGCAAGACAACGAACGATATATCCGATATCATTAAACCGCATAATGGTATCCGCCGCGCCACACAACACGGCGGAAATCACGTGAAAATTACTAGAATGGGTTCTGGCACGTAACTTCCCATAGGCAAGAGTGATATATTTGGGTCAAGGTTTTTAGCACGATCATACTTTTCCATGGCCGGTGCGGCCTGCGGGCGGCGGATTCAGCGCCCCCGAGGACGGGTATCCACCGGAGCGGCGATAATGATTATTAGAAACATGGGGATAGGGCAGCGCCTGGCCATCGGCTTTGGCGTCGTCATCGCCTTGTTGGTGATGCTGGCCACCATCTCCTACGGGCGCATCTCGAGCCTCAACACCGAAGTCGATTCGATGGTCAACGAGCGCTATCCAAAAACGGTGGCGGTCAACGGCATCAAGAACGACGTCAACGAGCTCACCCGCAGCATGCTCAACGTGCTGATCATGACCGACCCCGACCAGATCAAGGCCGAGCTCGCCAACATCGCCGCCAGGAACGCCGGCGCCGACCGCGCCCTCGGGGAGCTGACCAGGCACACGAGCGACGCCGAGGGCAAGAAGATCCTCGCCGCCATCGCCGTCATCCGCAACCGTTTCGGGCCGGCCACCGACGCCTTCGTCAAACTGATCAGCGAAGACAAGAAGGACGAGGCGCTGGTCAAGTTCCTGTTTTCGCTGCGCCCCCAGCAAAGCAAGTATTTCGTCCAGCTCGACGCGTTCGTCGCCCACCAGCACGGCGCGATGGTCATGGGCGGCAACGAGGCGTCGAGCTCGACCAGGACGACCCAGATGCTGATCCTGATGCTCACGCTGGTGGCAGGCGCGATCTCGCTGACGGTCGCCTACCTGCTCACGCGCAGCATCACGGCCCCGCTCAACGAGGCGGTCGGGGTGGCCAAGCGGGTCGCCGGCGGCGACCTGACCGGCGGCATCGCGGTGCGCCGCAACGACGAGACCGGCCAGATGATGGCCGCGCTCAAGGAGATGCACGAAGGCCTGATCCGGATCGTGGCCGAGGTGCGCTCCGGCACCGACTCGATCGCCGCGGCCTCGACCGAGATCGCAACCGGCAACCTCGACCTGTCCTCGCGCACCGAGGAGCAGGCCGCGGCGCTCGGCCAGACCTCGAGCGCGATGCGCGAACTGACCGACACGGTCCAGCAAAACGCCGACAACGCGCGCCAGGCCAACAAGCTCGCGGCCCAGGCCTCCGAGGTGGCGGTGCGCGGCGGCTCGGTCGTGACCCACGTGATCGCCACCATGGGCTCGATCACGGCCTCGTCGAAAAAAATCGTCGACATCATCGGCGTCATCGACGGCATCGCCTTCCAGACCAACATCCTCGCGCTCAACGCGGCGGTCGAGGCGGCCCGCGCCGGCGAGCAGGGCCGCGGCTTCGCGGTGGTCGCGGCCGAGGTGCGCAACCTGGCCCAGCGTTCGGCCGCGGCGGCCAAGGAGATCAAGGCCCTGATCGGCGACTCGGTGCACAAGGTCAACGAGGGCAGCGACCTGGTGGCCCAGGCCGGCGTGACGATGGAGGAGGTGGTCGCGAGCGTGCGCCGGGTCACCGACATCATGGCCGACATCACCGCGGCCAGCCAGGAACAGAGCAGCGGCATCGCCCAGGTCAACCTGACGATCCACCAGATGGACGAGTCGACCCAGCAGAACGCGGCGCTGGTCGAGGAGGCGGCCGCAGCGGCGGCCTCGATGCAGGACCAGGCGGCCAATCTGGCACGCGTGGTCAGCATCTTCAAGCTCGACGGCGAGGATGCCCACCCCCGCGCGCAAGCGCGCTTGTCCACCGGCAACGGTCGGCGCGCGTTAAAAGGGGACAGGAAGCCATCGACTGCCACGGGACCCAAGGCGCTTGCCCGGCAACAAGCCGCGGACGGGGATTGGGAAGAATTTTAGAATTGGCAGGACAACAAGAGCTTCGGCTTAATTTAACTTTGGAGACAACAATGATTTTATCGTACAAGGGCGCTTTCAAAACGCTGCTCGCCACCGCCTTCCTCGCATGCGCCATCGGCCAGTCGGCCAGCGCGGCCGAGGTCAACGGGATCAAATTCGACGAAACCGTCAAGGTCGCCGGCAAGGACCTCAAGCTCAACGGCGCAGGCATGCGCACCAAGTTCATCCTCAAGGTCTATGCGGCCGGGCTCTACCTGACCGAGAAAAAGACCAACACCGCCGATATCCTCAAAACCGAGGGCCCGCGGCGCGTCGCGATCACGTTCGCGCGCGACGTCTCGACCGACTCCTTCGGCGAGTCCTTCATGACCGGCATCAACAAGAACACCAACGAAGCCGAGCGTGCGCGCCTGGCCACCCAGTTCGCCAAGATCGGCGAGGTGTTCGGCATGCTCGACGGGATGAAAAAAGGTGACGTGATGAACATCGACTGGATCCCCGGATCCGGCACCCTGCTCACCATGAACGGCAAGAAAGTTGGCGACGTGCCTTCCGAAATCGCCGCCTACAACGCCATGCTGCGCATCTGGCTGGGCGAAAACCCGGCCGACGCCAGCCTCAAGCGGGCGATGCTCAACGCGCCCAACACCTGATCGACGAAGCACACGTTGAGGACCATCGCCGCCGCGTCTTGGCGGCGACGCAAGGCGCACGGCACGCGAGCTGGCATACTATGCCAGGCTTATCCGAAGTAAGATCTGAGCAAGAATCCTTACATCAACTGTGGAGACAAACAAAATGACAATCACCAAAATGACTTTCAAAAGCCTGCTGGCGGGCGCCTTCCTCGCCTGCGCCTTCAGCGTGCCGGCCGCCGCGGCCGAGATCGCCGGCGTCAAGTTCGAAGAAACCGTCAAACAGGCCGGCAAGGAGATCAAGCTCAACGGCGTGGGCATGCGCACCAAGTTCTTCCTCAAGATCTACGCGACCGGCATGTACCTGCCCGAAAAAGCCACCACGACCGAGGAAGTGCTCAAGATGGACGGCCCGCGCCGCATGTCGCTCGTGATGATGCGCGACGTCTCCTCGGACGAATTCGGCTCGGCCTTCATAACCGGCCTGAACGACAATTCCAACTCCGCCGAAAAGGCCAAGATCATCGCCCAGATCAGCAAGTTCGGCGAAATGTTCGCCCTGCTCGAGAGCATCAAGAAGGGCGACGAGCTGCAGCTGAACTGGATGCCCGGCGTCGGCACCATGAGCACGCTCAACGGCAAGAAGATCGGTGAAGTGCTCCCCGACATCGCCTTTTACAACGCCGTCACCCGCATCTGGCTCGGCGAGAAGCCGGTCGACAGGTCGCTCAAGGTCGCCCTGCTTGGCGGTAAGAAGTAGGCTTAAGTAGGCTTCGTTGGCGCCGGCCCCCGGGCCGGCGCCGGAACGACAATGCGGCGCCCGGTTTGCACCTGGCGCCGCATTGCGTTTGCGAACCGCCGCGGAACGCGGCGTCCGAAGCGTTTCGTCCGAAGCGGATGGTCAGTAGCGGGCGCCCAGGGCGCGCAGTTCCGACGCCTGGCTGGCGTCGCCGGCGGCGTTGATCATCCGTTGCAGCATCTCGGCGTCGCGCATGTGGGCGCGCGCGGCCAGCTCTTCCTTGCTCAGGCGCGGGTTGAGCATCAGCATGAAGGCGCGTCCGAGACCCGTCAGCAGCGGTTGGAACATGACGAACAGGGCTGAGAGCAGCGCCAGGCTTAGCAGAAATACGGTCATGGTCACGATGATGTTCCGGTGGATGGTAAGTTGATGTACAGAACTATAGTGCAGTGCGGTATATAAATCTAATTTCAATTTCCGATGACTATCATACGAATCGTGAATGGGTGCATCTATAATGGGTGTGCGCAACGTCCGATCGAATTGACCTTTTTTGCAGGCCAGCCATGAGCTTTCTGACCCTCGACTTGAACCTGTTGCGCGTCTTCGACGCTGTGATGACGGAACAAAACCTCACGCGCGCGGCCGGCCACCTGGCCATGACCCAGCCGGCGGTCTCGAACGCGATCAAGCGCCTGCGCGAGAGCATCGGCGACGAGTTGCTCATACGCACCGCCTACGGCGTCAAACCGACCCCGCGCGCCGAGGCCCTGTGGCCGGCCGTGCGGCTGGCCCTGTCGGGGCTCGAGGCGGCCGTCACGCCGGAGACCTTCGACGTGTCCAAGGCGCACGCGACCTTCCGCATGGCGATGGCCGACGCGACCGCCGCGTTCTGGCTGCCGTCGCTGATGCGATCGATCGAAAGGGAGGCGCCCGGCGTCAACGTGCGGATGGTGCCGCTGACCACGCGCGAGCCGCGCCCTATGCTGCTGCGCGGGGACATCGACCTGGCGGTCGGTTTCTTCCCGGGCGTCGCGGCCCAGCTCTCGAGCGACACCGGTTCGCCGATCCGGCACGAGCGCCTGTATTCGGGCAAGTACGTGTGCGTGATGCGCAAGGGCCATCCGCTGGCCAGGGGCGAGCTCACGCTCGACAACTATTGCGCGGCGAACCACCTGCTCGTGAGTTTTTCGGGGCGCGCGCACGGCCTGTCGGACGAGGCGCTGGCCCAGCTCGGACGCGAGCGCCGCATCCTGCTCACGGTCAACCAGTTCTTCACGGCGGGCCGGGTGGTCGCCAACAGCGACCTGATCACGGTGCTGCCGAAGCATTTGATCGCCTCGACCGGCATGACCGACGCGCTGGTCTACCGCGACCTGCCGTTCGCGCTGCCGGCGGTCCACCTCGACATGCTCTGGCACGAGCGCGACGCGCGCAGTCCGGCCCACAAGTGGCTGCGCAAGAACCTCGACGGAATGCGCTCGAGCGTGGTGGCCCCGCCCGACAGCGACTAAGCGGCTCCCTGCGAAGGCCGCGGGCTTGGCGCGGCGCCCGCGCGCGCCTTGATCCGGGCGATCGCGTTGCCCGCCTTGCGCGCGAGCGTAGACGCCGGATCGGCGCGCGCCTTTTCGAGCGCCTTTTCGAGCGCCCCCAGCGCCTGCGGCGAGCCTATCCGGCCCAGGCCGAACGCGGCCAGCTCGCGCACCAACGCCTGTTCGTCCTTCAGCGCCGACACCAGCGCCGGCACCGCGAACGGGGCGGCCGGTCCCATCATGCCCGCCATTCGCATGGTGGCGGCCCGTTTTTCGGGCGCCGCCGCGGGCAGTTCGGCGAGCGCGCCTTGCAATTGTTTGAGCGCCCCGGGCATGGCCGCGTTCGCCTGCGCGAGGCCGCCGGCGTCGCCCATGATGAAGGCGGGGACGAGGTCCGCCGGCTCAGCCGGCGCCGGCGCGCCGCCCGGCAGGGCGATCGCGCGCCGGGCGCGCTTGGCGAGCAATTTTTCCACGCCATCGCCGCGGGCGGCGAGCGCCGCCAGCGGGGCCGCCGCGGCGGCGGGCACGACCGTCATGTCGGCCAGCGCCACGAGCATCAGCTTGCGCACCTTGCGGTCCGGGCTGCGCAGGTGTCCCAGCATCGCGTCGACGGTGGCGGCATCGGCATCGTCGAGATCGCTCTGCGCGAACGCGCGCAGGAGCGATTCGCCGCAGTGTTTCCTGCCGCCCTTGCCGATCGCGTTCAGTATTGGCAGGGCGGCGGCGGCGCCCATCCCGCGCAGGCTGTCCTCCATGCCGCGCAGCTGGCCGTTGGGCCCGGCGGGGCCGCCGACGCCGATGTTGACCGTGGCCGGATCGCGCCTTTGTCCCGAGCACATCGACCTGACCATCGCCTCGGCGGCCGCGCGCGAGCCGCTGTTGCCGGCGATGACGGTGGCGGCCATCTCGGGCGCCATGGCCCATGCGCTCTTGCCGCCGGCCTGGAACACGATGGTGTCGCCGCGGTCCTGGACGACGGGTTTGGCGCCGTCCGCCGGCGCCGGCAGATACGCCAGCACCACCGGTTCGACGAGGCTGTCGGCGAAGGGCCGCGCGGCGTACGGGCGCCATTCGGCCAGCAGGGTCGCGCCCGCCAGACGCACCTGCGCATCGTCCGCCATCAGCGCCGGGGTGAGGGCGGCCGCGACGTCAAGCCTCTGCCGTGCCGCCGCCGGCGCCCAGTCGAGCTCCCTGAGCACTACGAACAGCATCTCGCGCGTGGCCTCGCTTTGCGTGCTGCCCACCTTGCCGATCACGGGCATGAGCACCACCGGGCCGAACTTGGCCAGCGCCCGGGCCGCGGCGCCCGCCAGGGCCAGCGCCTCCTCCCGCTGCGCGTCGGACATGGCGCCGGGCTGCGCGGCGCCGCGCTTGTCGGCCTCCAGCACCGTTTGCAGCAGCAGTTCGAGCACTTCGGGGGTGCGCCGGCGCGACAGGGCGGCGACGGCCTCGATGGCGCCGGTGCCGCCCGCCTTGAGCCGGGCCGCCTGCGCGGCCAGGTCGACCGGCGCCACCACCAGCTTGCCCGCCAACGCCTCGGTGGCGTTGGCGCGCACCTGCTGGTCGGCGTCCTTGAGCAGGGGGACAAGCACGGCGATGTCGGCGCCGTTGTGCTTGGCGAGCCGCCCGAGCGCGCTGGCGGCCCCGGCGCGCACCGGCGGCGCGGCGTCGGCGGCCGTTTTGACGAGAGCGGCATGGAGCCGGCCGAGCGCCGCCGGCGGCAGCACCGGCAACAGGTCGCCCCACCGCTTGTCGGCGTCGCGCGCGGCGGCGTCGACCAGCGCGCCCATCACCCGCATCGCGGCCACCCGCACCGGCTCGGCCGGGTAGTCGAGCAGCTCCACCAGCTTGTCCACCAAGTCGCCGCGCGGGTCCTGGTTCAGGCGGCCGTTGCGCAGCAGCTCGGCCAGCTTGTCGAGCAGGGGCACGCGCCAGTCGGCGTCGATCGGCCCCCGGTGGTCGCGGTTCAATTGCAACCCCGCCACCGTCGATTCGTACGACTGCCAGATTTCGGCCGAGGCCGCCGCGTCGCCGGTCGTGCCCGCGCCGGCGCCGGCGCCGGCCCCATCTTCCGGCACGTTGGGCCGGCGCGCCTTGTTGGCCACGGCGGCCTGCTCGAGGATGTCGCCGAGCACCACCAGTGCGCGGCTGGCGCTGACGTTGACGCCGCGCGAGGCCGCCATCTCTTCGGCCCCGCGGCTGCGTGGCGACCCGTTGCCGAGCCCGATCTGGTCGATCAGCGCGCCCACGGTGGGGCCGTCGTCCCAGCGCAACGCGGCGCGGCTTGGCAGCAGCTTGGCGATGCTGTCGTACTGGGCCGCGACCACGGTGGCGTCGTTTTCGGACCCGAGGGCCTTGAGCAGGGCGGCGAAGGCGGGCCGCGGGTCGCCCTTGACGCCGCCGAGCACGCCGGCGGCGCGGGCCCTGGCCAGCGCGAGCGGGTCCAGGGTCATCAATGCGATGACGAGCGCCTGCTCGTCGGCGCTGCCGGGGCCGCGGAAAAGCTGGGTCCCCAGACAGGCCGGCGCGACTTCCAATGCGAGCAGGGCGGCGCGCAGCTGCCCGACGCGGGTGGCCGCGGCGTCGTCCCCGGGCCGCGGCGCGGCGGCCGGAATCGCCACCTCGGCGCACGCCGCCTCGGCGGCGACAATCGGCGCCGCCGGCGCGCCCTGGTTGTTTGGCCGGCAGCCGAGCAACAAGAACAACGGCAGGCACACGGCCCAGCCGCGTGCGCGGCGCTTATCCAGGTTCGAACGCATGCTATTCCAGTTCTCAAAGGTGATGTTCGGCGCCGCCGGCGCGAAGCATAGCGCGCTACTTGATCGGCAGCTTGGTGGTGTTCTTGACCTCTTCCATGACGGCGTAGGTGTGCGTCTCGCGCACGCCCTTTTGCAGCAGGGTCTTGCCCAAAAATTCGCGGTAGGCCGCCATGTCCTTCACGCGCGCCTTGACCAGGTAGTCGAAGCCGCCCGCCACCATATGGCATTCGAGCACTTCGGGAATGGTTTGCACGCTGTGCTTGAAGGCGTCGAACACCTCGGGCGTGGTGCGGTCGAGCACAACCTCGATGAACACGAGCAGGGAGACGTCGAGCAATAGCGGATTGAGCTGGGCCGTGTAACCCATGATGTAGCCCGAGTCGTGCAGCTTGCGCACGCGCTCGAGGCAGGCGGCCGGCGACAGGTTGACCCGCGCGGCGAGCTCCACATTGCTGATGCGCCCGTCGCTTTGGAGCTCCGAAAGTATTTTCTTGCTTATCTTGTCGAGCATCTGAGTCGTCCCCGCCGATATATTATTCGGTTAAATTGTCTCACTAAAAACTATCTATGGCTAGTCTTCTGTAATTCCAGAATTAATCCAGAAGAATTCACTTTACAATCGAATCATCTTTCCGCGCCATACCGGGCGCGGTCCGGCTGTGATTTCCGTTTTATTTTCAACACTTTAAGAAGACTTGTTCATGCAAACTGCCGCCGCCCCGGCCCCCGCCTTCGTTCCATTTTCCGCGCTGCGTGTGGAAACCCAGCATCAGCCGAGCGCGCTGCGCGCCGCCATCACGGCCGCCTACCGCACCGACGAGCCCGCCGCAGTCGGCGCGCTGCTGGCCCAGGGCGCCGGCGACGACGCCGGCGCCAACGCCGACGCCCGCGCGCTGGCGCACCGGCTGGTATCGGCGGTGCGCGAAAAACGCACCCGCGCCTCGGGCGTGGACGCGCTGATGCACGAGTTTTCGCTCTCGTCCGAGGAGGGCGTGGCGCTGATGTGCCTGGCCGAGGCGCTGTTGCGCATCCCCGACAGCGAGACCGCCGACCGCCTGATCGCCGACAAGATCAGCAAGGGCGACTGGCGCAAGCACCTTGGCGAATCGCCCTCGCTGTTCGTCAACGCGGCCACCTGGGGCCTGCTCATCACCGGCAAGCTGGTGGGCACGAGCAGCGAGACCGGGCTTGGCTCGGCGCTCGGCAACCTGATCACGCGCGGCGGCGAGCCGCTGATCCGCAAGGGGGTCGACCTCGCCATGCGCATGCTGGGCAACCAGTTCGTGACCGGCCAGACCATCGACGAGGCGCTCAAGAACAGCCGCGACAACGAGCAGCGCGGCTACCGCTACTCCTACGACATGCTGGGCGAGGCGGCCCTGACCGAGGCCGACGCCGTCAACTACTACGCCTCCTACGAGCGCGCGATCCACGCGATCGGCAAGGCCTCCAACGGGCGCGGCATCAAGGACGGCCCGGGCATCTCGGTCAAGCTGTCGGCGCTGCATCCGCGCTACAGCCGCGCCCAGCACGCGCGCATGATGGGCGAACTGCTGCCGCGCGTGCGCAGCCTGGCGCTGCTGGCCAAGCGCTACAACATCGGCCTCAACATCGACGCCGAGGAGGCCGACCGCCTCGAGATCTCGCTCGACATGATGGAGTCGCTCGCGTTCGACCCCGAACTGGCCGGCTTCGAGGGCATCGGCTTCGTGGTGCAGGCCTACCAGAAGCGCTGCCCGTTCGTGATCGACTTTTTGGCCGACCTGGCGCGCCGCAGCGGCCGCAAGTTCATGGTCCGGCTGGTCAAGGGCGCCTATTGGGACGCCGAGATCAAGCGCGCCCAGGTCGACGGCATGCCCGGCTACCCGGTCTACACGCGCAAGGTCCACACCGACGTCTCGTACCTGGTGTGCGCCAAAAAGCTGCTCGCCGCGGTTGGCCTGCTGTACCCGCAGTTCGCCACCCACAACGCGCACAGCCTGGCCGTCATCTACACCTGGGCCAAGCGGGCGCGCATCGACGACTACGAGTTCCAGTGCCTGCACGGCATGGGCGAGACCCTGTACGACCAGGTGGTCGGCGGCGCCAACCTGGACAAACCGTGCCGCATCTACGCGCCGGTCGGTTCGCACGAGACCCTGCTCGCCTACCTGGTGCGGCGCCTGCTCGAAAACGGCGCCAACTCCTCGTTCGTCAACCAGATCGTCGACGAGGGCGTTAGCATCGACACCCTGGTGGACGATCCGTTCGCCGCCGCGCGCGCCGACGGCGGCGCGCCGCATCCGGGCATCGCGCTGCCGCCGGCCCTGTTCGGCGGCGAGCGCGCCAACTCGGCCGGCCTCGACCTGAGCGACGAGTCCACCCTGCGCGCGCTCGGCGCCGCGCTGGCCCGGCCGCGCCAATGGCAGGCCGCGCCGCTGATCGACGGCGCCACCGGCGCCGGCGCGCCCGCGCTCGACATCGTCAATCCGGCGCAAAAGGCCGATCTCGTCGGCCGGGTGCGCGAAGCTTCGGCGGACGAGGTCGAAACCGCGCTCGCCGCCGCCGCCGCCTACGCGATGGACTGGCAGACCACGCCGCCGTCGCGGCGCGCGGCGATGCTCACGCGCGTGGCCGAATTGTTCGAGCGGCACCGCGACGAGCTGATGGGACTGGCCGTGCGCGAGGCGGGCAAGTCGCTGCCGAACGCGATCGCCGAGATCCGCGAGGCGGTCGACTTCCTGCGCTACTACGCGGCCCAGGTGGACGGCACCCAGAACCTGCTCGCGCTCGGCCCGGTCGCCTGCATCAGCCCCTGGAACTTCCCGCTCGCGATCTTCACCGGGCAGGTGGCCGCGGCGCTCGCCGCCGGCAATGTGGTGCTGGCCAAGCCGGCGGAACAAACCCCGCTGATCGCGCACCGCGCCGTCGAATTGTTCCGCGAGGCGGGGGTCCCGTCCGGCGCGCTGCAACTGCTGCCGGGCCGCGGCGAAAGCGTCGGCGCGGCGCTGTGCAACGACGCCCGCGTCAAGGGCGTGATCTTCACCGGCTCGACCGGGGTCGCACAACTGATCAACCAGACGCTCGCCAAACGCGCGGTCCGGGAGTCGGCCGACATCGCCCTGATCGCCGAGACCGGCGGCCAGAACGCGCTCATCGTCGACTCGTCGGCGCTGCCCGAGCAGGTGGTGCAGGACGTGATGAGCTCGGCCTTCGACAGCGCCGGCCAGCGCTGCTCGGCGCTGCGGGTGCTGCTGCTGCAGGAGGAGATCGCCGACAAGACCATCAAGATGCTCAGGGGCGCGATGCAGGAGCTGCGCGTCGGCAACCCCGACCGCCTCGAAACCGACATCGGCCCCGTGATCGACGCCCAAGCCAGGCAAGAGCTGCTGGATCACATCGCGCGCCTCAAGCCGACCGCCAAGAGCCACTTCGCGCTCGAGCTGGCGCCCGAACTGGCGGCCCAGGGCACCTTCGTGGCGCCGACCGTGCTCGAAATCGGTTCGCTGTCGGAGCTCACGCGCGAGGTGTTCGGCCCGGTGCTGCACATCATCCGCTACCGCCGCGCCGACCTGCCCAAGCTGATCGACGCGATCAACGCGAGCGGCTTCGGCCTCACGCTCGGGGTCCATTCGCGCATCGACGAGACCATCGACTTCGTCGCCTCGCGCGCCCATGTCGGCAACATCTACGTGAACCGCAATATCGTCGGCGCGGTCGTCGGCGTGCAGCCGTTCGGCGGCGAGGGCATGTCCGGCACCGGTCCGAAGGCCGGCGGCCCGCTCTACCTCAAGCGCCTGCAGCATGGCGCGCCGGCGCTGCTCCAGCACGACCGCCACGCCAGCGCCGGCCTCGAGGCCCTGTTGGCGTGGGCCCGCAACCACGGCCACCAGCGCGTCGTCACGCTGGCCGAACAATACATGCGCACCACGCTGTTCGGCAGCACACTGACGCTGCCCGGACCGACCGGCGAGCGCAACAGCCTCGCGTTCGCCAGGCGCGGCACGGTGCTGTGCGCGGCGGCCGACATCGGCGTGCTGCTCAACCAGTTGGCGGCCGTGCTGGCCACCGGCAACCGGGCGGTGGTGGTGGCGCGCTCGCAGGACGTGATACCGAACGGCCTGCCGCCGCAGGTCAAGGAGCACATCGAATTCGTCTCCAGCGTCGACGCCTGCAAGCACGGATTCCAGCTCGCGCTGGTCGAGTCTTCGCTGGTGGCCGGGCTGCGTCCGGTGCTGGCGGCGCGCTCCGGACCCATCGTCGGCGTGATCGACACCTCGGAGGAGGGTGCGATCCCGCTCTGGCGGCTGGTGGCCGAACGCGCCCTGTGCGTCAACACGACCGCCGCTGGCGGTAACGCAAGCCTGATGACGCTGGGCCTGTAATGATTGACGACTGTAATGATTGAAGAATTGGATGCGCGACATCCAAATTAAACCACCCGCCGGTCCGATTCCCGGCGCCGGCGGGCCAGTAGCAGCACATCTTGGAGGATGACATGATTGTAGGCGTACCAAAAGAGATAAAAAACCACGAGTACCGGGTGGGCCTGACCCCGCCGAGCGTACGCGAACTGACCCTGCGCGGCCACCAGGTGCTGGTGCAAAAAGACGCCGGTTCGGCGATCGGCCTGTCCGACGACCAGTATGTCGCGGCGGGCGCCAGCATTGTCGAGACGGCCAAAGAGATCTTCGCGCGCAGCGCCATGATCGTCAAAGTCAAGGAGCCGCAGCCGGGCGAATGCGCCATGCTCAGCGAGGGCCAGATCCTTTACACCTACCTGCATCTCGCGCCGGACCCGGAACAGACGGCGGCGCTGGTCAAATCGGGCGCGGTGTGCATCGCCTACGAAACCATCACCGGCGCCGGCGGCGGCCTGCCGCTGCTGGCCCCGATGAGCGAAGTGGCCGGCCGCATGGCGATCCAGGCCGGCGCCGCCCACCTCGAAAAATCGAAAGGCGGCATGGGTTTGCTGCTCGGCGGCGTGCCGGGCGTGGCCCAGGGCCACGTGGTCATCATCGGCGCCGGCGTGGTCGGCACCAACGCCATGCAGATGGCGGTCGGCACTGGCGCGCGCGTGACGGTGCTCGACAAAAGCATCGAGCGCCTGCGCCAGCTCGACCTTGTGTACGGCAACCGGATTTCGACCCTGTACTCGAACGCGCATGCGATCGAAGAATCGGTGCTGTCGGCCGACCTGGTCGTGGGCGGCGTGCTGGTGCCGGGCGCGGCCGCGCCCAAGCTGGTCACGCGCGCCATGATCTCGCGCATGAAGCCCGGCGCGGTCGTGGTCGACGTGGCGATCGACCAGGGCGGCTGCTTCGAGACCTCGCATGCGACCACCCATGCCGATCCGACCTACGTGGTCGACGGCGTGGTGCACTACTGCGTGGCCAACATGCCCGGCGCGGTGGCGCGCACCTCGACCTTCGCGCTCAACAACGCGACCATCGGGCACGCGGTCGCGCTGGCCGAAAAAGGCTGGCGCCAGGCGATGCGCGACGATCCCCACCTCAAAAACGGCCTGAACGTATGCCTGGGCAAGGTGACGTACGGCGCGGTCGCGGGCGCGCTCGGTTTCGACCACGTTCCGGCCGACAAAATGCTGGCCTGATGCGGTGGCAGCCATCGCGCCAGGCCGGGGCGGCGCGATGGCCTTCTAACGGGCTGTGCGAAATGGCCGGCGGTCGTATAATCGGACCCTGATCAGCCGTTATCAATCCGCCATGCCCCTCGACAAACAAACACAACCGACCGAACCGCTCGCGCCGCCCGACCTTAATGACGACGGTGATTTTTCCGACATGCTCAGCGAGTTGCGCATCCTGTTGCCGGGCGCGCAGATGCTGACGGCCTTCCTGATCATCCTGCCTTTCAACGGCGGTTTCAGGCAGATCCAGCACCTGGAAAAAATCATCTTCCTGGCGACGTTCGTGTTTTCGCTGGCCAGCCTGGTCCTGCTCAGCGGACCGGCGATCCAGCACCGTTTGATGCGTCCGCTCCAAGACCGCGCCCGCTTCAAGCGCATGGCCACCAGGCAGATCCTGTTTGGTGCGCTCAGCCTGGCTTGTTCGCTGATATTGGGAACCAACCTCGTGATATCCGAGGTGTTTGGCCTCGCCATCGGGCTGGGCATCAGCGGCATCATGGCCACACTCATCATTTGCGTGTGGTGGCTGTGGCCCGTCTATCTCAAGAATAAACACGGCTACTGATCCGGTCCCGCCCGGCGGTCGCTACCTGCTGGGCGCCTTGGCTTTCATGTCGACGCAGAATCGATGAATGATGTGCAAGGCATAGAGCGAGGCGACCGATTTCACAAAACGCAGAAAGTTGTTTCCTGCATCCTCATTCGCACTTTCGGAAATCGTCCTGATGCCCGCAAACGGCACGCCCAGTTCAAAACACACCTGGGCCACCGCCGCCCCCTCCATCTCCACCGCCAGCAAGCCCGGAAGCGATGCACCTAGCTGGGCGAGGTGCGCGCGGTTGCTGATGAACTGATCGCCACTGGCCACGAGCCCACGGTGCACCCGCGGCCATTCGAGTTTGAACTCGCGTCGATCCTTGCTTTGGATGACGCTGGAAAAATCGATGTCGAAGAAGTCGTCCGCCGCCTGCCCCAGTACATTGCTCAGCTCTGGATCAGGCTTGAAGTGCGATTGGCCCGTGAGCGGCACTTCAAATTTTGGAAACTGGGGGCGGCAGTCCATATCGTGTTGAACCAGTGCTTCCGCGATAACAACATCGCCGACACGCACCTTTGCATCGCCCGCGCCGGCGACGCCGGTGAAGATGATGTGGGTAACTTCGAACTTCTCCACAAGCACGGTCGCCGCCATCGCTGCGGCAACCTTGCCAATGCGCGAGACGACGCACACAGCCTCGATACCCCACAACTGGCCTAGTGAGTAGTCACGCATGCCGTGCGTGAGCCTGGCGGGGCCTCCCATGGCCTCTATTAAGCCCTTCTGTTCATCAGGGAGGGCGCTAATGATCCCCAAGCGCATTTTTTTTGACGTTTTCATAGGGTCTGCAAGCCTGCTTTTCGGGTGTTTCCGGGGTTGTTCACGGGGTTTGTCCTGTTTACTGTTTTATATAAAAGGTATGTATACAAATTTAGTAGTGATAGTAAACGACGCTTTTTTTGTGGATAAGTCAAAAAAAAGTAACAATATCATCGGTTTACGCGAATTTAAAGTAGCAGGATAAGCCTTGTATCCAACGGGGACGGTTGTTGGATAAAAACTTGCCTGTGGAAAAAGTAGTGACTTCTTCACAGTTCACCCTGTGGATATCCAGCGGCTTATCCACAGGCGTCCGTGAATCTGTGTCGAAAAGCAACATTATGCCCGTTTGATCTCAACCTTGAACATGCCTGCGTCAAGCTTAGGTTGACTAAAGTGCTTGTAGGCAAGGATCCATCTTGGCGAACGGTTTGGCGTGCATTCCTGTTAAGTTTCGATGACACGGGACGTGGACCGTTTTTTTTTCGTTTGGCGTGGCTTCAGGGTCGTCAAAAGTGGGGCCATTTTGTCTTCAGGGGGTCCAGGTGCCGTTTTAGGCCAAGATTGCGATGTCCGGGGTGAACGGTCTTGCAGTCGAGGTGGCGATGCCTTAGATGGCTTGTGCTTGCTTGTTCAGTTTTTCAGGATGAGGCTTTCTTTGGCCCTGGTCTTTTTTTTGATCTTCGGGGTTTGCTCGCGCTTCGCTGTCTTTTCTTGTTTACTCAAAAAGTGTGTATACAAGTTTAGTAATAGTTGTTAACAGGGGGTGTTTTCTGTGGACAAGCGTAAAAATTTGAAGGAGATCAATGGTTTATGAGAAGTATAACTGGCTTAGCTAGTCTGTATGCTCGAAGAACACTTTCTGGATAAAAAATGGCGTGTGGATAAAGTCTCGTTTATCCACAATCGATACCTGTGGATATGCATAGAGTTATCCACAGCCCGCTTGCGGTGTTCACAGCGCGGATTGGCGCTCCCTTGGTCGCGCCTTCTGCTAATCTTGTCATGTTCGCAGCCGAGGAGAAGCGCATGAATCTGCAAGCCTTGTGGAAATTTCCCATCATTCAAGGGCCGATGGCGGGCGGGGGTAGCACGCCTGCGCTTGCCGCGGCCGTATCGAATGCCGGTGGACTCGGTTCGCTCGGATGCGGCATGCTATCGCCCGACGCTATTGCCCAGCAGGTTGCCGAGCTGAGGAAATTGAGCGACCGGCCCTTCGTGCTCAATCTATTTATTCAGGACAGGCCGAGCCCGACTGCCGACGAGATTGTGCGTGGGACTCAATTATTGCGCCCCGTCTTCGAGGGTCTGGGTTGGGATTCGTTGCCGCTGCCGTCTTCCTGGTGCGAGGATTTCGCGGCGCAATTGGACACGCTGATAGCGCTCAAGCCGGCTGTCGGCAGCTTTACTTTCGGAATTCTCAACGAGGTTCAAATTGAACGGCTGCACGACGCCGGCATCATCGTGATCGGCACCGCGACCACGGTCGACGAGGCGCAGGCGTGGGAGGCCGTGGGTGCCGATGCGGTCATTGCGTCGGGTATAGAGTCGGGTGGCCACCGCGGCACCTTCATGGGGCCGCAGGAGGCGGCCAACCTGCCTGCGCGCGAGCTCTGGTCCGCCGCGGCGGACGAGGTGCGCATCCCGCTGATCGCCGCTGGCGGCATCATGACGGGGGTCGATATCAACGAGGCGCTTCGGCTCGGTGCGTGCGCGGTGCAAATGGGCACGGCCTTCCTTGTTTGCGACGAGTCCGGTATCAACCCGGCGTACAGGCACGCGCTTGTCAATGCGGGCGGTATCGACACCCGTTTGACCCGGGCCTTCACCGGCCGTTATGCGCGCGGCCTGGTCAACGGTTTTATGCGGCGCATGCAGGCGGTCGAGTCGCAGGTGCCCAATTATCCCGTGCAAAACGCCTTGACGGCGGGTATCCGCAAGGCGGCCGGGCAAAGCGGCGATACCGACAATATGTCGTTGTGGGCCGGGGCCGAAGTGCGCAGGGCCAGGCCGATGCCGTGCGCGCAGTTGATGCAAACCCTGGTCGCCGAAATGCGCACCCAATGAAGGAGTACTGATTGGAATCGGCAGGAGAATACGACTACATAATCGTCGGCGCCGGCACCGCCGGTTGCGTGTTGGCAAACCGCCTCACGAAAGACAAGAAGGCCAAGGTGCTGCTGATTGAAGCCGGCGGCAAAGATGATTACATCTGGATCCATATTCCGGTGGGCTATTTGTACTGCATCGGCAATCCCCGCACCGATTGGCTGTTCAAAACCGAACCGGACGCCGGCCTTGGCGGGCGCAGCCTGGTCTACCCGCGCGGGAAGGTACTGGGTGGAAGTTCCTCGATCAACGGCATGATCTACATGCGCGGGCAATCCCACGATTACGACCGCTGGGCCGAGGCCACGGGCGATCCGTCCTGGGCCTGGGACAAGGTGCTGCCAATTTTTATGCGCAGCGAGGATCACCACGCTGGCGCTTCTGACGAGCACGGCGTCGGTGGCGAGTGGCGTGTTGAGAAGCAGAGGCTGTCCTGGGAAATACTCGACGCCTTCCGCGACGCGGCCGAACAGAGCGGCATTCCCAAGACCGCCGACTTCAACCGTGGGGACAATGCGGGGTGCGCCTACTTCGAGGTCAACCAGAAACGCGGAATCCGCTGGAATACGGCGAAGGCCTTCCTCAGGCCGATCGCGTTGCGTCCCAACCTGACCATCATGACGGGATGTCATGTCGAGCGTCTGTTGATTCAAAATGGTGTCGTGGGCAAAGTCTGCCGCGGTGTCGAATTTACCGGCGGCGGGACGGCCTACCGCGCGCTCGCTCGCAGGGAGACTTTGCTCACTGCGGGCGCCATCGGTTCACCCCAGCTGTTGCAGCTGTCCGGGATCGGGCCCGCAGCGTTGCTGCATGGACTTGGGGTAGGGGTGCAGGTCGATTTGGCCGGCGTTGGCGAGAATCTGCAAGACCACCTGCAGCTGCGCATGATTTACAAGGTCGCGGGGGCGCGGACCTTGAATACGACCTCAGCCGGTTGGTTTGGAAAAATGAAGATCGGGCTCGAGTATGCGATGTTCCAAAGCGGACCGATGTCGATGGCGCCGTCCCAACTCGGCGCGTTCGCGCGGTCGACGCCGGCGCAGGCCACGCCCGACCTCGAATACCACGTCCAGCCGCTGTCGCTCGAAAGATTCGGCGAACCGCTGCACGCCTTCCCGGCATTCACGGCCAGCGTGTGCAACTTGCGGCCGACATCGCGCGGCCATGTTCGCATCGCCGGCGTCGATTCCTATGCCGCCGCGAGAATCACCCCCAATTACCTCAGCACCGCCGAGGACAGGACGACGGCCGCCGCGGCCCTGCGCCTGACGCGGCGCATTGTCGCGGCGCCTGCGCTGGCGCGTTTTTCGCCCGAGGAATTCAGGCCCGGCATCGGCTACAGCACGGAGGAGGAGCTGGCCCAAGCCGCCGGACTGATCGGGACGACGATCTTCCATCCGGTGGGCACGTGCAGGATGGGGCGCGTGGACGACCCGAACGCCGTTGTCGACAGCGCCTTGCGGGTGATCGGTGTTGGGGGACTGCGGGTGGTCGACGCGTCGGTCATGCCGTTTATAACCTCAGGCAATACCAACGCCCCGACCTTGATGATTGCCGAGAAGGCGGCGGCGCTGATCGCCGCCGCCTGGGTGTGAGCCCGCTTGCTATTTGCCGCGTGACAGCGTGGCCATCGTATCGACCAATTTTGCCGTCAGCGTGGCTTCGGCGAGCGTGCGCCCGCCCAAGGGAAGCATCAGTCGCGCGGTAGTGTCCGCCTTGCCGCTGCGGCGCATGAAATACATGGATTGCGTGCCGACCTTGACCGGGTTGACTTTGTTTTCCGGGCAGGCTTCGGCGTTCTCGGGATAGGTGTATTCAAGCACGCCGAGGGGTTTGCCCTTGAACACGCGGGCCGGTTCTATCGTGGCCTTGAGTGTAGGCGTGTTCGCTTGCGCCACGCGGCTGATGTTGACCACCTTGCCGACGAAGACCGCATCTGCGAGTCGGTATTCGGCGCTGGCCTTGACCAGCATCGTGGATGGCGTGCCGGGTGGCGGGGGCGGTTCGCATGCCAGGACGGGGAGGGAGAGGCAGACGGCGACGGCGGCCGGGGCGAACAAAATGCGGCTGGTCATAATGATCCTTCAAATGGAAACAGGCAGTTTGTTGTTACGTACACAATTAATGTTTTCGCCTGTTACGTTTGATAGTAGCTGATTTCGGACGCCATGTGTGTTTACTACGTTGTCTACGGGCAACGACTTTAAGCGGGCTAGAGCGCGGCCGAATAAATCGCGTGGGCGTCGGCGCGGTTCAATTCGCGCGGATTATTACCGAGCAGCCGGGTTTGCAGCATCGCGTCGTCGGCCAGGCGGTCGAGGTCGGCTTCGCCGATGCCAACTTGCCGGAGCGTCGTTTCGATCCCTGTCTGCGCTGCTACTTGTTGCATTGCAACAATCAGAGCGTTGGCGCGCGCTTCGACGGTGCCGGTCGCATGCGGCGCGACGATGGCCGCCAGGTCGGCGTACTGCTCGGATGCATGCTCGAGGTTGAAGCGCAGGACGTGCGGCAGGACCAGGGAATTGGACAAACCGTGCGGCACATGGAAGATGCCACCGATCGGGTAGGCCAGCGCGTGCACCGCCGCCACCGGCGCGTTCGAGAACGCCTGCCCGGCGAAGTAAGCGCCCAACAGCATTGCCTGCCGTGCCGCAAGATCGGCGCCATTCTCGCAGGCATTGACCAGGTTGGTCGACAGCAGGTGCAGGGCCTGCCTGGCCAGCATGTCCGACATCGGGTTTTTTTTGTGCTTGGTGGTGTAGGCCTCGATCGCGTGCACCATCGCGTCGATCCCGGTGGCGGCCGTGAGTGTGCGCGGCAGCCCGAGGATGAGCTCTGCGTCGAGCACGGCCATGTCGGCGTAGAGCTGCGGCGCTACCACGCCCATCTTGCTCGACTCCCCCGTCGTGACGATCGCGATGTTGGTGACCTCCGATCCGGTGCCGGCGGTGGTCGGCACTTGCACCAGCGGCAGCCGGTCGCCCTTGACGTTGCCGATGCCGTAGATCTGGGCCAATGCCTGCTCGCCGCCTGCCAGTACGGCGATCAGTTTGGCCACATCCATCGAGCTGCCGCCGCCAATGCCGATCACGATGTCGATTGCCGCGTCCCGCGCGGCGGCGACCGCGCGCAAGACCACCGCCTCCGGCGGATCTGCCTCGACGTCCGAGTAGACCATCGCCGCGATCCCGTGCGCCTCTAGACTAAGGCGCGGCGCGTCGACCAGGCCGGTACGTAAAAAGCCGGGGTCGGTCACGAGCATGGCGCGTCGTACCGACGGGAAGCGGTTGGCGACATGCTGTCCCATTTCCTTGACCGCGCCCGGGGCGGAGATCAGGTGGGCCACGGTGCTGAACGTAAATGGAGCGATGTGCATGCGGCTCTCGTCGGGGTGGGTTTGGCAGTCGGGGTGGGTTTGACATCAAGCTTACACCAATGTCGAGCGGCTCGGTCGCCTCTCGGCCACGGCTTTCTTTTGTACAATGTATGCCTCGACAGGCAGGCGATTCGCGTTAAGGGCAGCGTCATGGTGGATGTGGTATTTCTTTGCGTGGCAGCCTTTTTGGCTGGACTGGTCGACGCCGTGGTTGGCGGCGGTGGATTGATCCAGCTGCCGGCGCTGTTCTCGATATTCCCGAAGGAGGCGCCGGCCACGTTGTTAGGGACCAGCAAACTCGCCGGCATTTTTGGCACCGGTTCGGCGGCGATCGATTACGCGCGCAGGGTGAGGGTGGCTTGGAGCGCGGCGGCGCCCGCGGCGGTCGCGGCCTTCGTCCTCGCCTTCGCCGGGGCGTGGACCGTGACCCGCGTGCCCTCCGATTTCATGCGCACGCTGTTGCCGTTCGTGTTGGTGTTGGTGGCCGTCTACACCTTTCATAAAAAGGATCTGGGGTCGGTGCACGCACCGCTGCATACCGGATGGAACGAGCGGCTGGCCGCGGCCGGCATGGGCGCGTGCATCGGCTTTTATGACGGCTTTTTTGGCCCCGGCACGGGCAGCTTCCTAATCTTTCTCTACGTGCGGTTTTTCGGCTTCGATTTCCTCGGCGCCTCCGCCGCGGCCAAGTTGGTCAATGTCGCCTGCAATTTTTCTGCGCTGATGTGGTTTGGCTACAGCGGGCATGTTCTGGTGCAACTCGGGCTGCTGATGGCCGCCTGCCAGATCGCCGGATCGCTGTTCGGCACCCGGCTCGCGATCCGCAACGGCAGCGCCTTTGTGCGTAAACTGTTCCTCGTGGTCGTCTCCCTGTTGATCCTCAAGACCTCCTACACGGCGGTCATGACCTGGCTGAACTAGCCGTGGAGTGTTCCACGTGGAACATCGGACCGGTTTTCCCGCCCCGTCCGCTATGTTCCACGTGAAACAATAGTAGAGAGGGCGGCCCAATATCTGCCCAAAAAAGAGTCGTTGGAGCAAAAAGACTCTATAATCCGGCCTCATATCCTCGCTTCACACTTCCATCATGCTATTTCCTACAGAATTCGACGTCATCGTCGTCGGCGGCGGTCACGCCGGCACCGAGGCGGCCCTCGCCTCAGCCCGCATGGGTCAGAAGACTTTGTTGCTTACGCATAACATCGAGACCCTCGGCCAGATGTCGTGCAACCCGTCCATCGGAGGCATCGGCAAGGGGCACCTGGTCAAGGAACTCGACGCGATGGGCGGCGCGATGGCCATCGCGACCGACGAGGCGGGCATCCAGTTCCGCATCTTGAACTCGTCCAAAGGCCCGGCCGTGCGCGCCACCCGGGCCCAGGCCGACCGCATACTGTACAAGCAGGCGATCCGTTCGCGCCTCGAGAACCAGCCAAACCTGTGGCTGTTCCAGGGCGCCGTCGACGACCTGATGGTCGAGGGCGAGCGCGTGGTCGGCGCCGTGTTGCAGATCGGGCTCAAGTTCCCGGCCCGTTCGGTGGTGCTCACGGCCGGCACTTTCCTCGACGGGAAGATCCACGTCGGCCTGCAAAACTACTCGGCCGGCCGCGCCGGCGACCCGCCGGCGATCTCGCTCTCGGCGCGACTGAAGGAACTCAAGCTGCCGCAAGGGCGCCTCAAGACCGGCACGCCGCCGCGCATCGACGGGCGCAGCATCGACTTTTCGCAAATGGCGGAGCAGGGCGGCGACCTCGACCCGGTTCCCGTGTTCTCGGTCATGGGCACGGCCGCCATGCACCCGCGCCAGGTGCCGTGCTACGTCACGCACACCAACGCGCAGACCCACGACATCATCCGCGCCGGCCTCGACCGCAGCCCCATGTACACGGGCGTGATCGAAGGCGTCGGCCCGCGCTACTGTCCGTCGATCGAAGACAAGATCCACCGCTTCGCGGGCAAGGAGTCGCACCAGATCTTCCTCGAGCCCGAAGGCCTGACCACCAACGAGTACTACCCGAACGGGATCTCGACGAGCCTGCCGTTCGACGTGCAGATCGACCTGGTGCGCTCGATGAAGGGCATGGAGAACGCCTTCATCCTGCGTCCCGGCTACGCCATCGAATACGACTACTTCGACCCGCGCGGCCTCAAGACCTCGCTCGAGACCAAGGCCATCGCCGGCCTGTTTTTCGCCGGCCAGATCAACGGCACCACCGGCTACGAAGAGGCGGCCGCCCAGGGAATGCTGGCCGGTATCAACGCCGCCTTGCTCACCCGCGGCCAGGACGCGTGGGTGCCGGGCCGCGCCGAGGCCTACCTCGGCGTGCTGGTCGACGACCTCACGACCCAGGGCGTGGCCGAGCCGTACCGCATGTTCACCAGCCGCGCCGAGTACCGCCTGAGCCTGCGCGAAGACAATGCCGACATGCGCCTGACCGAAATCGGCCGCAAGCTCGGCGTGGTCGGCGACGCCCAGTGGGCCGCCTTCGAGGCCAAGCGCGAGGCGGTCGCGGTCGAACTCGAACGCCTGCGCTCGACCTGGGTCAACCCGCGCATCCTCGCCAGCGCCGAATCGGAGCGCGTGATCGGCCAGGCCATCGAGCGCGAATACTCGCTGGCCGACCTGCTGCGCCGTCCCGGCGTCGAGTACCAAAAGCTGATGAGCATCCAGGGCCTCGACGGCCAGTCGCTGGCCGGGCCCGGCGTGAGCGACAGCGCGGTCATGGAGCAGGTCGAAATCCAGCTCAAATACGCCGGCTACATCGACCGCCAGGCCAAGGAGGTCGAACGCCACGACCACTTCGAAAACCTCAAGCTGCCGGCCCAATTCGACTACCTCGACATCGGCGCGCTGTCGATCGAGGTGCGCCAGAAGCTCGACAAACAGCGTCCCGAAACCCTGGGCCAGGCCTCGAGAATATCTGGAGTGACACCGGCCGCGATCTCGCTTTTGCTGGTACATTTGAAGAAGCGCGGCGCCAAAGGCTTCACGCCCCTGAACCAGGAGCTGACCCAGTGAAGCATTTCGACCGCGCGGTAATCGGCCGCATCCTGGCCGACGGCATCAAAGAACTCAAGCTCGAGCTGGACCCGCAACAGCACGAGAAACTGCTCGACTATCTCGCGCTGCTATTCAAGTGGAATGCGGTGTACAACCTGACCTCGGTGCGCGACCCGCTGCAAATGGTCACGCACCACCTGCTCGACTCGCTCGCCGCCGTGCCCGCGTTCGCGGGCGCGGTCAGCGTGCTCGATGTGGGGGCGGGCGGTGGTTTGCCGGGCATGGTGCTGGCGATCGCGCGGCCCGACCTGAAGGTGGCCATGATCGACACGGTCCACAAAAAAACGGCCTTCCTGACCCAAGTGAAGGCCGAGCTCGGATTGACCAATGTAAGCGTGCACACGATGCGCGTCGAGCAGCTGCAGGTGCCCCACAAATACGACGTCATCACCTCGCGCGCCTTTGCCGACCTTTCCGACTTCGTCAACTGGTCGGGCCATCTGCTGGCCGAGGGCGGGCGATTCATCGCATTGAAAGGGGTGGAGACGCCGAGCGAGCACGAAAATTTGCCGGCACCCTGGAAAGCGACCGAATTGCGGCAATTGCAGGTGCCGGGCCTGCAGGCCGAACGCCACCTCGTGTTCATCCAAAAATCGGAAACCGAGTAAACCATATAAACCGAATAGTCGATTTATACCAAATAAACTAAATAAACCGAATAAACGGTTTAAATAGTATAAATGGTATAAATCATTATTGTTGCGTCCACGATAAGAATGAACCATGGCCAAGATATTTTGCGTTGCAAACCAAAAGGGCGGGGTGGGCAAGACCACCACCAGCGTCAACCTGGCCGCGGGCCTCGCCAAGCTTGACCAGCGGGTGCTGCTGGTCGACCTCGACCCGCAGGGCAACGCCACCATGGGGGCAGGCATCAACAAGGCGGGCCTGAAGGCCTCGACCTACGAAGTGCTGCTAGGCGAGGCCAACGTGGACGCCGCGCGCCAGCGCTCCGAGTCCGGCGGCTTCGACGTGCTGCCGTCGAACCGCGAGCTGGCCGGCGCCGAAGTCGAGATGGTCGAACTCGACCAGCGCGAACGGCGCCTCAAGGACGCGCTGGCCGTGGTCGACAAGGAGTACGACTTCATCCTGGTCGACTGCCCGCCGGCGCTGTCGATGCTGACCCTCAACGGCCTGTGCGCCGCGCACGGCGTGATCATCCCGATGCAATGCGAGTACTACGCGCTCGAGGGCTTGTCCGACCTTGTCAACACGATCAAAAAGGTGCACGCGAACCTGAACCCCGACCTCAAGATCATCGGCCTGCTGCGGGTGATGTTCGACCCGCGCATGACGCTGTCGCAGCAGGTCTCGGCGCAGCTCGAGGAGCACTTCGGCGACAAGGTATTCAAGACCATCATTCCGCGCAACGTGCGGCTGGCCGAGGCGCCGTCCTACGGCGTGCCCGGCGTTGTCTTCGACCCGCTCTCGAAAGGCGCGCAGGCGTACATCGCCTTCGGCGCCGAGATGGTCAAGCGAATCAAATCAATGTAATCAAAGTAATAGGACGGACACGAACCATGGCGACCAAAAAACTCAAGGGCCTCGGCCGCGGCCTCGAAGCACTGCTCGGCGGCGACGTCGACCTCAACACGGCCGACGCCGGCACGCCGTCGTCGCTGCCGGTGTCGCAGATGCAGGCCGGCAAATACCAGCCGCGCACGCGCATGGACGAGGGCGCGCTGGCCGAGCTGGCCGCCTCGATCCGCACCCAGGGCATCATGCAGCCGGTGCTGGTGCGCCCGGTCGGCCAGGACGTGCTGACCGGCGCCATCAAGTACGAGATCATCGCCGGCGAGCGCCGCTTCCGCGCGGCCCAGCTGGCCGGGCTCGACCAGATCCCGGTGCTGGTGCGCGACGTCGACGACCAGGCCGCCGCCGCGATGGCCCTGATCGAGAACATCCAGCGCGAGGACCTCAACCCGCTTGAGGAGGCGCAGGGGATCGGACGGTTGATCTCGGACTTCAGCTTCACGCACGAGCAGGCGGCCACCGCGGTGGGGCGTTCGCGCAGCGCCGTGTCGAACCTGCTGCGCCTGATGAACCTGGCGCCGCCGGTGCAGACCATGCTGATGGCCGGCGACATCGACATGGGCCACGCGCGCGCGCTGCTGGCGGTCGACGCGGCCAGCCAGATCAACCTGGCCAACCAGGTGGTCGCCAAACGCTTGTCGGTGCGCGAAACCGAAAAGCTCGTCACGCGCACGATGGACGAGCAGGCCAACCCGCCGACCCCGCGCGAGAAGGAAAAATCGGGCGACATCGCGCGGCTCGAGGAGGAGTTGTCGGACAAGCTGGCCACACCGGTGCTGTTCAAGATGGGCAGCAAGGGAAAAGGGCAGATGATCATCGATTTCGCCGACCTCGATGTGCTCGACGGGGTGCTGGCGCGCCTGCGCGCCTGACGCAGTTGCCCATCAATAATTGTGTTGCGCACGAGGAACTAATCCTCCGGCGGTGATGACTGCCCCGAATTAGGAGGATGGCACTAAAATCAGGTGGCATATCACCACACTTTGCCTCTTGCGCGGTGCAGCAACGTTTGACGCATAAGGGCGTATCGCCTTATAATCCCGCTGATTCACTTAAACCCAACAGTCGAAACAGCTTATCCGATGGCTGGCGCGAAGAACAAAAAATGCTGCGCTTAGTCTCCCTGCAATTGATCGTGACCGTGGTCGCCGGCCTGGTCGCCGGGCTTCTGGGAGGGTGGCACGCGCTGGTGTCCGCGCTATTCGGCGGTTTGTGTTGTGTGGTGCCGAACGCGATCATGGCGGGGCGCCTGTTCCTCAACACGATGCGCCCGGGCGGCGCCGACCCGATCTCGTTTTTTATTTGGGAATTCATAAAGATTGCATTGACGGTGGCGCTGATTGGCGCGGCCGCGTGGCTGTACCGCGATTTGAACTGGTTCGCCCTGCTGGGTGGCTTCATCGTGGCGCTCAAAAGTTACATCATTTTATTATTTAGGCACTGACACCATGAGTTCAACAGTTGAAGGCGCAGCGGCGCACGCACCAACCGCGTCAGAGTACATCAAGCACCACCTGCAGCATTATTCGAACCACCACCAGACATCTGTGGTCGATTTCTCCGTTATCAATATGGACACGCTGTTTTGGTCCATTTTCTGCGGCGTGCTCGGCAGTTTGCTGATGTGGATGGCCGCGCGCCGCGCCACCTCGGGCGTGCCGGGCCGCTTCCAGGCCGCCGTCGAAATTCTGTTCGAAATGGTCGACAACCAAGCCAAGGCCATCGTGCACGGCGACCGCAGCTTCATCGCCCCGCTGGCGCTGACCGTGTTCGTCTGGGTCGCCCTGATGAACTCGATGGACTTCCTGCCGGTCGACGCGCCGTCGGCCCTGATCAACCTGCTTGGGCTTGGCACCGTGTTCCCCTACCAGCGCGTGGTTCCCACCGCCGACCTGAACGGCACCATGGGCATCGCGCTCGGCGTGTTCGCCCTGATGATCTACTACAGCATCAAGATCAAGGGCTTCGGCGGCTGGATGCACGAATTGTTCGCCGCCCCGTTCGGCATCGCCATGGCGCCGTTCAACCTGCTGTTGAACATCATCGAGTACGCAGCAAAAACCGTGTCGCTCGGCATGCGACTGTTCGGCAACATGTTTGCTGGCGAACTGCTGTTCATGTTGATCGCTTTGTTGGGTGCGATGGCAACCACGTTCGGCTTTTTCGGCCACGTGATCGCCGGGTCGATCTGGGCTATTTTCCACATCCTGATCGTGTTCTTGCAGGCATTCATCTTCATGATGCTCACGCTGGTGTATCTCGGCCAGGCGCATGAGGGCCACTGACCGGCGCGGCACGACCGGCATTCAAAGATAGTTGTAGTAACCAAGTTTGATTTTTAATTTTTTTATTTTACTTTTTGAAGGAACACTCATGACTGACCTTTCTTTTGTTGCTCTGGCTTGCGGTTTGATCATCGGCCTGGGCGCCATCGGCGCCTGTATCGGTATCGCTATCATGGGCGGCAAATACCTCGAAGCTTCGGCGCGTCAGCCTGAACTGATGAACACCCTGCAGACCAAGATGTTCCTGCTCGCCGGTCTGATCGACGCCGCGTTCCTGATCGGTGTTGGTATCGCAATGCTGTTCGCATTCGCAAACCCGTTCGTCCCACCTGTAGCCTAAGTTCGGCACTTCGCTGGTAATGAATTGCCGAACCCGCCGGGTTCGGCATCCGTTTTTTTGAGAAGGATATTCCCGTGAACTTAAACGCAACCTTGTTTGCACAGTTCGTGGTCTTCTTCATCCTGGCGGGCTTCACGATGAAATTCGTGTGGCCGCCACTGATGAAAGCGCTCGACGAGCGCGCCGAGAGGATCGCGAACGGCCTCGCCGCCGCCGACCGTGGCAAGGCCGAGATGGCCGCCGCCGCCAAGACCGCCCAGACCGAACTAGCAGCGGCCCGTGACGAAGGCCAGAAGCGCATCGCCGACGCCGAAAAGCGCGCCCAGATGATCGCCGACGAAATCAAGGCGAACGCCCAGGCCGAGGCGGTCCGCATCGTCTCGCAAGCCAAAGCCGATGCTGACCAGCAACTTGCCAAGGCCAAGGAAGCGCTGCGCTCGCAGATCGCCGGCCTGGCCGTCAAGGGCGCCGAGCAGATCCTCAAGCGCGAAGTGAACGCAGCGGCCCACGCCGACCTGCTGTCGCAATTGGCTGTCGAGCTGTAACCATGGCCGAACTCGCAACCGTCGCCCGTCCCTACGCTGAAGCAGTGTTCCGTGTCGCCCAAGGCGGCGACATGGCCGCCTGGTCCACACTGATCGACGAACTGGCGCAAGTCGGCGCCAATGTCGACGTTCAAAACTACGCCCGCAATCCGAACGTCTCGGAGGCGCAGGTCGCCGACGCGTTCGCGTCGCTGGTCAAGGCGCCACTGTCGGCCGAAGCGAACAACTTCGTCAAGATGCTGATCGAAAACCACCGCGTGCCGCTGCTGCCGGAAATCGGCGCCCAGTTCGCGGTGCTCAAAAACGCCCAGGAAGGTGCCGCCGACGCCCACATCACGAGCGCGTTCGACATGGCCGCGCAACAGGTCTCAGACCTGGTCCGGACGCTGGAAAAGAAATTTGGCCGCAAGCTCAACCCAACGGTGACAGTGGATCCCTCGCTGATCGGTGGTGTGCGCGTGGTCGTTGGTGATGAAGTGCTCGATACCTCGGTGCGCGCCCGCCTGCAACAGATGAACGTTGCGCTCGCGTCGTAAAGAAATTCGCACGGAAGACCGGCGCCCTCGCCCCTTGCCCTACGCATCAAGAAACTATTAGGAGTTAGCATGCAACTTAACCCATCTGAAATCAGTGAACTGATCAAGAGCCGGATCCAAGGCCTCGAAAGTTCCGCTGAAGTTCGCAATCAAGGCACGGTTATCTCCGTGGCCGACGGTATCTGCCGCATCCATGGTCTGTCGGACGTGATGCAGGGCGAGATGCTCGAATTCCCTGGCAACACGTTCGGTCTGGCGATGAACCTGGAGCGCGACTCCGTCGGTTCCGTCATTCTGGGTGCTTACGAGCACATCTCCGAAGGCGACACGGTCAAGTGCACCGGCCGCATCCTGGAAGTGCCGATCGGTCCGGAACTCAAGGGCCGCGTGGTCAACGCGCTGGGCCAGCCGATCGACGGCAAGGGTCCGATCAACGCCAAGCTGACCACCCCGATCGAAAAAATCGCGCCGGGCGTTATTGCCCGCCAGTCCGTCTCGCAGCCAATGCAGACCGGCCTGAAGTCGATCGACTCGATGGTGCCAATCGGCCGTGGCCAGCGCGAGCTGATCATTGGCGACCGCCAAACCGGTAAATCGGCCGTGGCGATCGACGCGATCATCAATCAAAAGGGTCAGAACATGACCTGCATCTACGTCGCGATCGGCCAGAAGGCGTCGTCGATCAAGAACATCGTGCGCTCGCTCGAGATCCACGGCGCGATGGAATACACGATCGTTGTTGCCGCCTCGGCTTCCGAGTCGGCCGCGATGCAGTACATCTCCCCGTACTCCGGTTGCGCCATGGGCGAATACTTCCGTGACCGCGGCGAAGACGCGCTGATCGTCTACGACGACCTGTCCAAGCAAGCTGTTGCTTATCGTCAGATCTCGCTGCTGCTGCGCCGTCCACCAGGCCGCGAAGCGTATCCTGGCGACGTGTTCTACCTCCACAGCCGCCTGCTCGAGCGCGCAGCACGCGTGAACCCCGACTACGTCGAGAAGTTCACCAACGGCGAAGTCAAGGGCAAGACCGGTTCGCTGACCGCGCTGCCGATCATTGAAACGCAAGCCGGCGACGTGTCCGCCTTCGTTCCAACGAACGTGATTTCGATCACCGACGGCCAGATCTTCCTCGACACCTCGCTGTTCAACTCGGGTATCCGTCCCGCGATCAACGCCGGTATTTCGGTCTCGCGCGTCGGTGGCGCCGCCCAGACCAAGGTCATCAAAAACCTGTCTGGCGGTATCCGTACCGACTTGGCGCAGTACCGTGAGCTGGCCGCGTTCGCGCAGTTCGCCTCCGACCTCGACGAATCGACCCGCAAGCAGCTCGACCGCGGTGCCCGCGTTACTGAATTGCTCAAGCAAGCCCAGTACTCGCCACTGTCGATCTCGCTGATGGCCGTGTCGCTGTTCGCCGTCAACAAGGGTTACTTCGACGACCTCGAAGTCAAGCGCGTGCTGGCATTCGAAGCCGGCCTGCACGGCCACTTCAAGGCCACCCAAGCCGCGCTGCTGGCCAAGATCGAAGAGACCAAGCAACTCGACAAAGATGGCGAAGCCGCCATGGCTGCCGCGATCGCCGACTTCAAAAAATCCGGCGCATTCTAACTATCGCGGGAGCGCGGTGCGAACCGCGCCCCCGGTTTAATGCGACGAACGGCTGGATATAAGGAGTAAGGACTCATGGCAGTAGGCAAAGAGATACGTAACAAGATCAAGAGCGTAGAAAATACGAAGAAGATCACGAAGGCGATGGAAATGGTCGCCGCGTCCAAAATGCGCAAGGCGCAGGACCGGATGCGGGCCGCCCGTCCCTACAGTGACAAGATTCGCAATATCGCCTCCAATCTTGCGACCGCGAATCCAGAGTACACGCACCCCTTCATGGCGCAAGCCAAGGGCGTGCAGGCGAAGGCTGTCGGTTTCATCATCGTCACGACCGACAAGGGTCTGTGCGGCGGCATGAACACCAACATCTTGCGCATGGTGACGCAAAAAACACGCGAGCTGGAAGCAGCTGGCAACAAAATTGAAGCAGTTGCCATCGGCAACAAGGGTTTGGGTTTCTTGAATCGGGTTGGCGTCAAGGTGGTCTCGCATGCGATCCAGATTGGCGACACACCGCACCTCGACAAACTGATCGGGCCGATCAAGGTCATGCTCGACCAGTACGAGGAAGGCAAACTCGACGCGGTATACATCTGCTACACGAAGTTCATTAACACGATGAAGCAAGAGCCGATTGTGGAGCAGTTGCTGCCACTGTCGGCCGACAAGCTGGTAGGCGACAAGGGCAACCACGCCTGGGACTACATCTACGAGCCGGAAGCGCAATCCGTGATCGATGAACTGCTGGTGCGCTACGTCGAGGCATTGGTGTACCAGGCGGTCGCCGAAAATCTCGCATCCGAGCAATCGGCGCGGATGGTCGCGATGAAGTCGGCAAGCGACAACGCAGGTAGTGTCATCGGTGAGCTGAAGCTGATCTATAACAAGACGCGTCAGGCCGCGATTACCAAAGAACTCTCCGAAATCGTCGCCGGTGCGGCAGCGGTTTAACCAGAATTAACTATAAACGAAGGAACGAACATGGCTGATGGCAAAATCGTTCAGTGTATTGGCGCTGTTGTTGACGTTGAGTTTCCGCGCAACGCAATGCCTAAGGTTTTTGACGCACTGAAAATGGAAGGCTCCGAGCTGACCCTCGAAGTACAACAGCAGCTCGGCGACGGCATTGTCCGTACCATTGCTCTGGGTACCTCCGACGGCCTGCGTCGCGGCATGATGATCCAAAACACCGGCAAGCCGATCATGGTGCCGGTCGGCAAGGCAACCCTGGGCCGCATTCTGGACGTGCTGGGCAACCCGATCGACGAATGCGGTCCCGTCTCGCACGCGCAAACCGCGTCGATCCACCGCGTCGCTCCCGCGTACGACGAGCTGTCGCCGTCGCAAGACCTGCTCGAGACCGGCATCAAGGTGATCGACCTGGTGTGCCCGTTCGCCAAGGGCGGTAAAGTCGGCCTGTTCGGCGGCGCCGGCGTGGGCAAGACCGTCAACATGATGGAACTGATCAACAACATCGCCAAGGCGCACTCGGGTCTGTCCGTGTTCGCCGGTGTGGGTGAGCGCACGCGCGAGGGTAACGACTTCTACCACGAGATGGCCGACGCCAAGGTTGTGGATCTGGAAAACCCGGAAAACTCCAAAGTGGCCATGGTCTACGGCCAGATGAACGAGCCGCCAGGCAACCGTCTGCGCGTCGCGCTGACCGGCCTGACGATCGCCGAATCGTTCCGTGATGAAGGCAAGGACGTGCTGTTCTTCGTCGACAACATCTACCGCTTCACGCTGGCAGGCACCGAAGTGTCCGCACTGCTGGGCCGTATGCCATCGGCTGTGGGTTACCAGCCTACGCTGGCCGAGGAGATGGGCCGTCTGCAAGAGCGCATCACCTCGACCAAGACCGGTTCGATCACCTCGATCCAGGCCGTCTACGTCCCTGCGGATGACTTGACCGACCCGTCGCCGGCGACCACCTTCGCCCACTTGGATTCGACCGTCGTTTTGAGCCGTGACATCGCATCGCTCGGTATCTACCCGGCGGTCGACCCACTCGACTCGACCTCGCGCCAGCTGGACCCGCTCGTGGTCGGTCAGGAGCACTATGACACCGCGCGCGCCGTCCAGGGCACGCTGCAGCGCTACAAGGAATTGCGCGACATTATCGCGATTCTGGGCATGGACGAGCTGGCACCGGAAGACAAACTGCTGGTCGCGCGCGCACGTAAGATGCAGCGTTTCCTGTCGCAGCCTTTCCACGTTGCCGAAGTGTTCACCGGCGCGCCTGGTAAGTACGTTTCGCTCAAAGACACGATCAAAGGCTTCAAGATGATCGCGTCCGGCGAACTCGACCACCTGCCAGAGCAAGCGTTCTACATGGTTGGCACGATCGAAGAAGCAATCGAAAAAGCCAAGAAGCTCAACTAAGACAGGCTAGGGAGCCGCGCCTGAAGGTGCGGTTCCTCGACCCGATAGGACACACATGGCACACACAATTCACGTCGACGTCGTTTCTGCTGAAACCCTGATTTTTTCGGGCGAAGCCGAGTTCGTCACGTTGCCGGGTGAGGCGGGCGAGCTGGGGATCTATCCCAAGCACACCCCGCTGATCACGCGCATCAGGCCTGGTGCTGTACGGATCAAGGTTGCCGGCCGCGCGGAAGAAGAGTTCGTCTTCGTCGCCGGTGGCATCCTCGAAGTGCAGCCGGACGCAGTGACGGTCCTGGCCGACACCGCGATCCGCGGTGGCGACCTGGACGAAGCAAAAGCGATCGAGGCCAAGAAGCAGGCCGAAGAAATGATGGTCAACAAAGACTCGAAGATCGACTACGCCAAGGCGCAAGCCGAACTGGCCACCGCGATCGCCCAGTTGGCCGCCATCGCCAAGCTGCGTCAGAAAAATCGTTAAGCACCACACTCGCCGCCTCGCGCAGCGGACAAAAAAAAGCAGCTTCGGCTGCTTTTTTTTCGACCAAATTCAACTGACCATCCCGAAAAACCGGCCCTTTGCGCCTTCCGGGACGCAATTCGTCGGATCGTGGCCATTTAGGCAAAGAAGTTGCCCTATATTGGCGATTCCACGGGATCACAAGCCTTGGCGCACCGAGTCCCACCAACATAAAAATAGGAAACGAAACCATGCTCAAACTCTCCAGCCTTTGCATCGCCGCCGTCCTTGCGCTGCAAGCACCGTGCAGTGTTGCCCAGGAAGCCCCCATGTCGGCCGCGGCCGAACAGGCGCTGGCGGCGCAAATCGACGCCAGCATTTCCCGCCACTACAAGGCCGATGCGCCTGGCGCGACCGTCATCGTCACGCGCGACGGCAAGACCGTGTTCCACAAGGCCTACGGCATGGCCAGCGTCGCCAAAAAGCAGGCGATGACGCCGGACATGACTTTGCGCATCGGTTCGATCACCAAGCAGTTCACGGCGGTGGCCATCCTGATGCTGGTCGAGGAGGGCAAACTCGCCCTGTCGGACGACATCACAAAATTCCTGCCCGACTACCCGACCAAGGGCAAGAAGATCACTGTCGAGCAATTGCTCACGCATACCTCGGGCATCGTCAGCTACACGGGCAAGATGGACTTCGCCGCCAATAACACCAAGGACCTGACGGTCCAACAGATGATCGACACCTTCAAGAACGATCCGCTGACCTTCGAACCGGGCACCAACTTCGCCTACAACAACTCCGGCTATTTCCTGCTGGGCGCAGTGATCGAGAAGGTCTCGGGCATGCCCTACGCGAAATTTTTGGAGAAACGCATCTTTGTGCCGCTCGGTATGAACGACACGGCCTACGAGGGCTATGAGCGCTCCGCCGCGACCAAGGCGGAGGGCCATTCCAAAAAGGAGGCCGCTTACACGCCGTCGGCCCCGCTGAGCATGAGCCTGCCGTACGCGGCAGGTTCGCTGGTATCGAACGTGGACGATTTGGCGCGCTGGGAGGCGGCAATCACCGGTGGCAAACTGATCAACGCGGCCAGCCTTGCAAAGGCGTTCACGCCATTCAAGCTGAGCGACGGCAGCGCGCGCGATTACGGCTATGGCTGGCAGATCGGCAAATTGCAGGGAAACCAGACAATCGGCCATGGCGGCGGGATCAATGGATTTGTCTCATACGCCTTGCGCATACCGCAGAGCAAGGTATTCGTCGCCGTGCTGAGCAACGCCGATTCGGGCATCGCGGCGCCGGAAATGGTGGCGCAAAAAGCCGGCGCGATCGCCATGGGCAAGGCATTTCCAGAGTACAAGGCCATCAAGCTCAATGCCAAGGCGCTCGACGCGTTCGCCGGCGTCTACGCCATCGACGACAAGAGCAAGCGCATGATCTGGCGTGAGAACGACCAGCTCGTGATGCAACGCACCGGACGCGGCATCACGCCACTGCTGGCCCATTCGGCCAACGGTTTCTTCTTGGAAGACTCGCTCGTGCACATGGAGTTCGTCCGCGATGCGAGCGGCGCGGTGACCAAAGTGACGGTGCACCAGAACGGCGCCGCCGACGACAATGTGCGCACCGCCGAAGCGTTGCCGGTACGCACCGCGGTCAAGGTCGCGCACGCCGTGCTCGATACCTATGTCGGGCGCTACGAGCTTGCGCCGGGTTTTATCATGACCATCACGCGCAACGGCGATCGGTTCGGCGCCCAGGCGACCGGCCAACCAGGGTTTGAATTGCACGCGCTGAGCGACACGCTGTTCTTCCCGAAAGAGGTCGATGCCAAGGTCCGCTTCGAGAAAAACGCGGAGGGCAAGATCTCGCAACTGGTGCTGCTGCAGGGCGGGCGCGAGATGCCGGGCAAACGGCTGCCGTAAGCGTTTGACACAGGAATCCAAAAAGGCGGCTTGGGCCGCCTTTTTGTTTTTTCTTGCGGCGATCAACGACGCGCCATGGCTCGATGCAATTCTGATATTCTGAATCGATCAACCCGAACTCGACCGAGAATAATGAAAACCATTCCCGAAATCCTCAAGACCACCAAGACCATCGCCGTGGTCGGCATGTCCAACAAACCCGAGCGCGCCAGCCACCAGGTGGCCGAGTACCTCCAGCAGCACGGCTACCGCATCGTCCCGGTCAACCCTTCCTACGCCGGCCAGCAGATCCTCGGCGAACACGTGTACGCCAGTGTGCCCGAGGCCGCCGCCGCGATCGCGCCGGTGCGCATCGACCTCGTCGACTGCTTCCGCAAGTCCGAAGACATCGTCCCGATCGCGCGCGACGCCGTCGCGATCGGCGCGGCATGCCTGTGGATGCAGCTCGACGTCGTCAACGAAGAGGCCGCCCGCATTGCCAAGACCGCCGGCCTCGACGTGGTGATGGACCATTGCGTCAAAATCGAACACAAGGCGGTATCGGCATGAGCGCGCGCACGCTGTTCCGCGCGTCCGCCAAGCCGAGCCTGCGCGAGGAGGATGCCCGGGCGACCCCGCTGCGCGATGCGAACCAGGACGAAAAACTGAGCAAGGCCGAGATCAAGCAGCGCGACCGCGCGCTGACCGCCGCCCTGACAGCCCAAATCGCCGTCTGCCAGGAGAAGCTGTACGCCCAGCGCAAGCACAAGGTGTTGCTGGTCCTGCAGGGCATGGACACCTCGGGCAAGGACGGCACCGTCACCGCCTTGTTCACCGGCATCAACCCGATGGGATTGCGCGCGGTCGGGTTCAAGGCGCCCACGTCGGCCGAACTGGCGCGCGATTATCTGTGGCGCGTGCACCAGCATGTGCCGGTGTGGGGCGAGATCGCGATCTTCAACCGCAGCCATTACGAGGATGTCTTGATCACGCGCGTGCAGGACATGATCGACGAGAACGAATGCAAACGGCGTTACGCGCAGATTCGCGACTTCGAACGCATGTTGTCCGAGACCGGCACCATCATCATCAAGGTCTTCCTGCATATCTCGAAAGAGGAGCAGCGCGAGCGCCTGCAGGAGCGCCTCGACGATCCCGAAAAGCAGTGGAAATTCGATGCCAACGACATGGTGCAGCGCCAATCGTGGGATGAATACCAGCGCGTCTACGAAGCGGCCATCGGCGCCACCGATTGCGACCACGCGCCCTGGTACATCATTCCGGCCGACTCGAAAACACACCGCAATCTCGCGATCGCTAGCCTTTTGCTCGAGATCGTGCAGGACCTCGATCTCAAGTTTCCCCAGCCCGCCCCCGAACTGAGCGGACTAAGAATCACGTAAGACGCCGTCCGACGCGCGCGCCGTGGCCGGCGCACGCGGCGTGCCGAATTGGCATAGAATGAAATCCCGTCTATTCATTCCGCATGGAAATCTCTATGTTCAAGCCACCAGCACTGCTCTTCGTCTCCCTGTGCGCCGCCGCTGCGGCCACCATGACCGCCCATGCCCAGACGCCGGCTGCGCCCGCAGGCGCGCCGGTGGTGGCTGCGGCGGCCTGCCCGGCGGTGCTCAAGCAAACCTTTAACCGCCTGCAGGACGACGCGCCGCAGAACCTGTGTCAATACGCGGGCAAAGTGGTTTTGGTCGTCAACACGGCCAGCTATTGCGGCTTCACGGTCCAGTATGAGGGGCTCGAAAAACTGTACGCCAAATACGGTCCCAAGGGCCTGGTCGTGCTTGGATTCCCATCCAACGATTTCGGCAAGCAGGAACCGGGCAACGCGAAAGAGATCGCCGACCTCTGCTACAACACCTACGGCGTGAAGTTTCCGATGTTCGCCAAGAGCCAGGTCAGCGGCAGCGCGCCCAACCCGCTGCACGCGCAGCTGATCAAGGACACCGGCATAGCGCCAAAATGGAATTTCACCAAATACCTGATCGACCGCCAGGGCCGCGTCGTCGAGCATTTCCCCAGCAAGGTCAAACCGGACGACAAGCAGTTGGTGAGCAAGGTCGAACAGGCGCTGGGGTTGTAGACGGCCATGCCCAAAAAGCAGTCACACGCGGCCGACCTGCTGGGCGCCTCGCGGCTCGCCGTCGAGGCGGCCGCCGGCTTGACCGAGCTGGTCGAGGCGGTCCACATGACGGTGCTCCACAAGGCGGTCGGCCCCAGGCTCGCGCGCCCGGTGGCCGGCGTCAGCAAGCTGGTGTACCGCGGCGTCAAGGGCGTGACCCGGATGGTCGGCGTGAGCATCGAGTCGGTGCTGGCCCGGCTGGTCCCGCTGCTCGGCGAACAAAATGGCTGGACCGGCCGCGAGGCCCTGCTGGCCGTGCTTAACGGCGTGCTGGGCGACCGCCTGGCCGCCGGCGCCAATCCGCTCGCCATCCCGATGTCGCTGCGCCGCGGCGGCGAGCCGCTGGTGGTGGAGCGCGCGGCGCTGGCGCAAGCCATCCCCGACGCCTCGGGCCGCATCCTGGTGCTGGCCCACGGCTTGTGCATGAACGACCTGCAGTGGCAGCGCCAGGGGCACGACCACGGCGCCGCGTTGGCGCTCGAACGCGGCTACACGCCGGTCTACCTGCACTACAACAGTGGCCGCCACGTGGCCGACAACGGGCGCGAACTGGCCGCCTTGTTGCAGGCGATGGCGCAGCAATGGCCGGTGCCGCCGCAAGAGATCGTCATTTTATGCCACAGCATGGGCGGCCTGCTCGCGCGCAGCGCGTGCCACTACGGCGCCGAGGCCGGCCACGCCTGGCTGGCCCACCTGAGCAAGATCGTCTTCCTCGGCACGCCGCACCACGGCGCGCCGCTCGAACGCGGCGGCAACTGGGTGCATGTGTTCACCGATTCGACCGCCTACAGCGCGCCGTTCTCGCGGCTCGCCAAATTGCGCAGCGCCGGCATCACCGACCTGCGCCACGGCAGCGTGCTCGCCGCCGACAGCGGCGACGACCGTTTCGCCCATGCCGGCGCGCTGCCCGAATGCCCGCCGCTGCCCCCAAAAGTTCGTTGCTTCACGGTGGCCGCGACCATGGGCAAGCAGGCCGGCGACCTGCACGACCGGCTGGCCGGCGACGGCCTGGTGCCGCTCGCGAGCGGGCTGGGCCAGCATGCCGATCCGCTGCGCCAGCTGCGCTTCGATGCGGCCGACCAGGCCGTCGTCTACCAGACCGGCCACATGGCGCTGCTCTCGTCGTCCGAGGTTTATACGCTGCTTCGCGGCTGGCTGTAGAGCGCGCTGGCGTCACCGAAGGTGCTTCGCGCGCACGTCGGAGATCAGCCGCTGGCGTGAGCTGCGCGCGACTTCGTGCGGTGCGAACTGCGCGCTTGCCGAATCGAGCAGGTCGACCGCCTGTTGCAGCGCGGCACATTGCGTCGAAGTGAGCGCACGCTTATCTGCCTCGGCGAGGATTTCATCGATCATCATCGCTGCCACCTCCTTGGTGGCGATATCATCCGGCAGGCCGCTGCGAGTGCACAGGCCGTAGGTCCCATTGAGAAAGTGCTCCCACTCCGAGCGCAGGTGCGCCGCCATGCCCGCGTTGAGTTTCTCGTGCCGGGGAGCGATGCCGCAGTCCATCAGTTCCTGCGCGCGGCGGCGGTAACGCGTGGCGAAGCGCTCGAAGGCGCAGCCATCGTCGGCCAGCGTTGGCAGGATGCCGACCCAATCCACATAGCCCTTGGCATAGTAGGCGATGGCGGATTGTTCACTGTGCGCGCCGAACACCGAATCGCAATCGACACGCAGGCGCAGGTGGTAGGAGGGCAGGGGCATGATCCGGCGTTGCTGAAGCTGCGCGAGCGTGCCGGCGTCGATCTGGCACGCGGCGAGCAACTGGTTTTCCGTGAAAAACGTCTCGTTCAGATAGTGGATCAGTTGCATTGCGGCGCCTCGATGGTGGTGACGCCATTTTAAGGAGTCCCGGCGACAAAAGGGTTCGGCTGCGGCCGAACTGGCATAGACCCCGGCAATGAAATAATTTCACGAGCGGCGCGGCCGTCGCCAGCAACTAGACCAAGTCGCGCCTTGATTTCTTAACCGGGGTCTGACCCCACTTAAGGAATTTTTGGGTTAAAAATCTAACGAACCAGGTGGTTCTAGGGCTACGCTCGGCGCCAGCCTGTTCGCAGGCGCATTTAATTTCGCAATCGGGGTCAGACCCCGGTTACAAAATACTACGCCATGCCAATTTCCTGCTCCGCCCCCGGTTACGAAACAATTCTCGGCGCGTGCGGCGGCCTTAGCGGCCGGACCAGGATTGCACTGTGGCCCGCAACGGTCCGCGCAAGGCATTGCAGACGACGATCTCGCGGGCCCCGTCAAGCATGGCGCGCGTGATCACGCGTTCGCGGGCATTCCAGGCCGGGTCGGCCAGCAACACCTCGCGCATGATTCCGGGCAGTACACCGGACGCGAGCGGCGGCGTGAACCAACCGTCTTCGAGCCGAACGAACACATTGCTGCGCCCCCCTTCGGTCAGCTCGCCGCGCTCGTTGAAAAACAGTGCGTCGAAGCCGCCGCGTGCCTCGGCATCGCGCCAGGCGGCGTCGTAGCGCGCGCGGATGCTGGTTTTGTGGCGCAGGAAGATATCGTCCGACCGCACCCGCTGCGCCGCGATGAACACGCGCACAGGTTCGGGTAAGGACAGCAGCGGCGCCGTCACCACGCTGACCGCGCCATCTTGTTTTAATCCGAGTCGCAGCCGGTGCGCACCCTCCCCGGGCAGTGCGGCGCAGGCCTCGTCCAGCGCCGCGTCCACAGCGGCGGCCGGAAACGCGAAGCCGAAGCGCAGCGCCGACGCGGCCAGCCGCGCCAGGTGCCGCCCGCGCAGCGCGCAGCCATCGGCGCGCGAGGCGCGCATGGTCTCGAACAGCTCGAACTCGTTGGCAAGCCCTGTCAAAAAACGCGCCTTGAGGCGGCATTCGGCAAATTCATCCCGCGCGTCGCTGTCGTAGACGATGCCGGCGCCAACACCCATCTGGCCGGCGCGCACGCCGTCACGCTCGGCCTTCAGGGCCAGCGTGCGGATCGGCACCGACAGGCAGAAGTCGCCGATGCCGCGGCCCTGCGCGGGCGGATCGAACCAGCCGATGGCGCCGGTATAGATGCCGCGCGCGGCCGGTTCGAGCTCGCGGATGATCTCCATGGTGCGCCGCTTGGGCGCGCCCGTGATCGAGCCGCACGGGTAGAGCGCCCGGAACACCTCGGCCAGCGTGACCGTCTCGCGCAGCCTGGCGCGCACCGTCGAAGTCATCTGCAGCACGCTGCCATAGCGCTGCACCTTGAACAGCGCCGGGACCTCGACCGAGCCGGTCACGGCCACGCGCCCCAGGTCGTTGCGCAGCAGGTCGACGATCATCAGGTTCTCGGCGCGGTTCTTGGCATCGTGCGCCAGCGCCTCGGCCCGCAACAGGTTGTCGGCGTCGTCCGGGCCGGCCGGCGCCGTGCCTTTCATCGGGCGCGTGAGCAGCTCGCCCGCCGCATGCCGCACAAACAGCTCGGGCGAGAGCGACACCACGGCGCTGCCGTCGGGCAGGGCCACCAGCGCGCCGTACGGCACCGGCTGGCGCGCGCGCAGGCGCGCGTACAAGGCCGGCAGCGAGCCGAAGGCGTCGAAGCGCAGCCGGTAGGTGTAATTGACCTGGTAGGTGTCGCCGGCCGATATGTAGTCGTGGATGCGGCCGAGCGCGCGCGTGAACTCGGCCTCGCCGACATTGGCCTCGACCCGCCCGATGCCGGCCGGCGCGGCCTCGCCCTGGGTTCTGCTTGCGAGCCACGCGGCCACCTGGTCCGGCGCCAGGTGCTCGCATTTATCGAACAGCAGGATCTGCCCCAGCGGCGCGTCGAGCGCGTGCGCGTCGATCCCGAGCAGGTGGCCGCCAAGCTCGTACGTCAGCAGCGACACCGCATGCAGCCCGCGCGCGAGCGCCTGCTGCATCTGCTCGAGCAGCTGCGGCCACTGCGCCACGTCGGCGCATGCGAGCGTGCCGGCGTGCCCCGTGTACAGGCGCGAGCGCGCATGCAGCGGGTCGAAGGCGCTGGCGTCGTCGAGCAGGGCGAAGCAGTCGGTCCTATCCATGAACGCAGTGTGCGCCGGCTATGCGGCCAGCATAAGCGCGATTTGCAGTCCCGTGCCTTCGGTCGGATTTTGCCTGAAGCCGCTCTTGGCGAAACGGTGCCAGCGGCCCACCACGTAGCTCACCAGCAGCCCGGCGCGCGCGGCCACGTCGGCCTCCTGGCCGTGGCCTTGGGTAACCGCCAGGCGCAGCGACTGCTTGAAGGCCAGTTCGACCTTGTCGTAGAACTGGTTCATGCGCAGCTGCAGGCGCTCGTCCTCGTTGACCAGCGCGTCGCCGATGAGCACGCGCGTCATGCCAGGATTGTTCGCCGCGAACGAGAGCAGCATCTGCAGCGAGGCGTGGGCCTGGTCGACTCCGCCCGCCTCGTGCTCGGCGATCTGGTTGATCAGCCCGAACACGCTCGACTCGATGAATTCGATCAGGCCCTCGAACATCTGGGCCTTGCTGGCGAAATGGCGGTACAGCGCCGCCTCCGACACCTCGAGCCGGGCCGCGAGCGCCGCGGTGGTGATTTTTTCGCCTTTTGGCTGCTCGAGCATCGTGGCCAAAGCCTGGAGAATTTGCAGCTTGCGCTGACCCGGCTTGGTGCTTGCCATGTGGTCCCGGTGAGGTTAGGTTGAGTGGTTCAGCGCAAGCTCTGGAGGCGCCGTAAAAGTTGCAGTACGGATTTTACTTTGACATCGACGTAAGCGGGTTGTTTTAGCATCCTCGGCAGCGGCGCCTGGCCGATCGGGTCGCTCATCTTCAGGTACTGGGTGACCCAGACGGTGCGCACCCCGAGCTGCTTGGCGCTGCGCAGGTTGGCCAGCGTGTCCTCGACCAGCACCGCGTCGCGCGCCGCGCAGCCGTGCTTGCGCAGTAGGCGGCGCAGCATCAGCTTGGACGGCTTGGGCCGCAGCCGCCCGTGCACGTGCATGTTCTCGATCGCCACATGGTGCGCGAAATGGCTCCCCAGCCCGAGGTGGCGCACCACGTCGGTCGAGTAGCGCGTGGGCGCGTTGGTGAGCAGGATTTTGCGCCCGGGCAGGCGCCGCAGCAGGCGCCCGAGCCCGCGTTCGGACCTTATCATCTGGCGCAGGTCGGCCAGGTCGTGGGTCTCGCGCAAAAAGTCGGCCGCGGCCACATCGTGGTGCCGGATCATGCCGAGCAGGGTGGCGCCGTAGCGCTTCCAGTAGCCCAGCCGCGCCACGTCGACCTCGGCCTGGGTCGCCGCCGTGCCACCCGCCCCCAGCACGCGCGCGATATAGATGTTCATGTTGGCGCTGATCAGCGGAAAAATCGCATGCGAGGCGTCATGCAAAGTATTGTCTAGATCAAACAGCCAAAGCGGTTGGAAACGTTTATTATTTGCCACGGTATCTTTACAAAAACAACCATCAAGGAAAACACATGCGAAGCAAGATTATAGTGATGTTCCTGAGCCTGGCGATGCTGGTGCCCTCGCCGGCCTGGGCGGCCGACCGCGGCGCGCTGTTCAAGGTCACGTCGGGGGCGCACACGCTGCACCTGTTCGGCACCATGCATGTCGGCAAGGCCGATTTTTATCCGCTCGAGTCGCGCATCGCCGGCGCCATCGCCGGCGCCTCGGTGGTGGCGTTCGAGGTCGACCCCATGACGGACCCGGCGCTGATGGCCGGGCCGATGCGCACCTATGGCATGAACGCCCCCGGCGGCGACGCGTCGCGCGACATGCCGGCCGGCCTCAAGGCGCGCCTCGAGCCCGTGATGAAGAGGGCGGGGCTCGACATGAAACTGGTCGAGATGTTCAAGCCGTGGATGGTCACGATGCTGCTCGGGCTGCACGAGTACGCCGCGCTGGGCTACGGCCCGGAGATGTCGGTCGACATGCATGTGGCGAAACTGGCGCGCACGGCCAAGGCGTTCGTGCTCGAACTCGAATCGGCCGACGCCCAGCTGGCGCTGTTCGGCCGCATGCCGCGGGCCGACCAGTGGCGCATGCTCGAGGAGTCGGTCGCGATGATCGAGACCGGCCGCCAGCGCGTCGAACTCGATGAAGTCATCCACGCCTGGCGCAATGCCGATCAGGCCATGTTCGACAAGGTGGCGCTGCGCCTCGAAAGCGACGACAGCGTGGGCGGGAAGTTTTTCCAGAAGGTGCTGCTCGAGGAGCGCAACGGGCCCATGGCCGACAAGCTCGCCAAGCTGCTCGGGGAGCAGAAGAACAGCGTGGCCGCGATCGGCGCGCTGCATCTGGTCGGCAAGCACGGCCTGCCCGAACTGTTGCGCAAGCGCGGGCTGAAGGTGGAGCGGGTGTATTAAGGGCTAAATTAGGGGCTGAATTAAGGGCTGAATTAAGGGTTGAATTAAGGGTTGAATTAAGGGCTGAAGCGAGGGGGTGCTGCGCGGCGATGAAGCGTGGTGCCCTTTACGTGGATTGAACACGTGGCCTCTCCCTTACCAAGGGAGTGCTCTACCACTGAGCTAAAAGGGCGTTCTGGGTGGCGCGCCGCCGCTGTTAAGGCCGCGCCACAATTTCTTAGTGCGAGCGGATCATAGTGCCAAACGCCTGTTCGGTCAAGACTTCGAGCAGCAGCGAGTGTTCGATGCGCCCGTCGATGATGTGAACCGTGTTGACGCCCGACTTGGCGGCGTCGAGCGCGGACGAGATCTTCGGCAGCATGCCGCCCGAGATGGTCCCGTCGGCGAACATCTCTTCGATCTCGCGGGCCGACAGGTCGGTCACGAGCTTGCCCTTTTTATCCTGCACGCCGGCGATGTTGGTCATCATGATCAGCTTTTCGGCCTTCAGAATCTCGGCGATCTTGCCGGCGACGACGTCGGCGTTGATGTTGTACGCCTGGCCGTCCTGGCCGAAGCCGATCGGCGAGATGATCGGAATGAAGGCGTCGTCCTGCAGCGCCTTGACCACCGCCGGATTGATCGCGTCGATCTCGCCGACGAAACCGATGTCGATGAACTGGCCCGGGTTTTCCTTGTCGGGCATGGCCATCTTGCGGGCCCGGATCAAGCCGCCGTCCTTGCCGGTCAGGCCGACGGCCTGGCCGCCGTAGTGGTTGATCAGCATGACGATGTCTTGCTGGACCTCGCCGCCGAGCACCCACTCGACCACTTCCATGGTCTCCTCGTCGGTGATGCGGTGGCCCTGCACGAAGCTGCCCTGCTTGCCGAGCTTTTTGAGGGCGGCGTCGATTTGCGGGCCGCCGCCGTGCACCACGACCGGGTTCATGCCGACCAGCTTGAGCAAGATGACGTCGCGCGCGAAGCCGTGCTTGAGGCGGTCCTCGGTCATGGCGTTGCCGCCGTACTTGATGACGATGGTCTTGCCGTGGAAATTGCGGATGTACGGCAAGGCTTCAGCCAGGATCTGCGCCTTGATCTGCGGCGAGACAGAGGTAAGATCGTTATTCTGGTTGTTCAGATTGGTCAAGTGAGCAGTCATGGCGGGGTCGGAAAAGGGAAATTTTGCGAGATTCTACAGGCAAACCGGGTCGGTCCTGTAGGCATTATAAATCCAGCTTGTTGTATTTTATGCGCTGATCCACTACGCTGGGGTTTTCGAAGCCGGCCCATGACCACAGCGACCCTTCTCCACGCCCAACTCGAGGCCATGCGACCCCAACTGGTCCGCTTCGCCCAGCTCCAGTTGCGCAACGCCGCGCTGGCCGAGGACGCGGTCCAGGACGCCCTGCTGGCGGTGCTCGAAAAGCCCGACCGCTTCAACGGCCAGTCGTCGCTGCGCACCTATGTCACGGGCATCCTCAAGTACAAGATCATCGACAACCTGCGCCTGTCGACGCGCGAACGCCAGCTCGAGCCGGCCGACGACCAGCACGAGGACGAGCTGGTCGACGCCCTGTTCGTGGCCGACGGCCACACCCGCGACAGGCCGCGCCAGTGGGGCGAGCCCGACGGCGTGCTTGAACAAAAGGACTTTTTCCGCGTGCTCGAGGTGTGCCTCGAGAAGCTGCCCCGGAAAACGGCGCGCATTTTCATGCTGCGCGAGTGGCTCGAGCTCGAGACCGAAGAAATTTGTAAGGAATTGGCGATCACCCCGGCCAATGCCTGGGTGCTGCTGTACCGCGCCAGGTTGCGGCTGCGCGAATGCCTCGACCTGAACTGGTTCGGCAATCTGCCCGCGCAGCCAGGCACATGAGGGGAACACGGCGATGAACAAGCACAACGAGGGCTTCAAACCGACCTGCAGGGAGGTGCACCGGCTGGTGTCGGAGGGCATGGACCGCGAGCTGGGGCTGGTCGAGCGGGTGCGCGTGCGCCTGCACTTGATGGTGTGCCAGGCATGCACGCGCTTCGGCGGCCAGATGGACCTGATCCGCGGCGCGATGCGCAAGGGCCCGCCGGACGGGCCGCTGCCGTGAGCGCCTGCAGCGCCTGCGGCGCCCAATTCGGCTGCGCCATGGCCGACGGTGGCGACGCGCCCTGCTGGTGCACCGCGCTGCCGCCCGTGGTGGCGGTGCCGGGCGCCAATGCCGGCGCCGGTTGCTGGTGCCCCGCCTGCCTCAGGCAGCACATCGAAAGCGCGCGGCGCGACGCTGCGGAAGGTCCGGATCTGACTTAAAATGGCGTGGCCATTGCAAAGTTGTAAAACAAAAACATCCCGGACCAGCGCATGAACCTCAATATCGACCACCTCGGCTTCGCCGCCGCCGTGTGCACCACCAGCGCGTTCATTCCCCAGGTGCTGCTGGTGTGGCGCGAACGGGGCGCTCCGGGCGTGTCGACCGGCATGTATCTGATTTTTATCTTCGGCGTCGCGTTGTGGTTCAGCTACGGCGTTGCCATGGGCGCCTGGCCGATCATCGTGGCCAATGGCCTGACGCTGCTGCTGGCCGCCTCGGTGCTGGGCATGAAGTGGTATTTCGAACGCGTCATGCCCGGCCGTACGTCGACCGAAACCGCGCCGTAGGCCGCCTGGCCGGCGCACCAAAGCGCGCGCCGCCTGTCAAAGCCAGTACGCACAACAATGAGAGGTCGGGCAGATGAACTTTGTCGTGAATCTTGACGTTGACGACCTGGACAAAGCCACCCGGTTCTACGTCGCCGCCTTCGGGCTGCGGGTGGGGCGCCGCTTTGGCGACTTCGGGGTCGAGTTGCTCGGCGGCCCGGCGCCGATCTATGTGCTGTTCAAACCGCAGGGCAGCCATGCGGCGTCGACCACGGCGCAAACGCGCAACTACGCGCGCCACTGGACCCCGATGCATCTCGATGTCGTTGTCGACGACATCGAGGCGGCGGTGCAAACGGCGGTCACCGCCGGCGCCAAGCTGGAGCAGCGGCCCACCACCCAGCCGTGTGGCAAGCTCGCCTTGCTGGCGGATCCGTTCGGACACGGGTTTTGCTTCGTCGAGTTTATCGGGCGGGGATATGACGAGATTGCCGACCAGTAGGCCAATGTGGACTGACGCTGCTTGATGGTCGACACGCCGATTTACGGCCACTTGCATCATTCGCAAACACGCGGCACCCCGGCGTGGCGAAAGGCGATGAACAGCCTTCAGATCGAGTGTATTGGTCCGGGGTAATGTGCAAGTACGAAATCTGTTGTCAGTAGTGTAATGCCCTCAGCTGTAGCCTGTGCGACGAGCATACGGTCAAACGGGTCCTTGTGAATTGGTGGCAAGCCGATGATTGCTACGGCGTGTTGACTACTGATTGGCAGTTCGATATAGCCGTTGTCCAGCAAACCCTGGCGCAATGCCCTCGGGTCGACTTTAAAGTCCTCTCGGCCCAAGTCGTGCTTTATGGCGATTTCCCATAGACTCGCTGAACTGAAAAATAGGGCGTTTTCGGCAGCTTCGATCGGCGCGCGTGCATTCGCGCCCAACCGAAGCGGGTCACCCGCTGCCCATAGTAGGAGCTGGGTATCCAACAAAAGCTTCATTTTTCGCCGAAAATGGCTTCAATTTCTGTACGGGTCAGATCATTGAAGTCATCAGGTACGACTATTTGCCCAGTCATAAAACCGATGCGCTTCGCATGATTGGTCGCCGGCGCATCGCATGCGACCACCTTGACGAGCGGCTTGCCGGCCTTTGCAATGATGAAGGACTCCCCTTGCGCCGCCTGGTCGACGAGCCACGAAAGATTGGCCTCGACCTCATGGATATTTATCGTTTTCATCACGCCCTCATGGTGAACCTAACAAATTTAGTCTAGGAGCCTGTCGGACTCAGGGAGTCGAAGCGAAATATGGACCGTCCAGCACTTTTTGCAGCCGACGATCCTAAGTCCGACAGGCTCCTAGCTCAGCCCCTTTTGACGTGCAAGTCAGAGCCCAAGCGAACACCCTGCATACGAGCCGCTCGACGCTGTAGGTCAACATCCTCGGATTTTCACGGAACGTTCGACGAGCGAGTCGGACATCGTTGTTCCTTCAGGTGAGCTGTCGTTTCAAAGCCGAACTGACGCTTATGACGCCCGCTTTTTAAGCGGGATTGCAATATGCCCGGTCAACGCGCCGTCTTAAAAAACCGCATCATCTCGCGGCTCGCATCGGGCCCCTTGCCGTCCGTGTAGGTGCCGTGCGCGCTGCCGCCCGACCAGGCGTGGCCGGCGCCGTGGATGGTCCAGTGCTCGGCCTGGGGCGAGCCGTCCTCGCGGTGGTGCACCGTGCGCGTGTAGTTGTGGCCGTGCGGCACCGACCCCGGCTCGACCACGGGCGCCTTGCCCGCGTGGCGCGCGCCGCGCGCGGCGAGCTCGTGGCCGTTGGCCGGATGCACGGTGGTGTCCCGGTCGCCGTGGAACACGATGATCGGGACCGCCGCTGCCAGGTTGCCGCTCATGTTCGCGTTGCGCGCCAGGTTGCCCTGCATGGCCGCCATGGCGGAGGGCAGGTCGTGCGCCGCCGCGAACGGCAGGCCCGAGTGCACACCGACCGCCGCGTACAGATCCGGATACAAGGTGCCCATGATGGTCGCCATCGCGCCGCCGGCCGAGAGGCCCGCCACGTAGACCTGGCCGCGGTCGACCGCGTATTGGTCGGCGACGGTGCGGGTGATGCCGGCGATGATAGACGGCTCGCCCTGGTCGCGCTGCTGGTCGGCCGCGTTGAACCAGTTCCAGCAGCGCGACACGTTGGCCTGCTGCGACTGGGCCGGATAGACGACCAGAAAATGCATTTCTTCTGCCAGCGCGTTCATTTGCGTGCCGGTGGCGAAGTCGTCCGGGTTCTGGGTGCAGCCGTGCAGCATCACCACGAGCGGGGTCGGCGCGCCGGTGTAGGTGCTGGGCACGTACAGCTTGTAGCTGCGCGTGCCCGCGCTGTTGCTGAAGCTGGCGTCGATGAACTTGCCGGGCAGGGCGGGTCCGGCGCTCGCCGATCCCCCGCCGGGCAGCTCGAACGAGGGCATCTTGAAGCCCGACAGGCCCTCGGTGCCGAGGCGGTCGAGTCCGGCCATGAGCTCGGGCACGAGGTCCTTGAGCGCGGCGCCGCGCTCGCGCATTTTGGACGCGGCCTGGTTCTGGAAGGGCGATTCGAACCCGCCCACGAACGGCGGGGCCGGCGCCTTGGCGCCCGCTTCGGGCGGCGCTTGGCGCTGCGGCTCGGGCCTGGCCGACTCGGGCTTTGGTCCGGGTTGCGGCGCGGCGCCGCCCGCCGGCGGCGGATTGATGTCGCGCATCACGTGCGCCTCGGCCTTGGGCGCGGCGTCGGGCGCCTCTTTGATGCCGCGCAGGGCCTGCTGGATCGCGGCGGTGGCCGCCTTCGGGCCCTGGCCGATCAGGGATTGGGTCGCCTTGCGCATTTGCGAGAGCATGTTTTGATTCAGTTTCATGGGAATAGTCCTTTTGTTAGCGCATCAGAGGATGCGGCCTGCCAAAGCGGTCTTGACGGCGCTGCTCGCATGCAGCGCCCCAAGCACATAAATGGCGTCGATCGTCGCCAGCGCCAGCTCGGGCGAGACGTCGTCGGCGATGCTGGCCATGCCCAGTACCTGGATCTGCAGGCGTTCGCCGGCAGCGAGCGCGGCCTCGAGATCGCCGCGCGAGTAATGGTGCATGCCCAGTGCCAAACTCTTGCGTGCAACGGTTTGCCGGACCACGTCGGCATGGGTGTTGAGCTGGTTGCGGATCGCCGTGCGGATGAGGTCGGTGCGGTTCGAATAAAACCCCTCGTCGACCAACAGGTCGACTTGCCCGAGGTCGATGAGACCGAGGTTGATCGTGATTTTTTCCGATTCCGCCATCTTAGGTTTCAGGTCGCGCGTGTTCATAATTCTCCGTCAATGTCTGTTTGTATCATCCACACACCATCTGCATGGATGGTAGTGTACGCGTCCCGGCGGCCACGTCAAGCGCGATTCGGTAGCTTTTTCGCGACGGTATGCAAGAATGTATGGCAGCGCTTCGGGCTATGCATTTCTGAATAGCGCGGCGGACCCCGTCCCGGCGCCCCGCTTTCGCGGCATAATATGGGTCGCGCCGGCGCCCGACCCCCGGCGGCCCCCCAGCAACGAGATACCCGACAAAGCCCAGCAATGAGTCCCGACCTCCAACCCGGCCTGCGTTTCGAATGGCGCTACACCGTTCCCGCGCGCGCCACCGTGCCGCAGCTTTACCACGACACGCCGTTTTGTCGCGACATGCCCGGGGTGCTCGCCACCGGCTACATGGTCGGCATCATGGAGCTCGCCTGCATCGACGCGATGATGCCCTTCGTCGACTGGCCGCGCGAGCAGAGCCTCGGCACCATGGTCAACTTCGCGCATTTCGCGCCCACGCCGGCCGGCATGGAGGTGCTGGTCAAGGGCGAGGTGACATCGGTCGAGGGGCGCCGCGTGCGCTTTCGGCTCGAGGCCTGGGACGAGGCCGAGCGCATCTGCGAGGGCACGCACGAACGCTGCGTGATCGACCCGCCGCGCTTCAATGAAAGGGTCGACGCCAAGTTCGGCGCCAGGGCCGGCGCAATGGCCGCGCCGGCGCGGGGGGCGGCATGAGCGCGCCGTCCGGATTGCCATCGCCGGTGCCGTCGCCCTGCATCAGCCTGTGCGAAATGGCGCCCGACACCGGCTTGTGCCGCGGCTGCCTGCGCACGATCGACGAAATCATCAACTGGAGCAGCGCCGGCGAGGATTACAAAACCGCGGTTTGGGCCGAAATCAAGCGCCGCGAACAAAACCTGGATTTCTGACATGATCAATCTGTACCAGCCCGAAAAGGCCGTCACCGGCCCGGCCTATGGCAACGGCTTCAAATGCACCGCCACCTTCATCACGGTCGTCTTGTTCGGCTACGCCGCGAGCATCGCGACGCGCTTCCCGCTGCTCCAGTACGGCCTTGGCGTCAAGGCGCTGCTGCTGGGCGGGGCGTCGCTGATGCTGCTTAGCTATTACTGGTTCCTGCGCTCGAAGACGACGATCGACGAGACCGGCATCCGCCAGACCTGGATGTTCGACAAACGGGTCGAATGGCGCGACGTGCGCAGCGCCAAGATGATCGGCATTCCGTACGCGAGCTGGCTGTTCCCGCCGCGCCTGGTGGTGCGCACGGGCGTCTCGTTCGTCACCTTCAACGGCGGCTCGCGGGACGTGCTGGTGGAGTTTGCCAAGCTCTCGCTGGCGAGCCAGATGAAAAAGTGACCCGCGCCGCCGCCACGCTGGCGCGCTGGGCCGCGCAGGCGCCGCTCAAGGCTGGCGCGGCGCGCATCGACGGCGCCGACCTGCGCAAGCGCGGCGTGCAAGCGCCACCGACAGGCGGCTAGTCTTTTTCCATGTTCTCGACCGCGCGGCGCAAGGCGGCGCTGGGGGCGAGGCCCTTCTTCTCGTGCTCGGCCTGGCGCGCCATCAGCCACTCGTGGGTGTCGGAGTTGAAGTAGGGCGAATCCGGATTGAGGTTGTTGTGGCGGGCCCGCACCTGGGCCATCAGCGCGTCGTACTCGGTGGCCTGGTTCGGGGCGGCGACCATGGCCACCGCCGGCTGCTGCTGCACCTCCACATACGTCTGCTGTGGCGCGGGCGCGGCACGCACGATCGCCGCGACCGGCTGCGTGTACACGGGCGGGGTGGCCACCGTGGCGGCGGGAGCCTGCCGCTGCATCGGCACCGAGTCCGCCTGCACCATTTTGCCAAGCGGGCCGATGCCCATCTGGGCGCTAAAAATATTGGCGCACTCCTCGCCCGAAATCTGCAGCTCGCGCTTGAGGCGGGCCGCGCTGTTTGCCATCATTCCCTCATACGTCGGCGGGTTGACCGTTTTGTTGAAGCCCAGGTTGCAGTAACCCTTGGCCACGACGGTTTTGCTTTCGGTGTCGATCAGGCGTGCCGACGCCGTATAGGCCAGGCCGTAGCTGTTCCACGCCAGCGGCAGGTAGGTGATCAGCCATGAAAAGGTGCGCACATCGAGCGCGAAACGGGCCGAAGCACGGGCCGCGTCGGCGATCGCCGCGACCTCGGTGCTGGCGACCGTGATGGTTTGGGGCAGGACGCGCGAGCCTTGCGATGCGGCCAGCGACGCGCCCAGCCTGGCGCTCATGGCGGCGGCAGGATCGACCACGCCGAAGCCGGTGATCATTTCGTCCTGGACCGTCATATTGAGATATGGCTGTAGCGGGTTGAAATTGGGCCGCAGCACGGTGAAACCCAGCGCCCGATTCCCCGTCCGCACGATTTGCTGACCTTTCAGGTCGGCCAGACCTTTCGCGTTGATTGCCTGGTCGCCCATGTGCGAGCAGCCGGCGGCCAGAATGGCTGCCATCGAAATCGGTAGTAGCTTGGTCATGCGGGACTCTTTTCCTTGTTGGGAGTGAACGGGTATGAACGCTGCCAAAGCAGCGGGCGGACCCGTAATCATCTCATCGGCGCGATGTGCCTGTCCCCCCATCTGCGCCAGCGCGCTGTAAACCGGCCTGCAATGTTGTTTATTTGCACGAAATGCGCTGCGCCGATTTCGGGGCGCGGGCGCGCCTTGGCGCCGCCAGGCCCCGGGACGCCACCCCGGCCGTGCGCGCTTTAGAGCCGCCGCTCCATCTTTCCATCCGCACAACAAGCACGGTCGTTCTTTTTTGGCCCTATAATGGGCCGTTGCCGTCCCTATCCACATTTTTGTCTGTGAGCCCGACATGACCTTGCCCGTCGCTTTGCAAAACCTCTCCCTTCCCGTCATCGCCTCGCCGATGTTCATCGCCAGCGGACCGGCGCTGGTTGCGGCGCAATGCAAGGCCGGCATCGTCGGCTCGTTCCCGGCGCTCAACGCGCGCCCGGTCGAGATGCTCGACACCTGGCTGAGCGAGCTCAAACGCGAGCTGGCCGACTACCAGGAGGCCCATCCCAACAAGCGGGTCGGCCCGATCGCGGTCAACCAGATCGTGCACCAGTCGAACGACCGGCTCGCGCACGACGTCGAGATGTGCGTGCGCCACCGGGTGCCGATCATCATCTCCTCGCTGCGCGCGCCGCCGAAGGACATGATGGACGCGATCCACGGCTACGGCGGCATCGTGCTGCACGACGTGATCTCGATCCGGCACGCCGAAAAGGCGCTCGAGGCGGGCGTCGACGGCTTGATCCTGGTCGCGGCCGGCGCCGGCGGGCACGCGGGCGCCCTGTCGCCGTTCGCGCTGGTGGGCGAGGTGCGCAGGATGTTCAAGGGGCCGATCGCGCTGTCGGGGTCGATCGCGACCGGCGACGGCATCCTCGCGGCGCAGGCGATGGGCGCCGACTTCGCCTACATCGGCTCGCGCTGGCTGGCCACGAAGGAGTCGAACGTGACGGACGAATACCGCGAGGCGATCGTCGAGTCGAGCGCGGCCGACGTGGTCTACACCAACCTGTTCACGGGCGTGCACGGCAACTACCTCAAGAAATCGATCCTCAACGCCGGGCTGGACCCGGACGCCCTGCCCGAGTCCGACAAGAGCAAGATGAGTTTCGGCTCGGGCACGGCCAAGGCCTGGCGCGACATCTGGGGCGCCGGCCAGGGCGTGGGCATGATGGACGACGTGCCGAGCGTGGAGGAGATGGTCGAGCGGCTCAAGCAGGAATACAACGCCGCGCGCGCGCGGCTGGCGCTGTAGGGCGGGCCGCGCCGTTCGGCCGCGCCGCACGGCCGCGCCGAACTGCAGCGCCGGACGGCCGGTCCACGGCGTCGGCCGCTGCCGGGCCGGTCGGCGATGCTGTTCCCGGATTTGAAAAGTCGGGCGGATTCACGCCAGCGCGATTTCGCGCTGCAGCTTTTTGCTCAGTTTGGCGAAAGTCAGTTCGTAGGCGCGCCGCAGCAGGGCGGCCGCCTCGTCGTCGCTGATCGCCGAGGCGTCGTTGACGCACACCCAGCCGATGCGCGCCATGTAGGGCGCCGGGATGATCCCGGGGCGGTCGGTCAGTTCGAGGAAGCGCTCGGCCTCGGCCTTGAAGCTGATGCGCGCGGCCGGCACCTCGAGGTCGGAACAGGCGAACATCTTGAGCCCGACCGAGAACACGGCCACGTGGCCCCACTTGACGTCATCGACCGCGCCCGGAAAAGTGCGGCACAAGGCTTTGGCGGTTTCAAAATCCATCGATTGCTCCTGTGGCCAGCCAGCGTTTCCGGCGCAAGACCCGCGCCTCTAAAAGATTGTCCCAGGGACCGAGGCCTGAAGATTCATTGTACGCGTAGATGCAAGCTCGCCATCGGGCAAACGCAAGCGTTTGCGCCATAGCGCGCCTTCGCGGGGATGACGTCGATCCTAGTGGTTGTAAATTCGCTTTCACGATTTCTGAGGCTTCGTGGCCCGATTTGGCATCGGTTCGAAGTCAAGTTATTTGCCGCGGACAAGATTGCGCCTGAACCGGGGTCTGACCCCACTTATGCGATTTGGCATCAGTTCGGAGTCAAGCTATTTGCTGCGGACAAAATTGCGCCTGAACCGGGGTCTGACCCCACTTATGTGACCCCACTTATGCGATTTGGCATCAGTTCGAAGTCAAGTTGTTTGCAGCGGACATGATTGCGCTTGAACCGGGGTCTGACCCCACTTATGAAATTGTTTTTGCTGGAAACGGAGCGAGGCTCGCGCCTGCTCCTGCCGGCCCATTTCGCGATTTGACCCGGAAAAAATTGCGCTATCGGGGTCTGACCCCGATAGCGGAACTATTTCAGCTCACCAGCGCGGTTTTGCAACCGGTGTCCGAGCGCGTATCATAGAAAGCATGAACGATTCCGCCACCATGCCGCCCATGTCAACATCCGGTTCCCACGCCTCCCGCGCCAAGCGTCTTGCCGCCTTGCGCGCCGCCATGCTGCGCCACGGTGTCGACGCCGTCGTCGTGCCCTCGGCCGATCCGCACCTGTCCGAATACCTGCCCGGCTTCTGGCAGGGCCGCGAATGGCTTTCCGGCTTCACCGGCTCGGTCGGCACCTTCATCGCCACCGCCGGCTTCGCCGGCGTCTGGACCGATGCGCGCTACTGGACCCAGGCCGAGACCGAACTGGCCGGCACCGCCGTCGCGCTCATGAAGATCCCCTCCGGCGCCAGCCTGCTGCACATCGACTGGCTCGCCGCCAACGTCGCGCCCGGCCAGTGCGTGGCCGTCGACGCCCGCGTGCTCGGCCTGTCGACGGCGCGCCTGCTGGCCGATGCGCTCGCCGCGCGCGGCATCACGCTGCGCACCGATATCGACCTGCTCGAGGAGGTCTGGGACGCGCGCCCGGGCCTACCCCAGGCCGCCGTGTTCGAACACCCCGAGCCGTTCGCGACCATGAGCCGCGCCGCCAAGCTGGTGGCCACCCGCGCGGCGATGGCCAAGCTGGGCGCGCGCCAGCATTTCATCTCCACGCTCGACGACATCGCCTACCTGTTCAACCTGCGCGGCGCCGACGTCAATTACAACCCCGTGTTTTTGGCGCACGCGCTGGTCGGGCCCGACGAGGCGACCTTGTTCGTCGCCCACGGCAAGGTATCGCCGGCGCTGGCCAACGCGCTGCGCGAGGACGGCGTGCTGATCGCGCCCTACCACGCCGCGGCCGCCGCGCTGGCGGCGCTGGCGCCCGGCGACGGCCCCGCCCACGCGCTGCTGATCGACCCGCGCCGCGTCACCGCCGGCATGCGCGCCGCGGTCGCGCCCGGCGTGCCCGTGGTCGAGGCGACCAATCCGACCACCTTCGCCAAATCCAAAAAATCCGAGGCCGAGATCGAACTGCTGCGCGCCACCATGGAGCAGGACGGCGCCGCCCTGTGCGAATTTTTCGCCTGGCTCGAGACCCAGCTCGGCGAATGGCTGCGCGCCACCCTGACCGAGGTCGACATCGACACCCGCATCACGGCCGCGCGCGCGCGCCGCCCCGGCTTCGTCTGCCCCAGCTTCGGCACCATCGCCGGCTTCAACGCCAACGGCGCGATCATGCACTACCGCGCCAGCGAGCACACCTGCGCCGAAATCAAGGGCGACGGCCTGCTGCTGATCGATTCGGGCGGCCAATATCTGGGCGGGACCACCGACATCACGCGCGTGGTGCCGGTCGGGACTCCGTCGGCGGCGCAAAAGCGCGACTTCACGCTGGTGCTCAAGGGCTTGATCGCGCTGTCGTCGGCCCACTTCCCGCAGGGCACGCGCGCGCCGCTGCTCGACGCCATCGCGCGCGCGCCGATCTGGGCCGGCGGCGCCGAATACGGCCACGGCACCGGCCACGGGGTCGGCTTCTTCCTCAATGTGCACGAGGGCCCGCAGTCGATTTCGGCCTCCACCATGCCCGAGCCGCACACGGCGATGGAGCAGGGCATGATCACCTCGATCGAGCCCGGCATCTACCGGCCCGGCCGCTGGGGCATCCGGCTCGAGAACCTGGTCGCCAACCGGCGCGCGCAGGAGACCGAGTTCGGCCAGTTCCTCGCCTTCGAGACGCTGACCCTGTGCCCGATCGACACCCGCCTGCTCGACCTGGCGCTGCTGCGGCCCGACGAGGCGGCCTGGCTCAACAACTACCACGCGACGGTGCGCGCGCGCCTTCTGCCGCATGTGGCCGGGCCGGCCAAGGCCTGGCTCGAACAACGCACGGAGGCGATCTGATGCCGGGCGCGCGTTCAACCCGCGCCAGCGCCGCGCTCGACCGCCTCAAGGCCCGCAGCGGCAATGCCGGCTATTCGATGGCGCGCACCGGCGACGGCCTGTTCTTCCTGAGCGAGAAGCCGGGCGCGCCGCCGCTGTGCGCGCCGCTCGAACTCGACGCCTTCGTCGCCTTCGTCAACGGGCTCGGGCCGCAGACGCCAAGGCGCGTGAGCAAACTCGACGTCGCCTTCGAAAAACAGCTGGTCCGCAAAAAACCATGACGAAAACCATGACGAAAGAGGCGCATGACCTTTGATCTACTGCTTTCCTATTGGTCCCGGGGGGAGGTGGCCACCAACGGCCTGATCCTGCTCAACCTGCTCGGCGCGCTCCTTCTCGGCCTGCTGGTCGGCTACGAGCGCGCCTACCACGGGCGCGCCGCCGGCATGCGCACCTACGGCCTGGTGTGCATGGCCTCGGCCGCGCTGACGATCATCGGCGGATATCCCGACTTCTGGTTCGGCGGGCATGGCAACACCTTCGCCGGCATGACCGACCCGACCCGCATCATCCAGGGCGTGGTGACCGGCATCGGCTTCCTGGGCGCCGGCGTGATCATGCGCGAGGGATTCAACATCAGCGGCCTGACCACGGCCGCCTCGATCTGGGCCTCGTCGGTGATCGGCATCTTGGTCGGGGTCGGCTTCTACCTGGCCGCGATCGGCCTGGCGGTGATGTGCATGCTCGTCATGATCATGATGTCGAAGGTCGAATCGTTCCTGCCGTCGCGCCATGCGGTGGCGATCACGATGCGCTTCAAACCCGACTACCTGCCGCGCGAGGAGGTGCTGCGCCGGATCGCGCTCGAACGCGGCTACGAAATCGCCGGCGGTTCGCTCACCATCCGCGGCCAGGAGGGCATGCAGGAATGGCGCTTCGTGGCGTTGGCGCTGTCCAAGCACAGCGGCACCAGGCTGTCGGAACTGGCGCGCGAGCTGTCCCTGTTCGAAGGCATCGACAGCTTCAATCTTTCGCACGCACGCAACTGACACGCAACTAAGGACCGCCCCATGCACGACGCTTCATCCATGCCAACCGCCCAGGACGTGCTCGATTTTTGGTTTCTGCCGCCGGGCGACCCGGCCCACGGCACCCAGCGCGACGTATGGTTCCGCAAGGACGCCGCCTTCGACGCGCAGGTCGCGGCGCGCTTCGGCGCGGCGATCGGGCAGGCGCTGTCGGGCGGCCTGCGCGAGTGGGACGCGCTTGGCGCGCAGGGCGCGCTGGCGCGCATCCTGGTGCTCGACCAGTTCACGCGCAACGCCAGGCGCGACACCCCCGGCGCGTTCGCCGGCGACGCGCTGGCGCTGGCCGCCGCGCAGCAGCTGGTCGCCGGCGGCGCGCACCTCGGGCTGATCCCGGTGCAGCGCCTGTTCGCCTACCTGCCGTTCGAGCACGCCGAGAACGCGGCCATGCAGGCCGAATCGGTGGCGCTGTTCACGGCGCTGGCGCAGCGGCATCCCGGCTTCGACGGCGTGCTCGATTACGCGCACCGGCACCGCGGCGTGATCGCGCGCTTCGGGCGCTTCCCGCACCGCAACGCGATCCTCGGGCGCAGCTCCACGGCTGAGGAGGCGCTGTATCTGGAGCAGCCCGGGTCGGGATTTTAAAATGGCCCTCGCGCGGCGCCCGACGCTCAACCTGATCGGCGCCGGCCATGTGGGCCGCGTGCTCGGACGCCTGTTCGAGGCCAGCGGCGGCTTCGAGGTGCAGGACGTGCTGACCCGCTCCGGGGCCACGGCGGCGGCGGCGGTGGGTTTCATCGGCGGCGGGCGCGCGGTGGACGGCCTAGGCCAGATGCGGGCCGCCGACGCCTGGATGCTGGCCGTGGCCGACGACCAGATCGGTCCCGCCTGCGCGGCGCTCGCCGCCGGCCACGCCCTGCGCGGGGCGCTGGTGTTCCATGTGAGCGGCGCCAAATCGTCGGCCGAACTGGCGCCGGCGGCGCGCGCCGGGGCGCTCACCGCCAGCGCCCATCCGGTGCGCAGCTTCGCCGACCCCGATGCCGTGGCGCGCGACTTCAACGGCACCTTTTGCGGCGTCGAGGGCGACGCCGGCGCGCTCGCGCTGCTTGGCACCGCGCTCGCGGCCATCGGCGCGCGCGCGGTGCCGATCGACGCCGCCGCCAAGACGGTGTACCACGCGGCCTCGGTGTTCGCGTCCAACTACCTGGTCACGGTGCTCGACGCCGCGCTGCGCGCGTACGCGGCGGCGGGCATCCCCGAGGCGCTCGCGCGCGAATTGGCGCGGCCGCTGGCCGAGGAGAGCATGGCCAATGTGTTCCGCATCGGGCCGGCGGCGGCCCTGAGCGGGCCGATCGCGCGTGGCGACATGGCGACGGTGGCGCGCCAGCGGCAGGCGCTGTCGGGCTGGGACGCGCCGACCGGCGCCCTGTACCAGGCGCTGGTGGCGCCGACCGCCGCGCTGGCCCGGCGCAAGCGCGAAGGCTGAGAGGCCGCGAGCCCGTCCCATGGATTTGTTCTCCGCAACTAATACGCTCACGCCGATCCCGTTCGAGGATGGCGAACTGGCGTTCCTCGGGCAACTGGCCCTGTCGCAAAGCAACGCGGTGGTCATGGCGCGCCTGGTCGCCGAGACCGCGTGGCGCGCCGAATCGATCACCTTGTGGGGCCGGCAACACCTGCAGCCGCGCTTGAGCGCCTGGCACGGCGCGGCGCGCTACCGCTATTCGGGCCTGCTGCTCGAACCCTTGCCGTTCACCGAGCTGCTGCAGGAAATCCGCGAGGCCGTCGAAGGCGCCTGCGGGCGGCGCTTCAACAGCGTGCTGCTCAATTATTACCGGGACCAGCGCGACAGCATGGGCATGCACAGCGACGACGAGGCCGAGCTGGGGCCGGCGCCGGCCATCGCCTCGCTCAGTTTCGGCGCCACGCGGACCTTTATTCTCCAGCACAAACGCAGCAAACGGACCGTGAAACACGATCTGAGCGATGGCAGCTTGCTCTTAATGGCGGGCTCGACGCAGGTAAATTGGCGCCATGGAATAAATAAATCGCGGCGCCCCATCGGACCGAGACTGAATCTAACGTTCAGGTACGTCTACTAAAATGTCGCCTTCGTGGCGTCAAACAGCAAAAAATATAGATGAACGCAGGGTCAGCAATTGGCGTCCCCGCTTACATTTTGTCACAGTTCTTACCGTTTTCCGACGTAGTTGCCTTGATGCCGGTGCTATCTTGGCGACTCTGCAACTCACTGTGACTTGCGGACCAGACTGAACAATATTAAAAAGGACTCCGTATGAAAAAGCTCATCATTGCACTCGTCGCCGGCACCACCCTCATGGGCGTCGCCCAAGCGCAAACCCCTATGATGCAACGCCCCTACCTGGGTGTTGGTATCGCAACGGCCGACCGCATCCAGAGCCTGGGCGGAGACGGCGATTGGAAGGCTGGCTTCAAGCTGTTCGGCGGCTACGAAATGTCCGACACCCTGGGCATCGAGGCCGGTTGGGTCGATTTCGGCGAGGAGGACTACACCGTCCTCACCGGCGGTGTCGCGAACCGGGTCGAATCGGACGGCGAGTCGTTCTATGTGGCCGGCCGGATGAATCTTCCGATCAACCAGCAGTTCTCTGCTTTCGGCAAGCTCGGCATCTCGCACAACCGGGCGGAACAGACCGCCAGCCTGTCGGGCTTCAACCGCAAAGATCGCGACACGCATTTGTATGCGGGCGTCGGCGCCCAGTTCAAGCTGAGCGAGCAGATCGCACTGAGCGTCGAGTACGAGCGTTTCGGCAAAAAACAGGACTTCGGTCCTAAGCCAGATGTCTTCACCGTTGCCGCCCGCTACAACTTCTGATCGAACGGTTGCAGAGAAAACCAAAGGCCCTTCGGGGCCCTTTTTTTGTCTTAACGTTTCATTTTGGTGTCATTTGACGCGTCCCTCGGCCAAAAAACGGTGGATCGACGACCAAGGCCAGTGCTCGGCCCGCGCGCAGAAGCCGTGCCGCAAGGGGTTGGCGTGGATGTAGTCGACGAGTGCGGCGTAGTCGGCCCCGCCGTCGACGGCATGCTGCTGGAAATGCCGGGCCCAGATCGCGTCGCCGGTGGGGGCGCGCGACGCCGCCTTGCGCAGCGCCTTGGTGAACGCGATCTTGACCGCGTTCCAGCGTCCCGCGCAGTCGTCGTCGCCCGGCGGCAGGGTCCAGATCGCGTGCGCATGGTCGGGCAGCACGACCCAGGCGTCGACGTGGAACGGTTTGCGCAGGCGCGCCTGCCGGATCGCCTCGCCGAAGGCGGCGATGTGCTCGGTCAGCAGCGCGCTGTGTTGGTCGAGCAGGCGCACCGTGAAAAAGAACGTGCGCCCGGGCACCCGGTTGTTGCGGTAGTCGTCCATCCGGCCAGTTTGCCGGCGCTGGCGAGGCCGAATGTCGATTCGCGCAATCGGGCGGCAAGGTCAGCGTGATAAAAAAACTCCCCGAAGGGAGTCTGGCGCACCATCGCGCTGGGGCCGCGGCATCACCTGGCCGCGGCCCCGCCGCCGAAAGCGACCATCAAGTTCAGGCCCTTGGGTAGCACGAGACGGCGGTCGAGCTCTTGCAATAGTTTCCACCCCTTGCCGTTGTGGCCCTGGACTCGCTCATCGATCGTCTGCACCTGGCAACGCGGGCATGCAAGCAAGTGCGCGTCGATCCGCAAGGCGCCGTGTTCGGCTTTTTGCACACTCGCCTCCGCCCGTATCATCTCGGCGAAGGCGTGCCCATCGGCGGGCAAGGTGAACAGGGTATCGAAATAAGCCGACGCCGCGCTTGCGTCGGCATATCCCTTGCGCTTGCTTGCGAGCTCATCTAGGTAAAGTTCGCAGGAGGCGCACATCGCCTTCGACGCGAGCATGATATAGACAACCCCGGCGCCGATCAGAAATCCGCCAAACTGGATCGCCGCCAGGAAATAACCGAAACCGCCCGCCTCTTGGGCCGACGAGCGTCCGACCGCGTAGCTGGCCTTGGTCAGCGAAATATGTAGGAATTGGCCGAAGGGCAAAATGTCGGCCACGTAGCCGCCATCCCCAAAGCGCATCATTCTGTATCCCAACCAGTAAATCAACAACATGGCCAAACCGGCGATGACGAGCATCTGAACCAATAAAACCTTGCCTGGTTTCCTATTGAAACGGATAGACCCGAAGTGGTAGCCGGAGGCCGCCACGAGGCCAAGAAGGATGGCGCCGACCGGGACGATCACCCAGAACGAAAGCTTGAACAAGTTGAAATCAAAAAGGTAAGCGATGCCGACGTTTATCAGCGCAGCCAACACCGAGGTGGCCACACCGCACGCCGCGGCGGCCAAGCCAGCAAGCAGATTTTTCATGTCGTCTCCTTGTTAAAGGAGCAACATAGCATGCGGAAAAAAGGGTGCATTGCGAAAATACATGCACCCTTGGAGCAACTTATATCAGCAGCTTGCCAGGAGGCTGCCAGGGGCCTCCCGCCCCGACCTATACGGTCAACGGCTTGTAGCGGATCCGTTTCGGCTTGGCGCCTTCCTCTCCGAGACGCTTCTTCTTGTCGGCTTCGTATTCCTGGTAGTTGCCGTCAAAGAAGCTCACCTGCGAATTGCCCTCGAAGGCGAGGATGTGGGTTGCGATCCGGTCGAGGAACCAGCGGTCATGGGAAATGACCATGACGCTGCCGGCGAATTCGAGCAGCGCATCCTCGAGCGCGCGCAAGGTTTCGACGTCGAGGTCGTTGGACGGCTCGTCTAGCAGCAGGACGTTGCCGCCCTGCAGCAGCGTCTTGGCCAGGTGCAGGCGGCCGCGTTCGCCGCCGGACAGGTTGCCCACCAGTTTCTGCTGGTCCGAACCCTTGAAGTTGAAACGGCCGAGGTAGGCGCGCGACGGCATGTCGAAGCGGCCGACCGTGAGCATGTCGGCGCCGGCGGCGACGTCATCGAACACGGTCTTTTTATCGGACAGCTCGTCGCGGTTCTGGTCGACGATCGACACCTGCGCGGTCTTGCCGAGCACGACTTCGCCGCTGTCGGGCTGCTCTTTGCCGGTGATCATCTTGAACAAGGTCGACTTGCCGGCGCCGTTGGGGCCGATGATGCCGACGATCGCGCCCGGCGGAATGACGAACGACAGGTTGTCGATCAGCAGGCGGTCGCCGAAGGCCTTCGACACGTTCTTGAATTCGATCACGTCGTTGCCGAGGCGCTCGGCGACCGGGATGAAGATCTCGGAGGTCTCGTTGCGCTTCTGGTATTCGTGTTCGGACAGCTCGTTGAAGCGCGCCAGGCGGGCCTTGCTCTTGGCTTGGCGGCCCTTCGGATTCTGGCGCACCCATTCGAGCTCCTTGGCGATCGTCTTCTGGCGCGAGGACTCGGTCGCCTCCTCCTGCTTGAGGCGGGCGCCCTTTTGCTCGAGCCACGAGCTGTAGTTGCCCTTCCATGGAATGCCATGGCCGCGGTCGAGCTCGAGGATCCATTCGGCGGCGTTGTCGAGGAAGTAGCGGTCATGGGTGATGCCGACCACGGTGCCCGGGAAGCGCAGCAGGAATTGCTCGAGCCAGTCGACCGATTCGGCGTCGAGGTGGTTGGTCGGCTCGTCGAGCAGCAGCATGTCGGGTTTAGACAGCAGCAGGCGGCACAGCGCGACCCGGCGCTTCTCGCCGCCCGACAGGATGCCGATCTTGGCGTCCCAGGGCGGCAGGCGCAGCGCGTCGGCGGCCATTTCGAGCTGCAGGTTGAGGTTGCCGCCGTCGGAGGTCGAGATGATCGCCTCGAGCCGCGCCTGCTCGGTGGCGAGCGCGTCGAAGTCGGCGTCCTCGTCGGCGTAGGCGGCGTACACGGCCTCGAGCTTGGCTTGCGCCTCGAACACCTCGCCGAGGCCCGATTCGACGATCTGGCGCACGGTCTGCTCGGGGTCGAGCTGCGGCTCCTGCGGCAGGTAGCCGATGTTCAGGCCCGGCATCGGCACGGCTTCGCCCTGGATGTCGGTGTCGATGCCGGCCATAATTTTGAGCAAGGTCGACTTGCCGGAGCCGTTCAGGCCCAGCACGCCGATTTTCGCGCCTGGGAAAAACGACAGCGATATATCTTTCAGGATTTGGCGCTTGGGCGGGACGATTTTGCCCACGCGGTTCATGGTGTAGACGTAATTTGCCATTGGTGGTATCTCGGGATTGGTGCGGAAGGTGAACAGGATACAAAACAATTGGGGCCGGAGTCGAATAATTCGGCGAATTTTTGCGTTTTTCAGGATCAGCGGGCCGATTTTTAACCGTTTCACACCAAATTCACATCCCCCGGCGCAGGCTGGATGTTTTAAGGGGAAAAATCATGCTGAAGAAAATCCTGCGCGGCGTCCTGTGGGCGCTGGGAACACTAATGCTATTGTCGGCTTGCGGCTATGGTTATTGGCAGGGATTCGGGCTCGACGAGCGGCCCAAGCCAAATACCGCGGCGCGCGCCGCCGATCTCGACCTGATGAAGAACGCGGTCGCGGTCAAGCGCGGCCGGATCCTCGCCGTCGTGAGCAGCACGCCGAGGATCGGCGGCACCAATAAAAAGGCCGGCTACGAGCTGACCGAACTGTCGCGCGCGTATTACACCTTCCGCGCCAACGGCTACGAGGTCGACATCGCCTCGCCGCGCGGCGGCGTGCCGCCGGTCGACGAGGACGATATGGGCGAGGCCGATTTCGCCTTCCTCAACGACGCCGGGGCGCAGGACAAGGTGGCCAACTCGATTCCCCTGGCCAAGGTCGACAGCGCTGCCTACGCGGCCGTCTATTTTGTGGGCGGCAAGGGCGCGATGTTCGATTTCGCCGACAATCCGGACATCGACCGCATCGTGCGCGATGTGTACCGGCGCGGCGTGGTCGGCGCCGTGTGCCACGGGCCGGCCGCGCTGTTGAATGTCAAACTCGACAACGGCAAGCCGCTGATCGCGGGCAAGAGAATGACCGCCTTCTCGAATGCGGAGGAATTGTTTCTGATGGAAAATGCCCACGACCTGTTCGGGTTCCTGGTCGAGGACCGTGCCAGCGCGGCGGGCGCGCGGTTTGTGGCGGGACCGCAGGTTCTCGACAACACGGTGGTCGACGGGCGCCTCGTTACGGGGCAGAATCCGTGGTCGACGTGGAGCGTCGCGGAGGCGATGATCACCGCGCTCGGGCATGCACCGGTCGCGCGCCGGGCCACGGCGGAGGAGGTGAACGTTCACTTGCTCGCGACCTACTACCGCTCCGGCCTGGCCGCCGCGCGCGCCGAGCGCGACCGGATGGCGCAGCCGGACCGCCAGCTCGTGCTGATGCATGCCATCGTCGCCGGCATGCAGTGGCGCCTGGTCGACGCCTTCAACCTCCAGCGCCTCGCGCGCCGCCAGTCCCTATGAATGCGGCAATGGCAGGTGGTAAGCTTGGCCGGGTTTGGTTCCCTTAACAGCAGGAATGACATGCCGCTTCATGTACTCGTGGTCGAAGACAACGCACTGCTGGCGCGCAACCTCGCCGACTGCCTCGAGCAGCAGGGGCACAGCGCCGACTTCGCCGGCAATGGCGTGCTCGGACTGCGCCTGGCGCTGGAGAACCACTACGACGTGATGATCCTGGACCTGAACCTGCCGGGCATGGACGGGCTTGAAGTGTGCCGCCGGATGCGCGCGCAGCAAAGCCGGCACCTGCCGGTGCTGATGCTGACGGCGCGCGACACGCTCGGCGACAAGCTTAGCGGATTCGAACACGGCGCCGACGACTACCTGGTCAAGCCGTTCGCGCTGGAGGAAATGCTGGCGCGCTGCCAGGTGCTGGCGCGCCGCAACATGCTGCAGCAAGCGCTGGTGCTCGCGGTGGGCGCATTGCAGATCGATCGCAAGGACCGGACCGTGACGCGCGAAGGGCAGGCGGTCAGGCTGAGCCAGACGGGCTACCAGATCCTGCTGGCGTTGGCCGAGGCGCACCCGCGGATCCTCACCAGATCCGAGCTGAGCCAGAAGCTGTGGCACGACGCCCCGCCCGATTCGGACGCCTTGCGCAGCCACCTGTACCTGCTGCGCCAGCAACTCGACAAGCCTTTCGCGAAGCCGATGCTGGTGACGGTGCACGGGGTCGGCTTCCGGCTGGATGCGCAAGCATGAGCGCCGTGCGCCATGGCCTGCGGCGCCGCGTGGTTGCGGCCTGCGCCCTGTCGACCCTGGTCACGGCGGCGCTGTTCAGCGCGCTTGCGCTGATGTTCGCGTACACGGTCGAGGATAGCGGCCTGCGCCGGCAATTGGTGCAAGAGGAGGAGCACCAACTGAAAAGCTGGAACGCGCGCGGAAAACTGGCAACCCCGATGCGCGGGTTCGTCACCCTGCATACGAGTTCCGCCACGTTTCCCGCCGACCTGCGGCGCCAGCTCGCCTCGGCCCGGCTTGCGCGCTTCGATGCGCGCGCGCTCGGTCCAGAACTGGTCGCCGGGGGAAACGAATTTTTCGGCGAGCAGGGGCGCCACTATCATGTGCGCGTGATCAGCCCGGGCGGGCGGTATGCGTATCTGGTCGCCGAGGTGTCGAAGGAACTGGTGGTGCGTCGGCGCCTGGCCTCACTGCTGGGCTTTATCGGCTGGCTGTCGCTGGCGGTGCTTGTGTGCACGCTGGTGCTGGCGAACTGGCTGGCGCGGCGCGCGACCGCGCCGCTGACCCTGCTGGCCGAGCTCGTCTCGAACGCCGCGCCGGGCAGGCTGCCGGACAATTTCGCCAGCCAGTTTCCGGACAACGAGATCGGCGTCGTGGCGCGCAATCTAGAGCAATCGATGCAGCGCATCGCCGACTTCATCGAGCGCGAGCAGCATTTCACGCGCGACGCCAGCCACGAACTGCGCACGCCGCTGGCGGCGATCGAGGGCGCGGCCGACTTGCTGTCGGGCCAGTCCCTCACGCCGCAAGGTGCCGACCAGTTGCAGCGCATCCGCACCGGAGCCGCGCATATGAGCCAGACGGTGGCGACGCTACTCGCCCTGGCGCGCGAAGAGTTGCACGAACGGGTGGCGGAGCAGGTGATGCTGTTGCCCGTGATCGAGCGCGCGATCGTCGATTTCGCCTTTCTGCTCGACGGCAAGCCGGTCGAGGTGATCGTGACGGTGCCGGCAGGGGCGCGCATCGAGGGGCACCGGACGGTGCTCGCGATCGTCGTCTCGAACCTGATCAGCAACGCGTTCAGCCACACGATGCAGGGCGAGATCGGGGTGCATCTCGAGAACGGCGCCCTGGTGATCGCCGACAGCGGGCCGGGCATCGCGCCCGGGCTGCGGGCGCGACTGTTCGAAGCGGGCGTCAAAGGCGAGGGCAGCAGCGGCTTCGGGCTGGGCCTGTCGATCGCGCGGCGCTTGGGCGAGCGTTTCGGCCTCGGCTTGCGCATCGAAGACGGCGCCAACGGTGGCGTCCGCGCCATACTTCGCTTCCAGCAAAATTCCT
>NZ_PXWF02000189.1 GCF_003011895.2 Massilia glaciei | reverse complement strand
GAAATACGCACCTGGTTCATTAGCATCCTTGAATCATGCCATCTCATTGCAAAAAAAAACCAAAGAAAATCAATGGCCTACAGGAGAAAAACCCATCTGGATTGATCCGCTGATTATCTGGGCAACCGGTCCAGATCCATTTGCGCGGCTTCGGATTCGAATGTGCGATCCTTGCATGCGGCGATCGCCGCTTCGAGCGCTGGCCGGGCCAGCGCGGCTTGGCCAGCGATGAGGTGCGATTGGGCGATATAGAATTCAGCAGTGCAAGCGGCGGCGTCCTTCGACCACATCCCTTTGGCCGGCCGCTTGCGCAATTTTTCTGAATCGATTTTACCGAGAACGAAGTCGATCAGGTTTTGCGACCAATCGTCGGTTTTTTTGAGTTTGGTCGCCTTGATATCTTCCAATGCCTGGGCCGCGTTGCCAGAACGTGCCGACGCGAGATAGAGCTCGGCAGTCAGTTGGAGGGTGACTCTTTGCGCCTGTGCCTGCTTGAAATCGATCGCGCCGCCGGCAAAGTCCCCACTAGCGAATTTTTTTCGACCGAGCTTGATCTGTGCTGTTCGATTCCCCTGCGCCGCTGCCTTTTGGTACCACGTGACTTGCGCGCCGTTGTCACGCTCTGCCGTTGGCTTCTCACCTTCGGCATCCCCCATGCGCACCTGCGCATCAGGATTTCCGGCTGCTACTTCCGCCCGAAACCAGGCCTGGTTGATGCCGGGGACCTTGGGGAAGATATCGCCACCGGTGTAGGTAAGGTAGATCCGTTGTTGCGTGGTCGAGATCAGAATCCTGTGCGCGCGCATAAAATCGGCGCCCAAAATCACCTGCACCGATGGACTTGTGTCCAACATCCTAATTTGGACGTTCTGTATTTTTTCTTCCCCAATTTCCAATTGGTCGATTTTGGCAAACCATGATTTCATGGTTTGGCCGCCCCTTCCTTTGATCTCGCCGGCTGCAGTCATCTGAGGCGAGTTGGGTGCCAAGCCAATTTTCTTCGCAAGATTACTGTCGATGATGGACATTGCGGTGGATGGAGAAAACATGGCCTCCGCTTCATGTCCGTTGATCTTCACTTTGAAAAGGGGCCGCGCGTCGTCGCTCCCGACGACGTAAAAAGGAATAACGACGGCGTCCGCGTCCCAATGCGCAAGATGTTTGCCGCCGCAGTCAACCGGACTCCAGAATTTGAGGTACTTCTGGGCCAACGAAATTTCCAGGTCCAGCCGCAGCAGGAAGTCGGCGCCCACCCGAAAGCCGAAATCCGTGCTGTCGGAGTCGTACACGCGGAACCTGCCTTTGCCCTTTGCGGGTCCGGCTTTTAACTCGTCGAGCCGGGTCTCATACATAGTGGCCGGTCCACCAATGGCGCTTACGTTTTGAAACGTGTCACGATATGAAATGCCCATCGCATCGAGCGCGGCTGTGCCGATGTTCGTTTCGTAAGAGCTAAGGTCGATCAGGACCTTGGTTGGATTGCCGTTGATGCTGCCGTCGATTGTTGGCGCGAATGCGCCACCGGTGAAAGTGAGGGGAAGATTTCCCACTGCTACCAGCTTGCACTTGTCTTCCGGCTGCGCCGAATGCGCTGGCGTGGTCATGAACATTGGGAGAAGCAATGCGATAGCCAGACGTTTATAGCAAGTCTTCAAGCGGTATCTCCGGTTTGTTGGTCGTTAGAATATGGGGATCATGCCATTTTGTTGCTTAAAAGGCAAATTAATAGTGGAAGGGCGAAAAAAAACCCCAGCAGGACAAG
>NZ_PXWF02000188.1 GCF_003011895.2 Massilia glaciei | reverse complement strand
GTATGGCCGATCGAAATCTTTATTTATTGCGGTTCGCTCTACAGAAATTTTAAGAGTTTGCGAAGTGTGGTCTAACTCGGAACGAGGCATGGGGGTCAAGCGAGGCATGGGGTTAGACCAGTTAGACCTGGTTATGAACTGGAGTGCAGTGACGGCAACGGCATTACGCAATGGCTATTGGCATTTGGGCCGGGCGATATTGAACTAGATTTGGTCCCATGACTAAAGGTCGGGGCGGGCAAGCTGCGTAAGCAGCGGCGGAGTTTGTAGGTAGCTCCAACTACAGCGGGCGTGCCCGCTTCCGCACACCGTTGAGCAACAAGTTGATCGGTTTTCCCTGATCTCCCACAGTCCGCAAAGGGGCGGCAGCAGGCGGAGGTCGGACGGCAGGCAACCGTCGCGTAAAATCGGCAGTGACCGGCCAATACCGGACATTTGAACAACTACAGAGGATGCACGTGATCAATGAATATGTCCTCTATCTGGTAGACCCCAGTGACAGACCCCGTTACGCTTTGGTTGCAGATTTCCTTTGGGGATCAGCGGCGAATGTGGACTCAGACGGCAACAGTCGCACTCCCGAGGACACACAGTGGACGGAACTTT
>NZ_PXWF02000187.1 GCF_003011895.2 Massilia glaciei | reverse complement strand
AACAGTCGCACTCCCGAGGACACACAGTGGACGGAACTTTCTCTGATTCTTCGAGACTCTACGCAGGGCGCGGAAATTCACATCGATCCAGTTGCGACGTCGCCGCTTATTCTTAAAATCCGGTCGCCCGATGCCCGCTTGGCGGAGCGAGCAGCGATATTTCTGAGCGAAAGAACAAAAGGCAGCATTGAACAGAGCATGCCTGGTTCGCAGTCTTGAGCGTCCGCGTCGGGGCGGCAGCTGCCGAGATCGGACCGTACCGTGCAGCCGTCAAGTACAATCGGCAGTTGTCGGCCAAGAACGGACAGTCATTGCATGCACGATCAACTGGAACTGAGCATGAGTTTTTCTGAAGAATTTAATGGTTGGCTTGTCTCAGCGCTCGCTTCAGAAGTGCCAAAGACTGTGGTCGCGTATTCATTTAACCTCTTCGAGCTACCTCCTGGAGATGCAAAATATGGCATCGAGCTGATCGGGGCAGACGAGTTTGACACGGACAATTCCGACTGGGCTTGTAGTGAGATATGGGTGGCAAATCCACGCTCGATTTCTATTCCCAGAGCGTTTGCCGACGGGGCCTGGGAAGGATGCCTGGACGATGTTAGGGGGCTCCTGACGAGCACTCTCAGCACGTCATCGGCTACCGCCTCAAAGCTGAAGGACGCAAGAGCAGTGGCCATCGGGTTTGTCGATGGTGACTTAGAGTTGATTTGGAAGCGCTAATCGGCAATCGCCTCCAAGCAGCGGCCATTGGCAGTGATCGGCCAGGAACGGTCATTCCCTGACTCTAGGAGCGTGATGGGTTACGAGTACAGAATTTCGACCGAAATATTATCCCCAGAGGTCGCGGACAGAATACTGAAAGCAGCCGGCAATGGGGCTGCGATCCCGGTAAATGCTGGTTACGAATACAGGGTGGCAGGGAGCCTTGGTTTGCCTAGTGCCTTCGCATCGGTTGAGGCTTACGGTTTCTATGTATGCGCATACGGGACGCATGGGCTATGTTCGGAAGTCCTCGGATACATCGTGTCCTCAGCGGCTGCGTTCGGAGCGGTGCGCCTGGAAGAGTCAGAATAATTTTGTCCAGGGCCGCCACAAGAGAACCCACACTTCGAGAATGTCCGCTCCGGGCGGCACTTGCCGGGATCGGACGGTACCGCAGC
>NZ_PXWF02000186.1 GCF_003011895.2 Massilia glaciei | reverse complement strand
GGCCGCGCCGTCGCTGCCGCCGGCCTACACGGCGGCGATCGACGCGCTCCCGCTCGACGCCGGCGCCATCCACACCGGCCGCATGGTGCACCCGGCCGACCAGGCCAGCGAGCGGGTCTGGGCCGCCTGCGGCCCGCTCGCGCGCGCGCACGGCCTGCAAGCCTGCCGCGCGATGCCGATCGTGGCGCCGTCGGGCGCGGTGCTCGGCGCCTTCGCCTGGTACTACCGCGAGCGGCGCGAGCCGGCCCCGCACGAGAGCGCGGCGCTGGCCCTGCTGGTCAACACGGCCGCGCTGGTCATCGGCCAGCGCCACGACGCCGAGCAGCGGCGCGCGCTCGAACAGCGCTCGCGCGCGATCCTCGAGAGCATCACCGAGGGCTTCGTCGCTATCGAGCCCGACTGGACCGTCAGCTACGCCAACGGCGCCGCCGAGCGCGGCATCGGCGCCCAGCCCGGCACGCTGGCGGGGCGGTCGTTCTGGGAGGCGTTCCCGATGGCACGCGGCGGCGTCATCGAGCAGTGCTGCCGGCGCAGCGCGGGCGCGCGGGTGCCGGCGCGCGTCGAGGCCTTCTACGAGCACTGGGAGCGCTGGTTCGAGGTCAACAGTTTCCCCACGCCCGGCGGCGGCATCGCGCTCACCCTGCGCGACGTGACCGACCGCAAGCGCGCCGAGGGCGACATCCGCCGCCTCGCCGCCGTGGCCGAGCAATCGTCCGACTTCATCGGCATCACCACCCCCGACGCGCGCGCGACCTACCTGAACCGGGCCGGACGCGATCTGGCGGGGGTGCCGGCGGGCGACGACATCACCTCCTACGGCACGCTCGACTTCGTCGCGCCCGAAAGCCGCGCGCTGGTGCGCGAGGTGGTGCTGCCCGCGCTCACCGGGCCGTCGGCCCAGTGGGAGGGCGAGCTGCATTTCCGGCACGTCGGCACGGGCCGCCCGATCCCCGTATTCTACAAGGGCTTCGCGGTGCGCGACGACGCCGGCAACAACATCTTCCTGGCCACCATCACGCGCGACATCACCGAGCAGAAGCGGGTCGAGGACGCGCTGCGCCAGGTCGCGGCCGACCTGTCCGAGGCGGACCGGCGCAAGAGCGAGTTCCTGGCCACGCTCGCGCACGAGCTGCGCAATCCGCTGGCGCCGATCCGCACCGGGCTCGACCTGCTGCGCCAGCGCGGCGGCGACCCGGCCGCCACCGCCAGCGTGCACGCGATGATGGAGCGCCAGCTCGGCCACCTGGTGCACCTGGTCGACGACCTGCTCGACGTGGCGCGCATCACGCGCGGGCGCATCGACCTGCGCCGCGAGCGCATCGCGCTGCCGGCGCTGGTGGCGATGGCGGTCGAGACCAGCGCGGCCCTGATCGAGGCCTGCGGCCTGCAGCTCGAGGTCTACGTGCCCGAGTACGGGGCCGAGCTGTTCGTCGACACCACGCGCATCGTGCAGGTGCTGAGCAACCTGCTCAACAACGCGGCCAAGTACACTCCGCGCGGCGGACGCATCACGCTGTCGGCCTGGCGCGAGGACGACCAGGCGGTGCTGGCGGTCGCCGACAGCGGGGTCGGCATTCCGCCGGCCGAACTCGAGACCGTGTTCGAGATGTTCACGCAGGTGGGGCCGAACATGGAGCGGGCCCAGGGCGGGCTCGGGATCGGCCTGTCGCTGGTGCGCCAACTGGTCGAGCTGCACGGCGGCAGCGCCAGCGCCGCCAGCGACGGCCCCGGCATGGGCTCGACCTTCACGCTGCGCCTGCCGCTGGCGGACGGGCGCGCGCCGCCGCCACCGCCGCCGCGCGCGCCGGAC
>NZ_PXWF02000185.1 GCF_003011895.2 Massilia glaciei | reverse complement strand
TTGAAACCGCCATGTTATAGCTTTTTTAAATCGCATTGGCCACAAGAATGCAGAGGCATGGTTCAAAGCGCTTAATGTGTTGAAGTATGAATCCGAACTTGTAAAAAGTTTCCGAAATTTTTGCTCAACAATAATTATGATTATCGCTCTTTTCGTAGTTCGGTACGGCCAAAGACTTCCACAGTCCATGGTGGACCGGTTGAAACAGCTATCAAGTGAATTCAAAGAACTTATGATTCTTGGGGATAAAATGATTCCGGAGGCGCTCAAGGAATTACACGCAAAACTGGATCATATTAGAAAAATTATTCATGCTGGAGGAGTGCCGCCGCATGACACTGCTACGACCTTACTGGCGCAAACAGGTCAAAAGGTCATTAGCTATGCTGAGGAGGCTCGCCTGATCGAGACCGGAGCAGCCAAGAAAATTGTTCGCGCGGGAAAATATCAACAAAATCTGGCAAACGCAGATCCCAATCTGGTTGGTAGTATCAAGGAGGTATATAAGCACGAGGCGGGGTTTCCAGACCTTATGAAATATACTGTTGCCGACAAGGCGACGGGTGTAACTTATTACCCTGGCATTGCAGCAGCTAGCGGTCCAATTAAGAATGAAATACTCCACGGCGAGACCCTTTTTCGCGCATTCGGTCCGGGTGGCATGACCCATGGTACCGAAGTTGGCACATCAAACGCGATCGGTGCGTTTTGGGGGCGTGGTAAACCGCCAAAAAACGCTGCAGAGTGGCGCCGTTTATGTGCCGTGCTGGACGAATGGAATCGCAACGGATGGCTTTCAATGGTGCATATTCCAGAAAATGTGAAAATCCCGGCATGTACAAGTGTTGTCTCTGAGCAGTTCAGCAAGAAAATTGCAGGCCAATACCTACCAGGAGGCGCAAAACAGGCGGTTGTGGAAGCATTTTTTGAAAAACAGGTAAAAGACATAACCAATCAGCTTTACCTAAAGGGTGGTGGGAAGGCGACTCTTCCGAACGGCGTTGTTATAGAGGTTAGGCAAAGCGGTTGGAAGGGAATTAACGGCAAAATTGGATATGGCAAAACAGCTATTCCCGGTGCTGGAGTAGTTGAACGGCTCGGTGTCACGGAACGGCAATCGAAGGCAGTGACGCAAGTCGCGCAAGCCGCTGTAAAATTGGAAAATAGCAATTAACGAAAGACATCATGAGCATATTTGACATATTTAAGCCTAAGTGGTCCGAGGGGCAAATGAGACCAGATGACCGGAGAAAGATATTTTGGTATTTAAAGCGGAAAACGAGCTACACGGCTTGGCACCGCGAGGCAGATGCCTTTGACCGTTTCGCAAATATTTTTGAGCGGCAAGTGCGAGAGGAACCAGTTGCGCTGCCAAATAACTCGATATGTGAAACCAATTGGGAAAGATTCTATCCTGATATTCTTAAGACGCAGGTTCTTTATGAGCAGGGACTCGAGCGACTGAAGCAGGGTGACCGCAGCGTTTGGCTGTATAACGAGCGCGGGATTCTTCGTGATGCAACTATGAATGCTAGCGATTGGCATTGCTATCTGGTTACCAACGGTCCGCGAGGAGACAATTTTTTTGACGGAAAATACGTTGATGCGATGACCGATGCCACGCGTATTTTTTTCGATGCTACTCAAGACACTGGTTACGTGCAGTCAATGATGAGTGACACACCGGCGCCGGAATTGTGGGGCACGGGTTGGTACGAAAAATTTTCGAAGATGCCAATTCCCGCACACCTTCCGGACGTCCCCGAGCCCCACATCGATGTTTTTCTTAGGACAGGTGAGATGGTGACCGTTTTTGGAATATACGAACCGCAAATTAAAGACGGATGCATGAATTATTTGCTTGCAGGAGCGGAAGCGC
>NZ_PXWF02000184.1 GCF_003011895.2 Massilia glaciei | reverse complement strand
GGGCGCGGCCGGCGCGGCGGCGGCCGCGGACGGGCCGGCCGGCGCGCGGCCGGTCACCTTGTGCATCACCGCGCGGATCTGCTCCTTGCTCACCGGCTTGGACAGGTAGATATTGCAGCCGGCCCTGAGGCTGCGCTCGAGGCTGGCCTCGTCGTCGTGCGCCGACAGCGCCACCACGACCGCGGCGGGCAGGCCCGCGTTCCTCTCGTGCTCGCGCAGGCGCCGGGTGGCGTCGATCCCGTTCATGACGGGCATGTCGAGGTCCATGAAGACCAGGTCCGGGCCGTGGCTGATGGCCTGGTCGAGCCCGTCCTGGCCGTTGACCGCCGTGAACACCTCGACCGGCGGGCCCGGCATGAAGCGGCGCATCACCAGCAGGTTGTACTCGTCGTCGTCGACCACCAGCACCTTGAGCGGCGCGAAGGCGGCGCCGGCCGGGGTGTCGCGCCGGCGCGGCAGCGCGTCGGCCTCGGGCGCGGCGGCCTCGGTGATGGCGGGCGCGGCCTTGAGGCGCAGCAGCAGCGTGGTGCCGTCCCGCTCGCTCGTCTGCATCTCGATGTCGCCGCCCTGGGCGCGCGCCATCAGGCGCGCCGAATAGGTGCCCAGGCCGCTGCCGTCGGCCTTGCCGGCGGTCGCGTATTTGTCGAAGAAGCGCTCGCGCACCGACTCCGGCACCGGGCCCAGGTTGTGCATGTGCAGCAGCACCTGGTCGCCGTCGCGCCCTATGCGCATGGTCACGCTGGCGTCGTCGGGCGAGGCCTCGAGCGCGTTCTTCATGAGGTTGGCCAGGATCGAGTAGCACAGCAGCTCCTCGGCCCAGACGTGCACGTGCGGCTCGTGCCACGGCAGCACCTGGAAGCGCACCTTGCGTTCGCCCGCGTGGCGCCGCAGGTCGCCGCACAGCTTGTCGAGCAGGTCCATCAGGTCCATCGAGCGCGGCCGGAAGCGGTAGGTCGACTGCTCCATCTTGAACAGGTCGAGCGACAGGTTGACCATCGACAGGATGCGGTAGCCGGCGCGCTCGATGATGGTGAGCAGCTCGTCGTCCTCGGGGTCGAGCCGCCTCTTCTCGCGCAGCAGGCGCGGCACCGCGATGATGCTGTTGAGCGGGGTCTTGAGGTCGTGCCGGCTGATCCGCTCGACCTCCTCGCGCAGGCGCACGTTCTCCTGCAGGTATTCGTTCTGGCTCTCGAGCTGTGCGGCCTGGGCGGCGACCTTGGCGTGCGAGGCGCGCAGCTCCTCGTCCATGCGCTTGCGCTCGGCGTTGGCGACCACCAGCGC
>NZ_PXWF02000183.1 GCF_003011895.2 Massilia glaciei | reverse complement strand
CACCAGCGCCAGGTGGTTCTGCACCCGCGCGCGCACGATGGCCGGCGCGAACGGTTTGGTGATGTAGTCGATCGCGCCGGCGGCGAGGCCCTTGGCCTCGTCGCTCTCGCCGTCGGCGCCGGTCACGAACAGCACCGGGATCTCGCGCGTGGCGGCCTGCGACTTGAGCCGGCGGCACGTCTCGTAGCCGTCCATGCCGGGCATCATGACGTCGAGCAGGACGATGTCGGGCTTGTGCCGCTCGGCCTGCGCCAGCGCCATCAGGCCGTCGCGCGCGAACACGATCTGGCCGAAGTCGTCGAGCAGGTTTTTGAGCAGCCGGACGTTCTCGAGCACGTCGTCGACGATCAGGATCACTGGCAGGGCCATGCTTTATTCTCCTTGGTGGGGGCGCGGCAGGCAGGCCAGCGCGGCCTCGTAGTTGAGCGCGTCGACCGCCTCGGCGCAGGTGCCCAGCCAGGCCGGCGCCTGCGCGCCGCACAGTTCGCGCATGCGCGCGAGCAGCTCCTCGGCGCGGGTGTCGTTGACCGCGAGGTACTGGGCGAAGGTGAGCGTGAGCGCGCGCAGCTCGGGCGAGTCGAAGGCGCCGGCGCGCGCGCCGGGCGCACCGCCGTCCGCGCTGGCGGCCCGCCCGCGCGCGGCCAGCTCGGCCAGGCCGGGGTTGACCACCG
>NZ_PXWF02000182.1 GCF_003011895.2 Massilia glaciei | reverse complement strand
GTCAGACCCCGGTTGTGAAATTTTTTGGCGCGGTGGATGGCGCCCCGGTGGAGAAATGAGGTGCATCGTCCCTTCCAAGCCACCAAGAATTCCGCTATCGGGGTCTGACCCCGATAGCGCGCCCGATGCGGCGCATTGCAATGAACGAAATTTTAAGGACGGCGGTGCGCCCGCGCGGGGCGTCACCGTGGCCGGGAGCATTTACACCGCGCGGGGCGGCGGAACGGTCGGTGCTTGGTCGGCGCGCCCGGCCTCAGAGGCTGAGAGTTTTTCGGGCGTGCCCGAGCAGCCCGTCAGAAAGCGGCAGATCGAGGCGCAAAGCACAGCCATAGCGGGCTATGGCGAGCATTTGCAACGACGAACTGGCGCTTTCTGGCGTGATGAGCGGGCATGACCGAAAGACTCTCAGCCTCTCAGTGCGCCTTGGCCGGACTGACATAGGTGAGCGGCTTGACCGGCACCGCGAGCGTGACGCTGCTGCGCTTTTTTTGCCGGTCTTCGAACGTGAGCGTCAACGGCACCGTCTCGCCCGCCTTGAGCTGGCGTTTGAGGTCGAGCAGCATGATGTGGTGGCCGCCCGAGGCAAGCTGCGTGACCTTGCCGGCCGGCAGAGCGATGCCGTCGACCCGGTACATGCGCATCATCTCGCCCTTCATTTCCATCTTGTGCATCTCGGCGATGCCGGCCACCGGCGAGGCGACCTTGACCAGGCGCGCGTCGGCCGTTGTTTCGATGCGCAAAAACGCGCCCGTGCTGCTTTGCTGGGGCACCGTGGCGCGGACCCACGGCGCGCTGAGCTTCACCTGCGCCTGCGCCGCGGCGCTGCCGGCCAAGGCCAGCATGGCGGCCATGCCGGACACGAATTTGTTCATCTGGTACTCATTTCAATTGTTTAGCGGCGCGACAGCGCCTCCTGGATTTTTTGCTCGGTCTCGTACTGGCTCAGCGCAAACACGGCCCAGATGGTCGCCGGCAGCCAGCCGATGATGGTCAGTTGCGCGATCAGGCACACAATGCCGGCGATCGGGCGCCCGATCGTGAAAAACGTGAGCCACGGGAGAATCAGTGCAATTATAAGGCGCATGGTGCATTCCTTTCAGTTGGTGCGAGACGGAGGAAACCGGTAGCGATTATACAATCTGGCAAAGCTTACATTGTCTCCGAATGTCACGTCCACATCATACGGCCAGGCGCGCCCGCGCGGCGCCTTGTTAGCGCTCGGACTTGAACGCGTCGCGCTCGATCAGCACGGTCGAGACGCTGTCGGTGAGCCAGATCTGCCCGTCCTGGATCGTGCATTGCAGCTGCATGTTGCGGTTGGCCAGCTTTTGCAGGCCCTCGGCCGACTCCGACGGAATGTTAATCACGGTCAGATTCTTGGCGCGCTCGAGCTTGTTGGCGATCTGCTTGTACCAGATGTGGCTGGTGGCCGCGTACGAATACACGATCACCTTGGCCGAACGCCCGCACGCCTTCATCAGGCGCTTCTCGTCGGGCTGGCCGACCTCGATCCACAGTTCGATGGCGCCGGTCAGGTCCTTCTGCCACAGGTCGGGCTCGTCGGTGTCGAACAAACCCTTGGTGAACGTCAGCGCCTCGTTGGCGTGGATCGCGAACGCGAGCAGCCGGATCATCATGCGCTCGTCGGTCTCGGACGGATGGCGCGCCAGCGTCAGCACATGGTCCTGGTAATAGTTGCGGTCCATGTCCGCAATCTGCAGATCCGCTTTGTAGATGGTCGCTTTGAGAGCCATTGATGCGCTTGCCTTATTTATTGAAATGATCTTGTTGAAGGAACTTATTGACGAATCTTGTTGAACAAGCTGTTGGCGGACCGGTGCCTACTTGAAGACGACGGTCTTGTCGCCGTTTTGCAAAATGCGGTGTTCGACGAACCACTTGACGGCGCGCGCGAGCACCACGCATTCGACGTCGCGCCCGATCGCCGAGAGCGCCTCGGCGTCCATCGCGTGGTCGACCCGCTCGACGTCCTGCTCGATGATCGGGCCCTCGTCCAGGTCGCCCGTGACGAAGTGCGCGGTCGCGCCGATCAGCTTGACGCCGCGGTGGTGCGCCTGCGCGTACGGCTTGGCGCCCTTGAAGCTGGGCAGGAACGAATGGTGGATGTTGATCGCCTTGCCGCGCATGGCCTCGCACAGCGCCGGCGACAATATCTGCATGTAGCGCGCCAGCACCACCAGCTCGATCCGGTGGCTGTCCATCAATTCGAGGATGCGCGCCTCCTGCGCCTGCCTGGCCCCGGCGCCGGCGGCCAGCGGCAAATGGTGGAACGGAATGTTGTAGCTGGCCGCGAGCTGGTAGAAATCCATGTGGTTCGACACGATCGCCGGGATCTCGACGGGCAGCAGGCCGCTCTTGTAGCGGAACAGCAGGTCGTTGAGGCAATGGCCGATCTTCGACACCATCAGCAGCACGCGCGGCTTGACGTGGGCGTGGTGCAGCTGGCCCGCCATCCGCATCTGCGCGCACAGCTCGGCGAAGCCGGCGCGCAACTGCAGGTCGCTCACGGCGGCGTCCTCGAGCGCGCAATGGACGCGCATGAAAAACAGCTTCGACTCGGCATCGCCGAACTGGGCCGAGTCGATGATGTTGCAGCCGTGGTCGGCGAGGAAACCCGAGACGCGGTGCACGATGCCGCGCTGGTCGAGGCAGGACAGGGTCAGGATGTATTCGGGATGGCTCATGGTTTTCGGGCGGCGCGGATGGGTCGGGATTTTACGGGTCCGATATTGTCGCATGCGCCGGGCAGTTCCTCCCCAATCTAAAAAAGCACGACCGTGCAATTTGCGGTATAGTAAGCATCCTGACTCCCACACCCAAGGACCACGCCATGTCGAGCACCGCACCGATCAACGAGCAGTTCCGCCTCGCCGCCCGCCCCGTCGGGATGCCAAAACCGTCCGACTGGCAGCGCACCACCGAGCCGCTGCGCGCGCTGCAAGACGGCGAAATCACGGTCAAGGCGCTGTACCTGTCGCTCGACCCTGCCATGCGCGGCTGGATGAACGAGGGCAAGTCGTACATCCGGCCGGTCGCCATCGGCGAGGTCATGCGCGCCGGCGGGGTCGGCGTCGTGGTCGCGTCGAAGGCGCCCGGCTTCGCCGTGGGCGATTATGTGTCGGGCGGCATCGGGGTGCAGCGCTACTGGACCGGCGCGGCCGGCGACAAGACGGCGGGCTTCTTCAAGATCGACCCAACCCTCGCGCCGCTGACGACCTGGCTCAACACGCTCGGCATGCCCGGCATGACCGGCTACTTCGGCCTGCTCGAGGTGGGCCTGCCCAAGGCCGGCGAGACGGTGGTGGTCTCGGGCGCGGCCGGCGCGGTCGGCATGGTGGTCGGCCAGGTCGCCAAGCAAAAGGGTTGCCGCGTGGTCGGCATCGCCGGCGGCAAGGACAAATGCGACTTCGTCGTCAGGGAACTGGGCTTCGACGCCTGCATCGACTACAAGGGCGGCAGCGTCAAGGACGGCCTCAAGGAACATTGCCCGAACGGCGTCGACGTGTATTTCGACAATGTCGGCGGCGAGATCCTCGACGCCGTGCTCACGCGCATCAACCTCAAGGCGCGCATCGTTATCTGCGGCGCCATCTCGCAGTACAACAACACCACCGCGGTCAAGGGGCCGGCCAACTACCTGTCGCTGCTGGTCAACCGCGCGCGCATGGAGGGCATCGTCGTGTTCGACTACGCCGCGAAATACCACCTCGGCGTGGCCGAGATGGGCAAGTGGATCAGGGAAGGCACGTTCAAGAGCGTCGAGGACGTGGTCGAGGGCATCGAAACCTTCCCCGAGGCGCTGCTGATGCTTTTCGAAGGCAAGAATTTCGGCAAGCTGGTGCTGAAGGTCGCCGACGCCTGACGCCCGCGCCGCGATGACGGCGGGCCGCCGGAACGCGGCGGCCCGCCCGCCCCGGCCGCGGCCCCCCCGGCCGCCGCTGCCGCCCGCCGCCCTCCGGCCGCCGACGACTCCCCCGCAACACCCTCCCCCGCCCTATCTGCACCTTCCTTGACCGAACGCGCGCCCGTCCGCCATTGGCGGAACTTGGCCCGACAAACAACGTCTGAATGTCGCGTGCTCATGCCGGGCGCGTCCATCCCTTGCCCGAGGGAGGGCAATGCAATCGTCAACCCCGAGGACACCATGCAAGCAACACCCAACAGCCGCGCCATGCGCTCGCAAATGGAATCACAAATGAACTTCATGAACGAGCTGACTGCGACCAGTGTCGACTCGCTGCGCAAGCTGAGCGAGCTGAACATGCACTGGGCACAGCAATTCGTCGAAGGCGCGCTCAACACAAGCCGCCAGTTGCTCGCCTGCTCCGACCACTACCAGGTGGGCTCTACCATGATGGGCCAGATCCAGCCCACCACCGAGCGCATCCGCCACTACCAGGAACAACTCATGAACGTGATCGCCGGCGCCCAGCTCGACCTCACGCGCGCGGCCGAGGCCCACATGCCCGAGGCGGGACGCGGCGCCGCCGCCGCGCTTGCCGGCGCCCTGCTGCGCCCGGCCGCCGCCGCCACCGAGCGCGCCGCGCCACGGCGCGAGGGCGCCACCTTCGACACCTGGAGCGGACCGGCCTTCGCCGGCGGCAGCGGTCGGCCGCACTAAGACCGGCCGCACTAAGACCGACCGCCGGCCGCGCGCGGCGACGGCCGGCCCAGTCCAAGCGCCAACCAGCCAGCCACAACCGGCAACCAGCAACCAGCAACCAGCAACAATCAATCACGGAGCTCACAATGTCAAACACAGGCAAGCCGAAAAGCCGATCCTCGATGGACGCCCTTGAGTTGCTCAAGGCCGACCACGACAAGGTCAAGAGTCTGTTTCGCGAATTCGAAAGCATGAAGGGCAGCGACCAGGACGACGACGAACGCAAGGCCGAACTGGTCGACGAGATCTGCTACGAGCTGACCTTGCACACGATGATCGAGGAAGAGATCTTCTATCCGGTGCTGCGCGCGGCGATCGACAACGACGACATGATGGACAAGGCCGACGTCGAGCACGCCGGCGCGCGCGAGCTGATCAGCCAACTCGAGGTCATGTACCCGGGCGACGACCACTTCGACGCCACTGTCACCGTGCTCGGCGAGGAGATCGTCCACCACATCGAGAAGGAGGAAGCCGAGATGTTCGACGCCGCGCGCGAGGCGGGGCTCGACCTCGACGACCTGGCCGAGCAGCTCCTCGCGCGCAAGGAGGAGCTCGAGGAGGACCTGACCTCGCCGGCGGCCACGCTCGACGCCGCGCTGCCGCACGAAAAGGCGCGCCGCCAGCCGCGTTCGCCCGACTGACAAGACCGCGCATACAGCGGGGCGGGGGCGGAACTATTGAAATTGAGCGCCTCTCTAATCCCACGAGCGCAGCAATGCGAGCGCACAGACAGGCGGTCGCACCGGGCCGTTACTTCTCGTACTGATACCGATGTACACCCAAGGAGATCGAAATGGCAACTAGCAAAGACAGCGTCAGCAAGGGCGACGGCAGCCAGGCGGGCAACTCGCAGAAGGGCGGTGGCGGCAGCGCGACGCCGGCCAAGCGCGGGTTCGCCGCGATGGACGAAAAGCAGCAGCGCGAAATCGCCAGCAAGGGTGGCCAGGCGGCGCACCAAAAAGGCACCGCGCACGAATTCGATTCCGAAGAGGCGCGCCGGGCCGGGCAAAAAGGCGGCGAGGCGGTCAGCCGCGACCGCGAGCACATGGCCGAGATCGGCCGCAAGGGTGGCGAGAGCCGCCAGTCGGCCGCGCGCGCCAACGCCGCCGCCGCCGAAGCGGGCAACGCCGCGCGCGGTGGCGCGGGTGCCGCGGCGGGCGTGGCCAAGGACGACGGCCGCGAGGGCGGCAAGGACGAAACCTAAGCTTTTCAAAAAAGTGGGACCACAGCGACCGGGGAGACATCCCCGGTTTTTTATTGGGCGGCCGGTTTGCGCGGGAATTGGCCGGGCTATGGTTGCCCCAGTACCGCCATAAACACGGAGCAGATCGGCGCGGGGGTGATTTTGCTCCCCCGCCAGCGCGGATTTTTTGCTTGACCTATAATTTCAGTAATTCCTGAAATTACAAATCAACCGAGAAATCCATGACCAATCTCAGCCCCCTCGCGCAGAAATTCATCCTCCACTTCGGCGAAATGGGCAGCCGCTGGGGCATCAACCGCACCGTCGGCCAGATCTACGCCCTGCTCTACGTGCTGGCCACCCCGCTCAACGCCGACGACATCGCCGAGCACCTCTCGTTCTCGCGCTCGAACGTGTCGATGGGACTGAAGGAATTGCAATCCTGGCGCCTCGTCAAGCTGCTGCACAAACCGGGCGACCGCCGCGAATATTTCGAGCCGCCCAAGGACATCTGGGACATTTTCAAGGCCCTGCTCGAAGAGCGCCGCCGGCGCGAGGTCGAACCGACCCTGTCGATGCTGCGCGACGCCCTGCTCGAAACCCCGGCCACCGAGGCCGACCGCACCGCCCAGCAACGCATGCGCGAAATGTACGACCTGATCGAGCTGTCGAGCTCCTGGTTCGACGACGTCCAGCGCCTCTCGCCCGAAACCCTGACCTCGCTCATGAAGATGGGCTCGACCGTCAAGAAGCTGCTCAACGTCGGCGACAGCGTGCGCGACACCTTCCGCATCAAGCGCGCCGGCCCGGGCGGCACGGCGGACGCGGAACCTGCGGACCCGGGACCGGCCGGCCCGGCCGCGCCCGCCACCATCGACGCCGCCAGCGCCGCCCCCAAAGAAGGCAATTGAGATGCGCCCCGCCCCCGTGCGCCTGCCGCTGGCGCTCGCCATCACGCTCGCGCTGGTGGTCAAGGTCATCATCCTGAGCATGCTTTGGAAGGCGTTCTTCTCGGCGCCCCAAACAAAAAAAATGCGCCTGCCCACCGAGCAGGTCGAGCAAAAGCTGCTCGGCACGCAGGCGATCGTCCCACCCCCGATGAAAGCCGAGCATGATCCCCTTAGATGACGTCGTCAGCCTGTCGCGCCTGCAGTTCGCCGCGACGGCCATGTTCCACTTCCTGTTCGTCCCGCTCACGCTCGGCCTGTCCTGGATTTTGGTCATCATGGAGTCGGTCTATGTGATGACCGGGCGCGTGATCTACCGCGACATGACCAAATTCTGGGGCAAGCTGTTCGGCATCAATTTCGCCATGGGCGTGACCACCGGCATCACGCTCGAGTTCCAGTTCGGCACCAACTGGGCCTACTACTCGCACTACGTGGGCGACATCTTCGGCACCCCGCTCGCGATCGAGGGCATGATGGCCTTCTTCCTCGAATCGACCTTTGTCGGCCTGTTCTTCTTCGGCTGGTCGCGCCTGTCGAAGGTGCAGCACCTGTTCGTGACCTTCCTCGTCGCGCTCGGTTCGAGCCTGTCGGCGCTGTGGATCCTGATCGCCAACGGCTGGATGAACAACCCGGTCGGCGCCGAGTTCAACTTCGAGACCATGCGCATGGAGCTCGTCAGCATCGGCGAAGTGATCTTCAACCCGGTGGCGCAGGTCAAGTTCGTCCACACGGTCGCGGCCGGCTACGTGACGGCCTCGATGTTCGTGCTCGGGGTCTCGAGCTTCTACCTGCTCAAGGCGCGCGACGTGCCGTTCGCGCTGCGCTCGTTCGCCATCGCCGCCGCCTTCGGGCTGGCCTCGACGCTGTCGGTGATCGTGCTCGGCGACGAGTCGGGCTACACCGCCGGCGAAGTCAACAAGGTCAAGCTGGCCGCCATCGAGGCCGAATGGGAGACCGAGCCGGCGCCGGCCGGCCTGACCCTGATCGGCCTGCCCAACAACGAGACCGAACGCACCGACTACGCGGTCAAGATCCCGTACGTGCTCGGCCTGATCGCCACGCGCTCGCTCGACAAGCCGGTCACAGGCATCAAGGAGCTCAAGGTGCAGCACGAGGCGCGCATCCGCAACGGCATGCTGGCCTACGCCGCGCTCACGCGCCTGAAAAAGGGCGACAAATCCGAGGCCGCGCGCGCCGACTTCCTGCGCCTCAAGGCCGACCTCGGCTACGGCCTGCTGCTCAAGAAGTACACCGTCAACGTGGTCGACGCCAGCGAGGCCCAGATCAAGCTGGCCGTGGGCGACACGATCCCAAACGTGGCGCCGCTGTTCTGGTCGTTTAGGATCATGGTCGGGCTCGGGATCCTGTTCCTGTTCATCTTCAGCGCAGCGTTTTACTTCCTCGTGCGCAAGCGGCTGGCGCGCCAGCGCTGGCTGCTCAAGCTGGCCGTGTGCGCGATCCCCCTGCCCTGGGTCGCGGCCGAGCTGGGCTGGGTGGTGGCCGAGTACGGGCGCCAGCCGTGGACCATCGCCGGGGTGCTGCCGACCCATCTGTCGTCGTCGACGCTGCAGCCCTCCAGCCTGTACTTCAGCCTGGCCGGCCTGCTCGCCTTCTACAGCCTGCTGTTCGTCGTCGAGATGGGCCTGATGATCAAATACGTGCGCCTCGGGCCGAGCAGCCTGCACACCGGCGCATACCACTGGGAACGAGAGGACGGGGCCGAGGCCGAAGCCGAACGGTCCGCCACCGCGGGAGGGACGCTCCATGCTGTTTGATTACGTCACACTCAAGGTGATCTGGTGGTGCTTCGTCGGGGTGTTGCTGATCGGCTTCGCGCTGACCGACGGCTTCGACTTCGGGGTCGGCATGTGGCTGCCGCTGCTGGGCAAGGACGACATGCAGCGCCGCATCATCATCAACACCATCGGCCCCACCTGGGAGGGCAACCAGACCTGGTTCATCGCCGGCGGCGGCGCCCTGTTCGCGGCCTGGCCGCTGGTGTACGGGGCCGCGTTCTCGGGCTTTTACATCGCGCTGATGCTGCTCCTGTTCGCGCTGTTCCTGCGCCCGGTCGGCTTCGACTACCGCTCCAAGCTGGCCGATGCGCGCTGGCGATCGGCCTGGGACTGGGGCCTGTTCGCCGGCGGCGTGGTGCCGCCGCTGATCTTCGGCATCGCCTTCGGCAACCTGCTGCAGGGCGTGCCGTTCCGCTACGACGACAGCATGCGGCTCGAATACACGGGCACCTTCTTCGACATGCTCAACCCCTTCGGCCTGCTCGCCGGCGCGCTCGGGGTGAGCATGCTGGCCATGCACGGCGCCACCTTCCTGTACCAGAAGACCGACGAGGTCATCGCCGAACGGGCGCGCCGCGCCGCCATCGGCGCCGCCCTGGTGACGCTGGCGCTGTTCGCGCTGGCCGGGGCCTGGGTCGCGTTCGGCGTCGAGGGACACCGGATCACGGCGTCGCCGCCGCTCGACTCGGCCTTCATGCCGCCGGCCAAGACGGTGGCGCTGGCCACCGGCGCCTGGCTCGACAACTACACGCGCTGGCCGCTGACGCTGCTGTTCCCCGCGCTCGGACTGGGCGGGGCCGCGCTGGCGGCCGCCGCCTGCGTGGCGCGGCGCAGCCTGGCCGCGTTCCTGGCCAGCGGGGCCTCGGTCGCGGGCATCGTGATCACGGCGGGCGCGGCCATGTTCCCGTTCATCATGCCCTCCTCGCTCGCGCCCGACAGCGGCCTGACGGCGTGGGACGCGGTCGCCAGCCACAAGAGCCTGTCCGTGATGTTCTGGGTCATGCTGTTGTTTCTGCCGGTGGTGAGCCTGTACACGGGCTGGGTCTACAGCATCATGCGCGGCAAGGTCACGGCCGCGCGCATCCGCGAAAACACGCACGAATCCTATTGAGTTGGAAAACTGGAGCTAAAAATGTGGTATTTCACCTGGATATTGGGCCTCGGTTTCGCGCTCGGCGCGGCCGTCATCAACGTGATGTGGCTCGAGGCGAACTACGCCTTCGGCGAGCGCGACGAGCAGACCACTCTCGATCGTTTCATCGAGGCGGGCAAGGCCGGCGCGGTCCCGGCCAATTGAGCACCGTGGTAAGCTGCGCGCTTTCCCCGTGTTGAAAAACGCCGCATGCAGCAGCCCCTCAAATACCTGAGCCACTATTCCGACCAGACGCGCGAGCAGGTCGCGCGCCTGATCGAACAGGACAAGCTCGGCGAGGTGCTCAAGGAACGCTATCCGCGCGCGCACGCGGTACGCACCGACAAGGCCCTACACGACTACGTGCAGGACCTGAAGACGGAGTTTTTGCGCAACGCCGAGCCGATCAACAAGATCGCCTTCGACAGCAAGATCCAGGTGATCCAGCACGCGCTTGGCCTGCACACGACCATCTCGCGCGTGCAGGGCAACAAGCTCAAGGCCAAGCACGAGATCCGCGTGTCGTCGCTGTTCAAGGATGTGCCGCTCGAGTTTTTGCGCATGATCGCCGTGCACGAACTGGCGCACGTAAAGGAGAAACAGCATGACAAGGCGTTCTATAAGCTTTGCTCATATATGGAGCCCAATTATCACCAATACGAATTCGACCTGCGGCTTTATTTGACTGAGCTCGACTTGTCGGGCAAGCGCCTCTGGAGCGGCGCCTAGAAGGTTTTTGGGCAAAGTACCGGCCTGTTTCTACCAATCGATGAGATGCACGAGATTCGCTTACCGCTTTAGCGCAGCGCGGACCTGACCCATCGCGTCGTCATGCGGCACCGAAGGGCTGGGCTCGTCGATCGCTTCGTGTATCTGCGCTGTAAGCCACTTTGTGTAAGCCGCCGCCGCATGGGCGTTTTTCATCGCGGCCGCGCGATCCGGACGTTTGATGACGGTAACGCCGTTCGGGTCGTAGGCCAAAGCGTCCACCTCGAAGCGCGAAATGCCAACCCCCTTCAAGTAGTCGACCAAGGTGTCGAGCTTTCGGAAGACGCGCACTTTGTGCGTGCGCTGAGCCGCCAGCACGCGCTCGGTCATGCCGTATTTCACCAGGACACTCCAGCCGCCATCTTGCCCCACGACGTGCGCGCTTCGCACCACGCCTGCTTTGGAAAGTGTCGTCAAGGTCGCGTGGTCTATCGTTTCGGCAGACATGAATTCTTCCTGGTTTGCAAGATCAACTATCTGTTGAATTATCCGCGAATTATAAAAGCTTGCAAGCGAAGTCCTTGAAGAACAGGATTGAAGGCGCTGCGAAGCCCCCTCAGCGCAGCTTGTTGCATTCATACAGCATAATTTGCAACATCGCCGATGCGCGGCCAAAGCTATCGACATTCCCTCCAGCCAAGTATAAAGTGGACTGATTGTCCAGTTGTGGCTGGCGTGGTCAGCCCGCGCAAACGCGCGCGGCGCCAGAATGTCTTGTTTCCCATGGACCCATATGACATTCCCGAATGTGAATCCATCGTCCTTTTCCGCGCCGCGCCGCATGGGCGCGCTCGCCCTCGCGTTGGGCCTGGCGGCTGCCCACGGCGCCGTGCTGGCCGGGGCCGAGGCGCCCGTTTCAGCGCCCGACCCAGCGCCCGAACCGGCCGCCGACAAGCCGTCCTGGTCCTTCGGTGGCTTCGGCACGCTCGGCGCGGTGCATTCGGGCGAACGCGGGGCCGACTTCACCTCGACCATCCTCAAGCCCAACGGCGCCGGCCACACGCGGCGCTGGAGCGGCGACGTCGACAGCCGCCTCGGCGTGCAGCTCGACATCGCGCCGGGCCAGCGCTGGTCCGCCGTGCTGCAGGTGGTCAGCGAACAGGGGCTCGACAACAACTACAGCCCGATCGTCGAATGGGCCAACGTCAAGTACCAGGCCACGCCCGACCTGGCGCTGCGCGCCGGCCGCATCGCGCTGCCGCTGTTCCTGGTGGCCGACCACCGCAAGGTCGGCTATGCGATCCCGTGGGCGCGCCCCCCGATCGAACTCTACAACCTGGTCCCGATCAGCAACAGCGACGGCGTCGACCTGGCCTACCGCTGGCAAAGCGGCGCCGTCAAGCACGTCACCCAGGCCTTCTACGGGCGCAGCGTGGTCAAGCTGTGGGACGGCGCCAGCGCCAAGGCGCGCGGCCTGGCCGGGATTGCCAACACGGCCACGGTCGGCGCGGCCACGCTGCGCGCCAGCGTGTTCAGTTCCTCGCTCACGATCGACATCCTGCGCCCCATGTTCGACGCCTTCCGCCAGTTCGGGCCGCAGGGCGCGGCGCTGGCCGAAAGATTCGACGTCGACCCCAAGCGCGCCACCGCCTGGAGCGCGGGCGCGAGCTACGACCCGGGCCGCTGGTTCGTCATGGGCGAGTTCGGCAGCATGAACACGGACTCGTATTTCGGCGACAGGACCAGCATGTACGCTAGCGCCGGCTACCGCCTGCGCGACTTCACGCCCTACCTGTCGTACGCCCGCACGCGCGTGCACAGCGCCACGCGCGACGACGGCCTGAACCTGGCCGGGCTGGCGCCGCCGCTGGCCGCGGCCGGCGCCGCCCTCAACGCCGGCCTGAACGCGGCGCTGATCGCGGTGCCGGTGCAATCGAACATCACGGCCGGCCTGCGCTGGGACTTCAGCCCCAACTACGCGCTCAAGCTGCAGCTCGAGCGCATCACGCCGCGCGGCGGCTCGCCCGGCACCCTGGTCAACACGCAGCCGGGGTTCCGCTCCGGCCGCCCGTTCCACGTGGCGAGCGTCCTGCTCGACTTTGTGTTTTGAGGAGGCCCATCCCCATGCGCCCGGCCAAACACACACCACGCCACGCACTGGCCGCCCTCGCGTTCGCGCTGGCGGCGGCGGGCGCGCGCGCGGGCGATCTGGTCGTCATCGTCTCGGCCCGGAGCGCGGTCGAGGCGATGCACGCGCAGCAGGTGGCCGACATCTTCCTCGGCCAGGTCGGGCGTTTTCCCGACGGCGCCGAAGCCGTCGCGCTCGACCACCGGGTCGGCTCGCCCCTGCGCGACGAGTTCTACAGCAAGGTGGTGGCCAAGTCGCCGGCGCTGCTCAAGGCCTACTGGACCAAGATGATATTCACGGGGCGCGGGCGGCCGCCGCGCGAGGCCGGCGGCAGCGCTGCGATCCGCAAGATGGTGGCCGAGAACCCGGCCCTGATCGGCTACATCGACAAGTCGGCGCTTGACGACAGCGTCAAGACGGTGTTGGTGGTGCACTAGGGGATGCCGATGCCAGAGAGCGCGCAAGATGGCCGCGAACCCGCGGCGGTGGCCGGCGCCGAGCGCGCCGCGCTGCTGCGCTGGCTCGGCCTCGGCCTGCCCTCGTACGCGACGCTGCCGCTGTTCGCGTTGCTGCTGCTGGGGGCCATCTGGATTTTCACGCTGCAGTCGATCCGGACCGAGCGCGCCCAGGCCGAGAACGCGGCGCGCACCTCGACCGGGGAGCTGATCGACACCTACGAGGCGCAGATGGCGCGCAACCTCGACGGCATCGACCAGACCCTCAAGGTGCTCAAGTACGCGATCGAACTCGAGGGCGCGGACGGCGCCCTGCCCGCGCTGAACAAACAGGGCCTGCTGCCACCGTCGCTGGTGTTTACGGTCAGCATCGCCGACCGCGACGGCGTGGTGGTGGCGAGCAATCCGCCCGGCCCCAGGGACGAGATGTCTGGCGAGCCCTATTTCACCGTGCACCGCGACGCGGCCGCCGACACCCCCTTCGTGAGCCGGGTGCAGCTTGGGGCGGGCGGCGCGCACATGCATTTTTCGCGCCGCATCAACGACGCCGCGGGGCGCTTCGGCGGCGTGGCGGTGCTCGAAGTGGACCCGGCCTATTTCACCAGCGCCTACGAGCACTCGCGCCAGGGCGCGCAGGGCTTGCTCGGGATGTTCGGCCCGGACGGCGAGTTCCGCGCCCTGCGCATCGGAGACACGCTGTCGTGGGGCGGGCGCGCCTACAAACCCGGCGCCGGGCCAAGTCCGGCCGAGCCGGCGGCCAGCCCCTGGGACGGGGTGCGCCGCTACAGCGCCGTGCGCGAGTTGCACGGCTTTCCGCTCAGCGTGGTGGTCGGCCTGGCCGAGGACGAGCAGATGGCCGCCTTCGCCCAGCACCAGCGCAGCTACCTGTGGTCGGCCGCGAGCGCGAGCGCGCTGCTGATCCTGGTGGTGACGATCGTGTGCGTCTGGTCGTGGCAGCTGATCCGCGGCCAGCGCGGCATCCGGCGCGCCCAGGAGACCTACGCGGCCGCCTCCGAGGCCAGCCCCGACGGTTTTTTCGTCATGCGCAGCGTGCAAGACGCCGACGGCGGCGTGATCGACTTCGTGATCGAGGCGACCAACACGCGCGCCGAGCAGATGGCGGGGCAAACCAAGGAGCAGTTGCACGGCGCGCGGCTGTGCAACCTGATCCCGGCGTACCGCCACAACGGCGTGTTCGCGCAGTTGGTCAAGGCCATGACCGAGGGCGGCGTGCACGAGGCCGAATGGCAGGGCGGCACGCCGGCCATGCGCGGCATCTGGATGCACCGCCAGCTGGTCGGGGTCGAGGGCGGCGTGGTGGCGATCATCCGCGACATCACCGAGCGCAAGCTGGCCGACGAGCGGATCCGCCACATGGCGCACCACGACACCCTGACCGGCCTGCCCAACCGCAGCCTGATCCGCGAGCGCATCGAGCAGGCGATGGCGGGCGCGCAGGTGACGGGCGGCTGCGTGGCGGTCGCCTTCATCGACCTCGACGGCTTCAAGCTGGTCAACGACGGCCTCGGCCACAAGGCCGGCGACGAGCTGCTCAAGGTGGTCGGCCAGCGCATGATGCACTGCCTGCGGCGCGAGGACACCGTGGGCCGCTTCGGCGGCGACGAGTTCGTGCTGATCCTGAGCGACGCCGGCGAGAGCGCGCAGGCGGTCGCGCCGGTGCTCGAAAAGGTGCGCCAGTCGGTGGTCGCGCCGTTCATGCTCGGCGGCCAGGAGGTGCGCATCGGCTGCAGCATGGGGGTGGTGCTGTATCCGCGCGACGGGGCCGACCCCGACACCCTGATCATCAACGCCGACGCCGCGATGTACCGCGCCAAGGAGATGGGCAACAACAACATCCAGTTCTACACGAGCGAGATGAACGCCAGCGGCGAGGAGAAACTGAGCCTGCTCGAGGGGCTGCGCAACGCGCTCGAGCAAAACCAGCTGCGGCTCGTGTACCAGCCCAAGGTGGACCTGCGCAGCGGCCTCGTGTTCGGGGTCGAGGCGCTGATCCGCTGGCACCATCCCGAGCACGGCGTGATCTCGCCGCTGCGCTTCATCGGGCTGGCCGAGGACAGCGGCCTGATCGTCGAGATCGGCGAGTGGGTGCTGCAGACGGCGTGCCGCCAGAACCGCGCCTGGCAGGTGGCAGGGCTGGCGCCGATCACGGTGTCGGTCAACGTCTCGCCGCGCCAGTTCGCCGAAAAGCGGCTGGTCGGGCGGGTCGCGCAGGCGCTGCGCGAGAGCAGCCTGGCGCCGCACGCGCTCGAACTCGAGGTGACCGAGAGCCTGATCATGCGCGACCTGACGCAGTCGGTGGGCAAGATGCGCGAGCTCGAGGAGATGGGGGTGCGGCTGTCGATCGACGATTTCGGGACCGGTTACTCGAGCCTGTCGGCGCTCAAGTCCTTCCCCATCAGCAGCCTGAAGATCGACATGTCGTTCATCAGCGAACTGGCCGAGAACGCCGACGACCAGGCGATCGCGATGGCGATCATCTCGCTCGGGCACAAGCTCAATTTGCGGGTGATCGCCGAGGGCGTCGAGACCGAGCAGCAACGCGACTTCCTGCGCGCCAACGACTGCGACGAGATCCAGGGCTTTTTGGTCAGCCCGCCGCTTCCGCCGGGTCAGATCGCGCAGATGCTGGAGGCGCAGGCGAAGGCGCAGGCCGGCGTGGCGGCGCACTAGTTTGCTTCAATGCCTGAGAAATCGGTCCAGGAAGCCTCAGAGAATTCGTGGAATCGAATTTACCACTACAAGACCCAACGTCATCCCCGCGAAGGCGGGGCCCCATACTGAGCGTGCATCGACGCGAGCAGCAATGTGTCGACGAGCGCCACGGTCACAGGCGCGCCAGATGAACTGCGGACCACACGCACGCGGCGCTGTCGACGCCTTACAAAACATGCGTCAGAGCGCAGGCGCGCCGCCCTGCAAGCGCCGCAGCAGCGCCTCTGCATCGGACTCGACCATCATCAGCGCCGCGTGCTGCGCACGCACGAAGCCCTCGCCCCGCATGTGCTCCATGAGCGCGACCAGGCCGTCGTAATAGCCGTTCACATTGAGCACCCCGACCGGCTTGGCGTGGATGCCGAGCTGCGACCAGGTCAGCATCTCGAACAGCTCCTCAAGCGTGCCCATGCCGCCCGGCATGGCGATGAAGCCGTCGGACAGCTCGGCCATCATGGCCTTGCGCTCGTGCATGTCCTTGACCACGAACATGCGCGTCAGGCCCGTGTGCCCGACCTCGCGCTCGAGCAGCGCGCGCGGGATCACCCCGCTCGCCTCGCCGCCCAGGCGCAGCACCTCGTCGGCGATGACGCCCATCAAGCCGACATTGCCGCCGCCGTACACCAGCCCGATGTTGTGCCCGACCAGCGCGCGCGCCATCGCGCGCGCGGCCTCGGCGTACAGCGGCGAATCGCCGTGCGAGGCGCCGCAGTAGACCGCGATCGCCTTCATCAGTCGTCTTCCAGCTCTTCTTTCGCGGCCTCGACGTCGAGCCGCTCCATGGCGTCCTGCGGTTCGACCGCGGCGGCCAGCTGGTAGAGCTTGACCGCGTCCGCCATCTTCTTGTTGCCGTCGAGCGTGACGAGCGCGTTGGCGTATTCGATGCGCCCGATCGCCGTGTCGGCGTTCAGTTCGATCGCCTTCTTGAAGTTCTTGTACGCCTCCTCTTTTTTGACGCCATAGGTCAGGCCGCCGATCATGGCGCCGACGCTGCCGATGATCTCGGCGTGGAAGGCGCCGAGCGCGATGTGGGCGTCGGAATGGGCCGGCGCCAGCGCGATCGTTTGGTCGAGGCTCGCGCGCACCTTGGGCGCGATGCCCTGCGCCAGCGCCTTGACCACCGAGATGCCCTGGGCGTAGCGGCCCAGCGCGTACGCGTGCCAGTAGAAGCCGGCCGGATTGCCCGGCTGCTCGGCCTGCTGGCGCTCGCAGCGCTCGACCACCTCTTCGAACATCGCCAGTTTTTTCTTCTCGTTCTTTTCGAGATAGTTGGCGTAGATGCAGGTGGCCTTGTGCGCCACCGCGTAGCCGTCGAGGCCGGCGGCCAGGCCAAGCTTGGCTGCCTCCTCGAACTGCCCCGCGTGGAAGGCGATCCAGGCGTCGACCAGCGCCGCCTTTTTGGGGAACGGCTCGGCGTCGCCCACGTGCAGGCGCGGCCAGGCTTTCTTGACGCTGGCGGCGGTGTAGACGTACCCGTCTTCGGGGTACGGAAATTTGGTCCAGGCCATCGGGTTCTCCTTACTTTAGTTGTCTTACTTGAGTTGTCTTACTTAAGTTGTCTTACTTGAGTTGTTTTAGGTATTCTTCGGACAGTTTTTCGAACAGCAGGCGGGTGTCGCCGCGCAGGTAGGGGCCGACCAGCGAGAGCACCTGGTAGCAGCCGCGCGCGAGCGCGTCGGCCATGGCCTGCTGCTCGGTGTATTTGCGCGGATTGCGCACGTATTCGTAAGACAGCCAATAGGTGGCCACGACCACCATGTTGGTGGCCATGGCGTTGATCTCGGCCTCGGACGCCTCGAGCGAGCGTTCGGAGCGCAGGTCCTCGCACAGCTGCCTGGCGACCTTGATCTTGTGCGCGAGGATCAGCTTGAAGTGCAGCTCGAGCTTGCGATTGCGCGAGAGCAGGTCGTTGAGGTCGCGGTAGAAAAAGCGGTAGCGCCAAATCAGCTCGAACATCAGGTGCAAATACAGCCAGACGTCCTCGATGTTGGAGCGGCGCCCGTCGGGCACCTGCAGGATGCGCTCGATCTCGGCCTCGAACTGGACGAAGATCGAGTTGACGATGTCGTCCTTGTTGCGGAAGTGGTAGTACAGGTTGCCGGGGGAGATATTCATCTCCTCGGCGATCACGGTGGTCGTGATGTTGGGTTCGCCGAATTCATTGAACAGCCGAAGCGACAATTCGAGGATGCGTTCGCGGGTACGGCGTGGAGCTTTTTGGAGCATAAAGAGCGGCCTCTGTTTTTTTCTGCATCGAGCATTTCAGCGCCAAGCATAACACCTAGCGATTGACGCATCAACAACGGCCCCGCGGCGCCTTGCGCGCGCCGCCGGAGGCCGCCGCCGCGCGCTTCACTCCTTGGACCAGTGCGCCACTTTGAGGCAGTGTTCGAGGTCGTCGAGCGCGTGCGTCAGGCGCGCCAGCGCGCCGCGCGGCACCTCCTCGTGCACCAGCGTCAGGCTGGTGTCGCGCAGCACCGACAACTTGAGCTTGAGGCCGTGGCGCGCCAGCTTCGGCCCCAGTTCGGCCCTGCGCTCGAGCAGCATCAGGCGCGTGTTCTGGTAGGCGCGCTCGCACATGCGGCGCCGGTTCGAGTAGCTGAAGATGTTGGTGAAGAACAGCTCGGCGTCGTCCTGGTTCGGCTGGAACAGCAAGATGTCGGCGTCCGGGTGGCGCCGCGCGTAGCTGGCCATGCCGGTCTCGAGGCGCGAGTGCAGGATCGCGCGCAGCGTCTGCGACAGCACGTCGAGCAGGCCGCCGCCGGCCAGCTTGCCGGCGTCGTGGTGGAACTTGGCGTTGTAGGCCACGATCGGGTTCACGCAGAACAGCAGCTTGGCGCCGTGCTCGAGCGCGATCGAGGCGTGCATGGTCTTGCGCACGGCGCCGTCGACGAAGTGGTGGCCCTTGATCTCGACCGGCGGGAACAGTCCCGGCACCGCGGCGCTGGCCTGCACCGCGAGCGAAACCGGAATGGCGTCCCAGGGCGCCTCGCCGAAGCGCACCGCCTCGCCCGTGTCGAGATCGGTGGCCACGATCACCAACTTGCGGCGCAGCTTGCGGAAGTCGTTGCTGCGCCCGGGCAGCGCGAAGGTCGCCTTGAGGTAGTTGTGGATGCCCTCGCCCGAGATGATCCCGGCCGGCAGCGCCTCCTTGAAGCGCTCGAACGACGAGATCAGGCTGCGCCGCGTGCGCGCGTAGTGGAACAGCGACTCGACGAACAGGCCGGGCACGAGCGCGAGGCGCTTGCGGAACTCGGCGCCGGCCGGGCGCAGCAGGATCTCGGGCTTGAGCGCGCTGGTGCCCGGGGCCTGCTTGACGTCGCTCTCGATGAACATGCGGCACATCTGGCGCGGGGTGATGCCGTTGGCCAGCCCGGCGGCGACGATGCCGCCGGCGCTGATGCCGACGTAGATGTCGAGGCCGTTCAAGTCGAGCCCCTCGATCGATTCCTCGAGCGCGGCCAGGGCCCCGATCTCGTATACCGCCGCCAGCGGGCCGCCGCCGGCCAGCGCCAGGCCGATGCTGGGCCGGGGAGTCGGTGGGGCGGGTTTGGCGGGGGCGGCTTTCGTCATCGGAGTCGGATTCTATTCAGTATAAGTATTCAGTATAAAAAAGGGGCTTGTGCAGCGCACAAGCCCCAATCATGCGTCTGTCCGGCTCCCCCAGACCTGGCCTGCGAACAGGCCAGGGGTGAAGACTGGGGGAAACGGTAGGCCGGCTGTTACGCGGCGCTGGTGTCGGCTGCCGGTGCTGCAGGGGCGGCGGCGACTTTTTTGACTGCCGGCTTGCGCACAACGGCTTTTTTCACGGCTGGCTTGGCTGCGGCCGGCTTGGCGGCGGCGACCTTCTTGGCTGGCGCTTTGACGGCGGCTGCCTTCTTAGGCGCTGCCTTTGCGGCCGCTTTTGGCGCAGCCTTGGCTGCCTTGGCGACCGGCTCTTTTTTGCCGGTCATCTGGGACACGGCCTTGCTCAGTTGCTCGACGCGGCGGGTCAGCGCCTGGATGTCTTTTTGGGTCGGCACGCCGATCGTGCCCAGGGCGCGAGCGACGCGGTCTTCGAACACTTGCTCGAGCTTGTCCCACGAACCCGAGGCTTGCTTGCTCACGCCGTCGGCGACCTTGTTGACCGTGTCGGTCACTTCCGAGACTTTGTCCTCGGCCATCATGCGGGTGCGCTTTTGCAGGTCGGTGCCTTCTTTGACCAGCTTGTTGAACACGCGGCCGCCTTCTTCCTGCGCCTTGGCGAAAGCGCCCAGGCCGGCCTGCCAGATCTGGGAAGCCGAGGTGCGAACAGCGCTAGCCAATTGTTTGTCTTCGTTTTTTGCCAGTGTCTTGAGTTTCTTAACCATATTTAGCTCCCAGTATCGTAAGTCGGAAATTGAATAAAACCTTTTTTGATGAGACCATTCTAGAGGGCAAAAGTAGAGATCGGGTTCTAATACGATAGAGACCTGCTTCTAAATAACACCGGGGCTTGAAGATCGTGCGTAAGACTTCTTGCAAACCGAGCACTTGTTCTGTAATTTGACGTATAGATTTGCACAACCAAAATAAAGGGAGATCAAGATGCAGTATTTTGTCACCGGAGCTACTGGGTTCATCGGCAAGCGGCTCGTCAAGAAGCTGTTGGCCCGCAAAGGCAGCGTGGTTTACTTCCTCATGCGCGAGGCCAGCCGCGACAAGCTGCCCGAGTTGCTCGAGTATTGGGGCGTGAGCAAGGCGCGCGCCATCCCCGTGTTCGGCGACCTGCGCCAGCCCAAGCTGGGCGTCTCCAAGGACGACATCAAAAAGCTTAGCAAGACGATCGACCATTTCTTCCACCTGGCCGCGATCTACGACATGATGGCCGACGCCGACGAGCAAATGGCCGTCAACGTCGAAGGCACGCGCAACACGGTCGAACTGGCCAACGCCATCGGCGCCGGCTGCCTGCACCATGTGAGCTCGATCGCCGCCGCCGGCATGTTCGAGGGGATCTTCCGCGAAGACATGTTCGACGAGGCCGAGGGGCTCGACCACCCCTACTTCGCCACCAAGCACGAGTCCGAAAAAATCGTGCGCGTCGAAACCCGCGGCGCCTGGCGCGTGTACCGCCCCGGCCTCGTGGTGGGCGACTCCAAGACCGGCGAGATGGACAAGATCGACGGCCCTTACTATTTCTTCAAGCTGATCCAGCGCATCCGCCAGTTGCTGCCGCCATGGATGCCGACCATCGGCCTCGAGGGCGGGCGCATCAACATCGTGCCGGTCGACTACGTGGTCAACGCGATGGACCACATCGCGCACCTTCCAAAGCTCGACGGCCAAGCCTTCCACCTGACCGACCCGGACCCGATGCGGGTCGGCGAGGTGCTCAATGTGTTCTGCCGCGCCGCCCACGCGCCGACCATGAGCATCCGCATCAACGCCGCCCTGCTCGGCTTCATTCCAAAGTCGGTCAAGAAGGGCATCATGTCGCTCACGCCGGTGCGCCGGGTGCGCGACGCGCTCATGAAGGACCTGGGCCTGCCACCCGACCTGATGACGTTCGTGAACTACCCGACCCGCTTCGACAGCCGCGAGGCGACCGCCGCGCTCAAGGGCAGCGGCATCAGTTGCCCGCCGCTCGAAAAATACGCGGCCCCGATCTGGGATTACTGGGAGCGCAACCTCGACCCCGACCTGTTCATCGACCGCACCCTGCGCGGCACGGTGGCCGGCAAGGTCGTCCTGATCACGGGCGGCTCGTCCGGCATCGGCCTGGCCGCGGCCCACAAGTTCGCCGAGGCGGGCGCGATCACGATCATTTGCGGGCGCGACGAGGACAAGCTGCTCGAAGCCAAAAAGGAGATCCAGGCCAAGGGCTTCGACTGCATCACCTACCCGGCCGACATCGCCGACATGGCCGACTGCGACCGCTTCGTGCAGCTGCTGCTGGCCAACCACGGGGTGGTCGACGTATTGGTCAACAACGCGGGCCGCTCGATCCGGCGCGCGATCGAGGCCAGCTACGACCGCTTCCACGACTTCGAGCGCACCATGCAGCTGAACTACTTCGGCTGCCTGCGCCTGACCATGGGCCTGCTGCCGTCGATGATCGCGCAAAAGCGCGGCCAGATCATCAACATCTCGTCGATCGGCGTGCTGACCAACGCGCCGCGCTTCTCGGCGTATGTGGCCTCGAAGGCCGCGCTCGAGGCTTGGACCCGCTGCGCATCGTCGGAACTGTCCGACGTGGGCATCAAGTTCACGACCATCAACATGCCGCTGGTGCGCACCCCGATGATCGCCCCGACCAAGATCTACCAGAACGTGCCGACGCTGGCGCCGGAGGAGGCGGCCGACATGATCGCCGAGGCGGTGGTCTACAAGCCGGTGCGCATCGCCACCCGCGTGGGCGTGTTCGGCCAAGTCCTGCACGCGCTGATGCCGCGCGTGGCCCAGATCGTGCTCAACACCACGTTCCGCATGTTCCCCGACTCCGACGCGGCCAAGGGCGGCGACGGCAAGAAGGCGCCGCAGATGAGCTCGGAGCAGATCGCGATGCAGCAGTTGCTGCGCGGGGTGCATTTCTGATGCCGGTTTGGCCGAACCGTCATCCTTCCTCGTCGATAAAATAAGCAACGTCGTTCAAAATAACAACGTCATTCCCGCGAAAGCGGGGACCCATTATGAGCGTGCAGTTATGCGCCTTCCAAAATTTGGACCGATACAGTTCCCAGTCCTGAAGGCTTGAACTCCGCGTATTGGCAAGCTCAGCATGGGTCCCCGCTTTCGCGGGGATGACGTTGTGTCTTTTATTGCCGAGGATCGGTAGCGCGATTTCCGCTGCGGGCAACATCAGTTTTCGCACCGGTGGGAGGTCAGGGATATTATTCCAGACAGCAGTGCGCGGATGCGAGGACCCGCCGAGAGGGGGCGGCGCGCTTTTCCGGCGCCGCCCTTTTGCATTTCGCGCCTCCAGGATGCAACTGGCGCCGTGCGCGCGCGCAGTCGTCGCAAACTCAATCGGGCCGCGCCAAGCGGCATTAAAGTTCACTCCGTCGCACCGCACACGTGGTGCATTTAACCCCCGGAGACCCACATGAACCACAGCATCCACAACATTATCCGCACCATCTTCTGCAGCGCCGCCCTCGCCACCTGCGGCCTCGCCTCGGCCGCCGACCTGACCATCCACGTCGACGACGTCAAGAGCGCCGCCGGCAACCTGATGGTGGCGGTCTACAATGCCGAGGGCACCTTCCTCAAGGCCGCCCCGGCCGGCGTCGGCGGCGCCCCCGCCGCCGTCGGCAGCAACGTGGTCGTGATCAAGAACCTGCCCGCCGGCGAGTACGCGTTCGCGGTCTACCACGACGCCAACGGCAACGGCAAAATGGACAAGAACATGATCGGCATCCCGACCGAGGACTACGGCTTTTCCAACAACGCGATGGGCAAGATGGGCCCGCCGAGCTACGACGCGGCCAAGTTCGCGCTGGCCGAGGCCGGCGGCACCGTGCGCGTTTCGCTCAAATAAGGGAGGGCCTACCATGGACCGCCGCCACTTCCTCGCCAGCAGCAGCATCGGCCTCGGCGCCCTCGGGCTCGCCCCTGGCGCCGCTCTGGCCGACGCCGCCACCCGCGCCAGCTTCCACGCGGCACTCAAACGCGACTCGCGGCTGGCGGTCTACGCCGACACCCAGGGCGAACTGGCCGGCGCGGCGACGGTCCGCGGCCGCCTCCCAGCCGACCTCGACGGCGTGTTCTTCCGCAACGGCCCGGGCCGCTTCGAGCTCGGCGGCGAGCGCTACCACCACTGGTTCGACGGCGACGGCATGGCCCAGCGCTGGCAGATCGGCGGCGGCAAGGTGAGCCACTGCGGCAGCTTCGTGCGCACCCAAAAATTCACCGAAGAGTCGAAGGCGGGCCGCTTCCTGTACTCGACCTACGGCACCAAGATCGACCGCAGCCCGATGAAGTCGAACGACACGCTCAACGCGGCCAACACCAACCTGCTGCCGTTCAACGGCCGCCTGTACGCACTGTGGGAAGGCGGCTCGGCCACCGAGCTAGACCCGGCCACGCTGGCCACGATCGGCCTCAAGACCTGGCGCGACGACCTCAAGTCGATGCCGTTCTCGGCCCACCCCAAGCGTGACCCCGACGGCAGCCTGTGGAATTTCGGCGCCCTGCCCGGCACCGACACGCTGGCGCTGTACCACATCGGCGCCGCCGGCGCGGTGCTGGCGGCCGGCATGGTCAACATCGCCGACCTGACGATGGTGCACGACTTCGCCGTCAGCGCCAAGCACCTGATATTCCTGGTGCCGCCGTACACGTTCCGCAACGACGCCTCCAAGAGCTTCCTCGACCAGCACGTGTGGGTCGGCAGCGGCGCCGGCGCGCGCCCGATGCGGGTGGTGGTGGTGGACAAGGCGACGCTGACGCTGCGCCGGGTGTTCGAACTGCCCCCGCGCATGGTTTTCCACTTCGGTAACGCCTTCGACGATGGCGCCACGACCCGCTTCGACGCAGTGCTGCACGAGGGCGACGTGCTCGGCGAACTGGGCGGCATCATGCGCGGCGAGCGCGCCCCGGTTCCAGGACGCAGCAGCGCGACCCAGATCACGCTCGACTACGCGGCCGGCACGGCGCGCGAGGCGCGCCTGTTCGGCGCGAGCGAATTCCCGGGCGTGATGCCGCAGGTGGCGACGCGGCGCCACCGGCGTCTCGCACTGCTTAGCGCCGGCGGCGCCGGCGGCAACGGCGGGCGCATCCTCAACACCGTCAACCTGGTCGACACCGACAGCGGCAAGGCCGACAGCTACCGTTTCGACGCCGGCTGGCAGGTCGAGGAGCACGTGCTGGTGCCGCGCCGCAACGCGCGCTCGGAGACCGACGGCTACCTCGTCGGCGTGGCGCAAGACAGCGGCCGCCTGCAGACGGTGCTGACGGTGTTCGACGCGGCCCACGTCAAGGACGGCCCGGTGGCGCTGGCGCGGCTGCCCTACCGCGCGCCGCACTGTTTTCATGGTAACTTCCTGCCAAGCTGATTCAGACTGGAACCACCATGGACAACAGCGCGCCGCAGGCGCCCTCCTCGCATCCGCTCGACCTGATCCCGCTGTTCCGGCGCTGGCCGGCCTCGCCGGCGCGCGACCTGCTCTACACGGGCTTGTGGAACTGCCTGATCGCGCTGTTCCTGGCCGCCGCCAACGCGTTTTTCGCGCGCCGCGGCGCGCCGTTTTCGGCCTACCTGCTGCCGATGCTCCTGATCTCGAACATCGTCGGCTACCTGATCCACGCCAGCCTGCTCGCGCTCAACGCCCTGCTCGGCGGCTGGCCCGGGCGCGCGCGCGGCGCGCCGCGGGTGCTCTACCAGGTGGGCGTGGTGGGCCTGTGCGTGGTGGCCGGCATCGCCATCGGCAGCGCGCTGCTCAAAGGCGTGAGCCCGCTCGCGTATCTGCGCGCGGGGACCCATTTCGCGCCCCTGTTCGGCTTCGCGCTGTTCGCCGCCGCCTTCATGTTCCTGGTGTTCCTGGCCGGCGAGCGGCGCATCTCGGGCGAAATTCTGGCGGCGCGCCAGAGCGAGCAGATCGCCGCCGCCGCCCAGTTGCTGGCCGAGGCGCGCCTGCGCGCGCTGCAGGCGCAGATCGAACCGCACTTCTTGTACAACACGCTGGCCAACGTGGTCAGCCTGATCGACAGCCGGCCCAAAGAGGCGCGCCACATGCTCGAGCGCTTCATCGACTACCTGCGCGCCAGCCTGGCGGCGAGCCGCGCCGACCGCTCCACGGTGGGGGCCGAACTGACGCTGGCCGGCGCCTACCTCGACGTGCTCGCGGTGCGCATGGGCGCGCGCCTGCGCTACCGGATCGAGGCCGGCCCCGGCTGCCGCGAGCTGGCGATCGCGCCGATGCTGCTGCAGCCGATCATCGAGAACGCGGTCGCGCACGGGCTCGAGCCCAAGATCGAGGGCGGCGAGATCGTCGTGCGCGCGCACCTGCGGGGCGCGCTGTTGTGCATCGAGGTGAGCGACACGGGTGTCGGCCTTGGCAACGCGCCTTCCAAACCGGGGGGCGGGGTCGGCCTGGGCAACCTGCGGGCTCGGCTGCGCAGCTTGTATGGCGGCGCCGCTCAGGTACAATTGCTCGAAAATGAACCCGGCGGCGTCACCGTGCGCGTGCTGCTGCCCTTACAGGAATCGCCGCCATCGACCATCCACGCGCCCTGATCGCCGACGACGAGCCGCACCTGCTCGACTACCTCGCGTCCCAGCTGGCCATCGCCTGGCCGGAGCTGCGCATCGTGGCCAGGGCAACCAACGGCGTCGAGGCGCTGCGCCTGATCGACGACGAGGCGCCCGACGTGGTGTTCCTCGACATACAAATGCCGGGCCTGAACGGGATCGACCTCGCGGCGCGCCTGGCCGCCGACGCGCATGCGCCGCGCATCGTGTTCGTCACCGCGCACGAGCGCTACGCGGTCGACGCGTTCGAGCGCGAGGCGGTCGATTATCTGCTCAAGCCAGTCACGCTCGAACGGCTGGCGCGCACCGTCAACAAGCTCAAAACCGCGCTGGCGGGCAGGCGGGCGGCCCCGCCGGCGGCGGCGCTGCAAGCCCTGCTGGCGCAACTGCCCGGGCTGGGGCTGGGGCTGGGGCTGGGGCTGGGGCCAGCGGTCGCGCCCGCGCCGCGCGCCGCGCAGCTGCAATGGATCCGCGCCGCGCAGGGCCAGGAGACGCGCCTGATCGCGATCGAAGAGGTGGTTTATTTCCAGAGCAACGACAAGTACACGAGCGTGTTCCTGCAGGAGGGCGAATGCCTGATCCGCACGCCGCTGAGCAAACTGCGCGAGCAGCTCGACGAGGCGCAATTCTGGCAGATCCACCGCGGCGTGATCGTCGCCGCCAGCCATGTCGCGGGCACCCGCACCGATCTGCGCGGGCGCCTCATGGTCAAGCTCAAGGGGCGCAGCGAACAGCTGGTGGTCAGCCGCAACTACATGGACCAGTTCAAGCAGATGTAGGGCGCCGGTTGGGTTGCATGGGACAAAAATATTTCCTGCTGGCCGATGCGGACCTCGGGCAAACCGGTCTGCGGCAGAGACCACACGGATGGCGTCCCTGAAAAAATTTCCCACCCAATCGATGAGCTTCGCAAGCTCGGTGGTCGACAAGCGCCCTCTATTTTTGATGTGTTAAAGTCGCACGGTTGCTTAATTTTTAATTAACAATCCTTCCAATTGACTTCCCGGATTTGAACGACCAAGGTTTCTGCGAGCATCGGGTTAAGCATGTGCGCGAGCAACTACCATTCGCGTAAAGCGGGCTGCGCCGGAAGCGCGCCGTTCATTGCGCAATCCGGGAACGGCGCAGTTCATGGTTCGGATTTTCGGGCGGCGGTCCGATCACGTCAACGTTGAGGCACTACATGAAACGCCTGTTCATTCTACTAGCTTCCCTTTTTTGTTTTTCTTGCGCACAAGCAATGACACCATCGCAGTTAACTGTGGCGTATGCAAAGGCGTTAAGGCTGGCCAGTCCATCAACCAAAACAACGGTGAAAACAGATCTTGAGCTCCAGCTCACCAACGCCGAAGGGGAAGCCTCAACCGCGTTTTTGGACAACGCATACAAAGAGTATCTTCACGACCCCAAAGCCATTGAAGATGTAATTCAACGCTACACCGTTTCTTACCTGGCGATAACAAAAGATGAAGTAAGAATCGATCGAGCGCGCATCGTTCCAATCATCAAAGATCGACAGTGGCTAAGTGAAATCACCCAGTCGCTGCGGGATCGCGGCGCAAAGGAACCATTGGAGAACGCCTTCGAGGAATTTAACGAGCGGCTCGTCATCGTGTACGCCGAGGACAGCCCGACGAACATACGTTACCTGACCTGGAAGCATCTGGAAGAAATCGGCGTTTCTCGAACGCAGGTAAGGGCACTCGCGGTTAGCAATCTCAAGAAGATTCTCCCGAAAATTGAGATCCACAAAGGGCCTGTTTTATCCATGGTCACCGCCGGCGGAGACTTTGAAGCGTGCCTATTGCTTGTCAACGAACTTTGGACGGTACATTTCAAGTTGACAGAGACATCGTTGTAGCGATTCCGGCGCGCGATCTTCTCCTGGCTACCGGGTCCAAAAGTCGCGAAGGCATTGCCAACCTCCGCGAGCTGGCCACCAAATCCTTGCAAAAAGCCACTTACGGCCTCACCGACACCTTGTTCGCTTATCGAAACGGAAAATTCGAAAAATTGGGGAATACGCGATGACTGCCGAGTGTCGAAGGATGCCTTTACAAAAATTGAGCTTTGTGCCGCGAAACTTGCACGTACAGTTCTTGGGGGCCGGGCGCGGTAGCCGCGTCCGGGCTACCCGACCGTCGGACCACATGACCACTCACATCGCAGATCTCGCCCGTGCATATGGGGCCCTTTTCCCAGGAGGCCGGGCGCTTGCCCCTTCCCGCCCACCGAAAGGAGCATTCAACGTATCAACGAGGGGCTGTCGATCCGGCTTCCAGACTCTCTCGTATGGTTCGCCGCCAACACGAGCGCGTGCCAACATTGGCTCGCCAGTCTCGGCGAAGACTTTGATTCTGCGCACCACATCCTGCATCTGGCCGCCCGTGCCCGCAAGATTCGGCGCCGCGTGGTCGGCGGACGCGGCCGCTGGGAGTTTGTAAAGCCAGCAGCATTTATTCCGATCAATCATGGCTGCGATGCCGACTACGACTGCCTCGATGCAGGCAGCTTCGATCTATCGACTGGCGAGTACGCGATTCAGTATTGGTCTCCCCCCAGACTTCTTGGAGAGCACCGCTACATTTCCTTCCCGCAGTACATGGAGGCATGCATCAGATCGTGGGCGGAGGAAGCGCCCGCTCCCGTCAAGGACGCAGTCTTGTCGTGCTTGGCGCCCTGGCGGCCCATTGCTTTGAACGCTTGATGGGCAAGCGCGGCTGCGCCGCGCACCGCCACGTCGCGTCGTCCTTCGCACACCGCTTTCCCTGTTCGTCGCGTCAATCCGGCACCGAAACCGCGCCAGCCGGGATTCGTCGCAGCCTGCCTCCCGCCGTGGGGAACAAGCTTTATCGTGCAGCCATCGATATCAATGGCAGATGCCAGCCGATGTGGCCAAGCGCACGCGATCGGTGGTGCCTGATGCGAACCGGAGGCGGCTTCGAGGTATGCATTGCCTGCGGCAAACTGAACAACTACACTGGAAACATCATGAAATATCTAAAAAACAGCTGGGCGGGATTGAAGCATGCGCGCGATCTGATCAATGAAGGTGGCGACATGTCACCCAAGACCGGGGTGTGGATGTCGCGCCTGTCGCGCGGCGCCATCATCGCGCAGTTCACGATGGTGCTGGGCGTCGTACTGCTGCTCGTCGCCGTGTGGTTCACGAAGGATCAAACTGACGACACCTGGGCCTTAAACGCGGCTGTCACGTGCGGGGTGGTCGTCTTTTTCGTGAGCTGGCTATTGGCGATGGCAATCGACAAACATTCCGAGCGGGCGCCAACGACAGCGGAATTCCTGAAATGGGCGGGACTGACGGTCTTGTTGGGTTTGCCCGCCGGGCATCTGATACTCTTTTTGGCCGCAAGAATTCAAACACTCGCGGCGATGCCCTCGTTTTTGTGGTTCCTTCCGGAGCTAATGGTCGGCGTCCTGGTCGCGTTGAGCTATTTGCGCTTCGCGTATGTGCACCAGTGGCATGAACGCTTGAGCAGCGAAGCGCTCAAACGCCACTCCGCCGAGCAAGGCCAGGCGCTGGCGGAAGCCCGGCTCACCTTGCTGCAGGCACAAATTGAACCGCATTTTTTGTTCAACACCTTGGCCAGCGTCCAGCATCTGGTGCGCAAGGATCCCGAGAACGCCGATTTCCTGTTGACGCAATTGATCAGCTATTTGCGCCAGGCCATCCCGGATGTGCGTGGCACCGGCTCGGTCCTGGGGCGCGAATTTGGCTTGGTCAAAACCTACTTGAACATCGTGCGCGTGCGCATGGGCGGCCGGCTTGAGGTGGACGTGCAATTCGATCCGGCACTGGCGGAGGTGCCGTTTCCCACCTTGATCATCCATACCCTGGTTGAAAACGCCATCAAACATGGCGTCGAACTCAAGCCCGGACCGGTCGGCATCGCGGTGCGGGCCGCGCGCGTGGCGCATGGCGGGCAGGCGCGCATCGACATCACGGTGCGGGACAACGGGCCCGGCTTCGGCGCCGGCGATACGGTCGGCACCGGCGTGGGCCTGGTCAATATCCGCGATCGCCTGGCCGTGGCATACCAAGGCCGCGCGCGGCTCGATATTGCCGACGCGCCCGGCGGGGGCGTGTGTGCCACCGTCAGCATTCCTGAAAGTTCCATATGACCTTGACCGCCGTCATCGCTGACGATGAACCATTCGCCCTTGCCGGACTGGCCGACGCGCTGGCGCTGGTCTGGCCCGAGCTGCGGGTGGTGGCGAGCGCCTGCGACGGCCCGTCGGCGTTCCAGGCGATTCGCACCCATCGGCCCCCCCTCGCCTTCCTGGACATCCGCATGCCTGGCATGAGTGGCTTGCAGGTGGCCGAGGCGGTCGGCGAGCAGACCCTGGTGGTGATCGTGTCGGCCTACGACCACTATGCGGTGTCGGCGTTCGAGAAGGGTGTGGTGGACTATGTGCTCAAACCGGTCGAGCTGCCGCGCCTGGTGACCGTGGTGCGCCGCCTGCAGGAGCGCCTGGCGCAGCTGGGCACCGCGCAAGCGAGACCAGACCCGCCGCCGGTCGAGGTGCCGAAGGCGGCGCCGCCGCTGCAGTGGATCAAGGCCTCGGTCGGCGCACAGGTGCGCCTGATCCACGTCGACGAGGTGCATTACTTTGAATCGGACGCCAAGTACACCCGCGTCGTCACGGCCGATGGCGAGGCACTGATTCGGATGCCGTTGAAACAACTGACAGGGCAGCTCGATCCACAGTGGTTCTGGCAGGTGCATCGCAGCTCGGTGGTGAACCTGAGGCAGGTCGTGAGCGTGGTGCGGATCGATGAAAACATGGAAGTGATACTGAAAGACCGGTCTGAACGGATCAAGGTGTCGTTGCAGTATCAGGCCTTGTTCAGACAGATGTGAGGCCGGGTTGCCGGCAGCATTAGTTCGGTGGATCGCGAACACGTTGCCGGCCAGACCATCCAATCAAAAAAACAACGGCGATGTTTTCGATAGATGGTAAAGTGGCAACCCCACAAATGACCGCACTCAAGGAAAAATCGATATGACTTGTAAGAAGCTGGCAGCCTTTTCCCTTGTTTTCGTTTTGGCAACAGGGTGCGCAACCGCGCCTATGCCTGCCACATCATCCTGGATCGACCCAGGACAGGCCGTTCTCGGCGCGGCGGCCGCACCGCAAAGCGGCGTCACGGGTGTATTTGCGCTGACCGTTAAGGCCACCGGTCACACGAAAAAAGTTTACTTGAACTCCGAGCTTGATTACCGCAATTCCCGAAACCTATCTGTCGCGTTAACGCCAGGGGCTGCCGCTGAGCTGGAATCCTTACTTAAGTCGCCACCTGAGGTCGCACTGAAAGGCAAGCGCATCCTTGTGGCCGGCACGGCTCGCCGGGTGCGGATCGACTTCATCGTCGACGACAAGCAGACCGGGAAGTACTACTACCAGACGCATGTCCTCGTCACCGATGCGTCGCAAATCCGGATCCTCTGATTGAGGGCTGACATTCGGCGTTAGTCAACCGGCTAGGCATCCTCATGGACACTGTCAGGATGCCGCTTCGCGGCCGGCTCAACTCAGGTGGCGGACCAAATGGGTATTGAGGCGATCAGTCACATCACATTCGTCGTGCGAGATCTTGATCGCATGACGTCGTTCCTGTGCGAGGGCCTCGGGGCGCGGGAGGTGTACGACAGTGGCACAAGGACATTCTCCCTTTCCAAAGAAAAATTCTTCCTGCTTGGCGATATTTGGATAGCTGCGATGGAAGGCGAGCCACCGACAGAGCGCACGTATGGCCATCTGGCTTTCAGGATCACAGAGGCGGAACTTGCTCCGTTTGAGGCAAGACTGGGGTCGCTTGGCGTGGAGATCAGATCCGCTCGCAAAAGGGTCGAGGGAGAAGGCCACTCCCTATACTTCTACGATTTCGACAACCACCTTTTTGAGCTACACACAGGTACGCTGCATGAAAGGCTGCGGCGATACGAGGGCTGAATAAGGTCTTTCGCCTGGTCCTATTCAATCAAATGGAAACATGCCAAACTGCGTCTTTCATGTTCATTATCTTGGGGGCTGGTGCCCTGGAGCAGCCCTTGCAGATTTTTATCCAATGAGCACCGTCGTGGCGGCAATCGTTTTTTCGGTCCTGGTTTTGTTTGTCTCGCTTTTTCAGTTGGCATTGGCTGTTGGCATGCCATGGGGTCGCTTGGCTTTTGGAGGCCGCCATCCCGGCACGCTGCCGGCTCGCATGCGGATTGCGAGTGTTCTCTCCGGGCTCCTTCTACTTGCCTTTGGACTGATCGTCTGCGCACGCGCCAGCCTGGTGCTTCCCGAGTTTGCGCAGTTGTCCGCGGCCGCCGTTTGGGCGGTCGTTGGCTATAGCGCGATAGGCGTTGTCGCCAATATGGCTACGCCAAGCAAATGGGAACGCATCATCTGGACGCCGATCGCTGTCCTGATGTTGATCACCAGTTCTGCTGTTGCCCTGAGCTAGGCAGCAGCTGATTTGCGGGGGCAAGACTGCGCCATCCCCTTACTTTAAACATTAGTCCCAACGAGAATCCCACACCATGTCGCAACGATCAACTCTCTCGCAAACACTTGGCCTTGTAGCTTGCCTGGCCGTCGTGTTCGTCGCGGCAGCGATAGGGGCGGCAGCTTCCATCGATGCCGGCACTTTCTATGCGCAACTGAATCGGCCCGCGTGGGCACCACCGGCGTCCGCCTTTGGCCCCGTTTGGTCCGTCCTCTATCTGCTTATGGGAATTTCGGCCTGGCTGGTGTGGCGCGAGAGCGGCGCCAGACATCTGGCGGCTGCCCTGATGCTCTTTATTGCCCAGCTATTCGCAAACGCACTATGGTCCTGGCTGTTCTTCGCTTGGCACAACGGCGCATTCGCGTTTGTAGAGGTGCTGGTTCTGCTGGCGCTCATCGCCGCCACGATCGCGGTGTTCTGGCGGATCAGTCGTTTAGCCGCCGTTCTCATGCTCCCGTATCTCGCCTGGGTCTGCGTCGCAACCGCGCTCACTTGGTCCGTATGGCAAAGCAACCCGACGCTCTTGTAGTAGGCGGCCCTCCCCTCGTCGAAACGTTGTGCATCAAGCTTTTCCACCCACGCCAAAAGGAACACGCAAATGAAGTTTCTGGGTATTTTTGTGGTTGCCGCAACGCTGGCCGGGTGTGCCGGCACCCAAGGCGTGCGCACGGAGTCCTGCAAGGCCACGACCGAACAGGAGATCACCTCGCTTTTCGATGGCTGGAATCAGTCTCTGCAAACCGGTGATCCACGCAAGGTGGCCGCGCGATACGCGGAGCGATCCATACTCTTGCCCACGGTTTCGAACAAGCCGCGTCTGACGCAGGCCGAGAAGGTCGATTACTTCGCGCATTTCTTGGAGAACCGCCCCTCCGGCGCGATCGACTTGCGCACCGTCGAACTCGGTTGCAACACCGCCGTCGACGCTGGTCTTTACACGTTCACGTTTGCCAAGACAGGGGCAAAGGTCAGCGGACGCTACACCTACACCTATCGGTGGAACGGTTCGGCGTGGCTCATCACGAGCCATCATTCCTCGGCAATGCCAGAGAAGAGTTAACACCAGGAAGCATAAGCATCATTTCAGCTGGCGACAGCGCCGGCCACTGAACTCCCGCCGAACTCCCCTCAGGCAGTAGTGAGGCTGGCCGCGGCCGACGGCGCGATATTGGCAAGCAGCCCGACCAACTGGTCCGGATTGGCCGGCTTGATGAAATAGTGGTCGAACCCGGCCGCAAGCGTCGACTCCCTGTCATATTTTTGGCCGTATCCCGTCACCGCGATCAGGGTCGCCTGCGCCGCCCCCGGCGACGATCTGAGCGCGCGCGCGAGCGTGTTGCCGTCCATGCCGGGCAGCCCTATGTCGAGCAGGTACACATCCATCGGGGCGCTGTCGGCGCCGCGCAGCACGGCGACCGGATCGTGTTCGACCGACACCGCGTGGCCATCCGCCTCCAGCAACAGACAAAGCATGCGCGCGGCGTCGACGTTGTCGTCGACCACCTGGATGCGCAAGGCGCGCTTGCCGGCGGCCTGCGCCTGGGATGCATGGCTTGCCAGAGCGGCGCCGTCCGGGGCGGCCAGCTGCAGCGGCAGGATCACGGTGAAGGTCGAACCGAGGTCCGGGCCGTCGCTGCGCGCCCTGACCCGCCCGCCGTGCAGATTGACCAGGCTTTTGACGAGCGACAGGCCCACGCCAAGGCCGCCCTGCGCCCGGTCCGACGAGCGTTCGCCTTGCGTGAACAACTCAAGACATGCGGCACCAGCTCGGGCGCCATGCCGACGCCGTTGTCGCCGACGCTGATCGACACTTCGGCGCCGCAAACGTCGAGCGCGATTCCGATGTCGCCGCCCGGCGGCGTGAACTTGGCCGAATTCTGAATCAGGTTGGTCAGCACCTGCACCAGCCGCGTGCGGTCGGCCAGCACCATGAGGGGCAGTTCGACGCCGGTGGTGTCGAACCGGTGGCGCCGCAATTGCATCAAGGGGCGCGCCTGCTCGGTCGATTCAGCCACCACCTCGCGCAGGTCGAGCAGCTCCCGGTGCAGGCTGACCAGCCCCGCGTTGAAACGCGAGACGTCGAGCATGTCGTTGATCAGGCTGGTCATGTGCTCGACCTGGCGCCCGATCACTTCGCTGCTCCGGCGCACGCGCGCCTCGTCGTTGCCGCGCATTTTGAGCAGCTGCGCGGCGGCGCTGATCGGCGCCAGCGGGTTGCGCAACTCATGGGCCAGCATCGCCAAAAACTCGTCCTTGCGGCGGTCCGCCCGGCGCAGCGCCTCCTCCGCCTGTTTGCGCTCCGTGACGTCGAGCGCCACGCCGCGGATCGCGCACGCCCTGCCGTCGCCGTCGGCGATCACGGTACCGTGCACCTGCAGCCAGAGCGTGTCGCCGTTGTCGGGGCGCACCAGCCGGACCACCTCCTGGTAGCTGCCCAGCCGCGCCAGCGCCAGCGCGCGCTTTTCCTCCAGAAGCGCCAGGCCCTCGGGCACGACGCGCTCCCAGACCGACTCGGCCTCGTGCCATTGGCCGCCGAACAAGATGCCGGCGTTGTCCGAGAACGTGGTGCGACCGCCGGACAGCTCCCAATCCCAAATCACCATCCTGGCGGCCAGCATGCCCTCCTTCAAACGCTGTTCGCTGGCCTCCAGCGCCGCTTTGGCGAAGTGCCGCTCGGTGGCGTCGAATCCCTCGACGAAGATCTCCGTGGCCTTGCCGTCGGCGCCGACGATCGGCTGGTGGATGAAGTCCAGATAGCTGGTCGTCGGGGGACCCTGCGCGCTGCGCTGGATCGACACCGGGACGTTGTCGGCGACATAGGGTTGGGCGCTGCGGAACACCTGGTCGAGCAGCGCCAGGAAACCCTGCTCGGCTATCTCGGGCAGGGCGTCGCGCAGCTTTTTGCCCAACAGCTCGCGCGCGCCCACCAGCCGCCCGTAGGCGGTGTTGGCGAACTTGAACACGTGCTCCGGCCCGCCCAGGATGCACATGAATCCGGGGGCCTGGCTGAACATCGATTTGAGCCGCGCGCTCTCGGCGCGCTGCTGTTCGTGCTGCAGGCGCTGCGCGGCGAGCCGCGCCTCGAGCGCGCGCGCGCGCTCCATCGCGTTGCGGATGCGGTCCGCGCCCCCCCTCGGTCAGCGCCAGGTGGTGGGCCGACCATTCGAACGGCGCCGAGCGCATGATCGACATCGCCGCCACCAGTTGGCCCGCCTCGAGGAGCGGCACGATGATGACGGCGCGCCCGTCCATGCTGTTGAACGCCTCGAGCGAGAGCGCGGTGCGCGCGTCGCGCGTGACGTCGGCGATGCAGACCACGCGGCCGGCCGACAGATCGTCGATCAGCGCCGGGCCGAACGCCGCCATCGCCCCTTGCGCCCCGGCCACGCAAGGCAGGCCCGGGCTGCGCCACGCGTGGCGGATGGTGAACGCGCCGGCGGCGGCGTCGATCTCGGTGTAGTTTATGCGCGACGCCACCAGGCGCCGGCTCAGGGTCTGGAACGCGACCTCGGCGATCTCGTGCGAGTCGGTCAGGCCGCGCAGCTTGTCGGACATGTCGAGCTGCGCGGCGAGGTCGCTTTCAGCCTGCTCGCGCTGGCGGATCTGCTCCGTCAGGCGCCGGTTCAGATCGATCAGCTCGACCCGCGCTTCGTGCTCCTCGGTCACGTCGTTGCACACGACAAGCACCCCGCGCACGCCGCTGGCGTCCTGGATCGGGCTGTAGCCGTAGGTCCACCACACGTTCGCGCGCGCGCCGTGCCGGGTCACCGGCACCAGCTGGTCGACGTTCCAGGTCGCGCCCCGCCCCTGCATGACCGCCTCGATCTGCGGGCCGATGATGGGCCAGATCTCGCCCCAGCATGCGCGCCCGCACTGTCCCAGCGCGTGCGGGTGTCGCTCGGGGCCCATGGTGGCGCGGTAGGCGTCGTTGTAGAACTGGACCAGGTGCTCGCCCCGCCAGATGAACATCGGATGGTTCGAGGTCAGCACCAGACGCAGGGTCGATTTGAGCACCTCGGGCCATTGCGCGGGATCGCCGAGCGGCCCGGCGCGCCAGTCGTGGGCGCGCGTCAGGGCGCCCATCTCGCCGCCTTCGGACATGAAATCAAAGTTGGAAGCGGGCGCCCGCATCGATCCGGGCCGTCCCGTGCGTTCGGGTGGATTGTTGTGCACGATGGCCATGGGGCACCGTCGGCGGCTTGAACATTTTCAAAGGAGGGCCAGTATAACCACAAGCCGGGCCCGATTCGTTTGAAACAATATTGCGCGTGTCGCGGGACGGGGCGATTTGTCCGCCGTCACCGCCGTCGCCGCCGTTGGGTGCAACGGCGCACATACCGCCAAGCCCTTCCGGAGCATGATGCGCCTTCAACCACGCAAAAGGCCCACCATGAAAACCACCCCGAACGACGCCATCGCCTTGCTTATCGCCGACCACAAGAAGGTCAAAGGCCTGTTCAAGCAATACGACGCGCTCAGCGACCGCTCCAAAGCCAGCAAGAAAAAACTCGCCGACGAGATCTGCAACGAGCTCACGGTCCACACGCAGGTGGAGGAGGAAATCTTCTATCCCGCCATCCGCAAGCCGATCGGCGACGAGGACCTGATGGACGAGGCCATTGTCGAGCACGCGGGCGCCAAGGACCTGATCGCCCAGATCGGCGGCATGGATCCGGGCGACGACCTGTACGACGCCAAGGTCAAGGTGCTGGCCGAGCAGATCGAGCACCACGTCAAGGAGGAGGAGGACGAGATGTTCCCCAAGGTGCGCAAGAGCGGAGTCGACCTCGTCGCGCTGGGCCGGCGCATGGCCGCGCGCAGGGACGAACTGATGGCCGTGCTAGCCTAGGCCCGCTAGTTCGCCCGCGTCGGGCCTCGCGCCGATTGCACCAAGGCGGCATCGACCATGCACTCGAAATCGTCGAGCTTGAACGGTTTGCTCAGATAGCCGAAGAAGCCGGACAGGCACATGTCTACGGCGCAATCGAACCGATCCGACGACAAGCCGATGACCGGGATGCCGGCCGTGTTGGGGTCGTCGCGCAGGAAGCCGAGCGCGTCGATCCCGCTCAGGCCGGGCAGGTTTATATCCATTAAATTGAGCGCCGGCCGGTGCGCGCGCGCCAGCTTGACGGCCGCGCCGCCGTGCGTGGCCGACAGCAAGGTCAGGTCGGCGCGGCGCGACACCAGCTCGCTGATCAGGGCCGAGTCGCTCGGATCGTCCTCCACGCTCAGCACGAGGTACTTCCGGACGGGCGGTGGCGCCGCCGGCGGGCGCGTTCCATGTTGCCTCTGATTCAAGTCGGTCGTCATCTTGTTCCCTTGTTCGCGCGGCGCACGGTGTTTTGCGCCACGCATGAAATTCTTTCCTGATTAAAATATGGCGCCTCCAAACAACCCCGTCCGTGTGGTGGCGCACGCTGCGTTTCGCCGCGCCTATGACGGGGCAAAGCGCCGCATACCGCATGGATCTATCGAAGCGCAACCATCGGTATGAAAATGCTGCCGTTCAGGCGTGTTCAACTGGATCGCCGACCGGTTCTCGCCATCGCGCTGACCGGCTGGAACCAGGGCGACACCGGGCCGCGCACGCGCGAAGCCGGGCTCAACCACAAGCTGGTCAAACCGGTCGATTACGACACGCTCAAGCGGCTCATCGGCGAGTCGGCGCGCTAAGGGAAACGTGCGGGGGCACGTGCGGGGGCACGGGCGGGGGCACGTGCGGGGCCATGTGCGGGCCACGTGCGGGGCCAGCCGCCGCGGCGGCACCGGATCGTGTGTTGCCAAGCCGCCGATCCGGCACAGCCTCCGGTTCACGAAAAAAAACGCCAACCGCATGGGTTGGCGTTCTTTCGTGCAGCGGGGACCCGGTATTACTGGGCTGGCTGTGTGACCCGATTCTTCTGCAGCGTCACGGCGGTCTGTGCGAGCAGACGTCCGTTGACCGTCGCGCCGGTGTTCACGGACACCAGGGTCTTGGCCAGCACCACGCCTTCGAAATGGGCCGTGGTGCCGATCGCGACAACGTCGGCGGCCTGCCAGAAAATGTTCTTGGCCAGCGCGCCGCCGACCAGGGTCACGCGCGTGGCGCTGGCCTGCTTGATGCCGCCGGCGATCTGGAAAATCCAGACGTCCTTGGGGCCGCCCGACAGCTTCACATCGGTCGAGATCGAAACGCCCGTGCCGAATTTGTACAAGCCCGGTTTGAGCGTCATTCCGCCGATTTCGCCCGAGCCGAGGTTGATGTGGTCGGGCAGGACGCGGCCGGCCGCGTCGAGGTAAGCCGTTTCCATGTCGCTCACTGCCGAGGTCAGCAGCGTGGCGGCGGTGACGCTGCACGGCAGTGGGCCGGCGGCATCGACGGTGTACAAAATACCGCCGGCGATTTCGCCGCAGGTCAGGCCGATCGCGGCGCCGGTGATCGGGCTGGTGCCGACGTCGCCTTTGATGACTGAGGCATAGACATTGGTGATGCCGGTTTTACTAAGCAATGCGAACGTTCCGGCTGAACCGAGCTTGACTGGCGCCTGGGGTTGGGATGCGCTGGCGATCGCCGGGGCGGCGAGCATGGCGCTCAACAAAGTCGCGAGGAAAATGGCTTTTGGTTTGGTGTGGAATTGGATCATTGTGTTTCCTTTGTCTTGGTTGCGGATCCCAGGCCTGGTTTTTCAGGTTGGTGTGGATCCGCTGGCACTAAGGCCGCCTGCAAAGGTCCTTATACAGCCCCGCCCGACAACCGCTGTGTGCGCTGGCGCGCTTAGTAACATTTTGTTACATGCCCAGGTTAACTTTGCGCAAAGGGACTCAGAGGCTGAGAGTTTTTCGGGCGTGCCCGAGCAGCCCGCCAGAAAGCGGCAGATCGAGGCGCAAAGCACAGCCATAGCGGGCTATGGCGAGCATTTGCAACGACGAACTGGCGCTTTCTGGCGTGATGAGCGGGCATGATCGAAAGACTCTCAGCCTCTCAGGCGCCGCCACCATGCCGCCCGCTCTGGCGTTCCCACCCGATCGGGGTCGCGTTAGTGCGCGTTTTGTCTTGTTTTGCCTGGCGATTTGCAAGGAGGAAAATACCGGGGCGGGAAGCGACAGAAGGAGACAAAACGCGACCCGGAACGAGCACGAATGCCAGACGCACCCGCGGACGCGTGCCGGGTGCCGCCGGCCGCCGCCCCGCCCCGCCGCCTAAGCCGCCTATTCGCCTAATCGTCTAATCGTCTAATCGCCTAATAGCCTAATCGCCTAAGCCGCCTAATCGCCTAAGCCGCCTAATCGCCTAAGCCGCCGCCTGCGCCGCCTACGCCGCCTATGCGGCAGCCTACGACGCCAGCCCGCCGCGGTGCAGCACCGCGTGCAGCCTGAAGCCCTCGCGGATGTTCTCGCGCAGCGTCGCGCCCTTCCACGGCTTGGTGTAGAAGCGGTCGATCGCGCCCTGGTTGATCGCGGCCATGATCGGGGTCAGGTCGGCGTTGGCCGAGAGCATGATGCGAAAGGTGTCCGGGTACAGGTCCTTGACCCGCTCCATGAACTCGGTGCCGCTCATGACCGGCATGCACTGGTCGCACAGGATCACCTGCACCCGGTTCCGGGCCAGCATGTCGAAGCCGTCGGCCGCGCCCTGCGCCGTCAGGATCTTGTAGCCGTCCTGTTCGAGGAAGTCCGACAGCACCTCGAGCATGAAGGCGTCGTCGTCGACGATGAGCAAGGTGAGCTGCTCGGGGCAGCCGTCGCTGGCCGGCGGCGCCAGCATCTTGCCGCCCCTCAGCATCTGCTCGAACTCTGGGCCCGGCAGCGGGCGGCTGAAATAATAGCCCTGCATCTCGTCGCAGCCGTGGCGCCGCAGGTAGGCCAGTTGCGCGTCCTTCTCGACGCCCTCGGCGATCACGCGCAGCTTCAGGCTGTGCGCCATGTTGATGATCGCCAGCACGATCGCGGCGTCGTCCGGATTGCTCGTCACCTCGCGCACGAAGGCGATGTCGATCTTGAGCTTGTCGATCGGGAAGCGCTTGAGGTAGGCCAGGCTCGAGTAACCGGTGCCGAAGTCGTCGATCGAGATCGAGATGCCGAGCGCCTTAAGGTTGCGCAGCACCGCGATGGTCTCCTCGGCGTTCGACATCAGCGAGCTCTCGGTCAGCTCGAGCTCGAGCAGCTCGGGCGCGATCGCGTGCAGCTCGATCGCCTTGAGCACCTCCTCCTCGAGCCCGCCGACGAAGAACTGGATGCCCGAGACGTTGACCGAGACATGCACCGGCCCGACTCCTGCGCGGCCCCAGCGCCCGATCTGGCCGCACGCCTCGTTGATGACCCAGGTGCCGACTTTGACGATCAGCCCGGTCTCCTCGAGGATCGGGATGAACAGCGCCGGCGAGACCATGCCGTGGCCGGGCCGCTGCCAGCGGATCAGGGCCTCGGCCCCGCTCACCCGGCCCGAGCCGATGTGCACCTTGGGCTGGTAGTACAGCACGAATTCGTCGTTGTCGATCGCGCGCCGCAGCGCGTTCTCGAGGTCGAGCCGGGCCAGCGACTGCGCGTTCATCTCGGTGGTGAAAAAGCGGAACGCGTCGCGCCCGGCGTCCTTGGCGCGGTACATCGCGGTGTCGGCGTATTTGAGCAGGCTGTCGGCGTCGAGCCCGTCGTCGGGGTAGACGGTGATGCCGATGCTGACCGTGACGGTGGCATCCTGGCCCTCGAGGTCGAACGGGCGGCGCAGCAGCTCGCGGATCTTGTCGACCACGGCGATCACGTTCTGCGGGCCCTCGGGCAGCATCAGGATCACGGCGAACTCGTCGCCGCCGAAGCGGCCGACGACGTCGCGCGCGCGCAGGCAGCCGACCAGCCGGATCGAGAACTGGCGCAGCAGGTCGTCGCCGAACGTATGGCCGAGCGTGTCGTTGATGTTCTTGAAGCGGTCGATGTCGAGGAACAGCACGCCGACTGTCCAGTGGTGCTCGGCCGCCTGCGCCAGCGCGCGCGTGAGCGCGTCGCAGAACTGGACCCGGTTGGGCAGCCCGGTCAGGGTGTCGAAATGGGACAGCTTGAGCAGGCGCAGTTCGGCGTCCTTGCGCTCGGTGATGTCGCGCACCACCGCGACCACGATCCAGCCCGCGCCCGAGCGCAGCGTGCGGCGCTGCACCTCGACCGAGAGGCTGGTGCCGTCCCTACGTTCGAGCTGCAACTCGCTCGAGGCGCCCGACTGGTCGCCCCCGAGCAGGCGCTCGACCAGTTGCCGCAGGCCTTCGTGGGTCGGGCCGGCCCCGGGCGCCCCGAGCGCGAGGAAGTCCTCGCGCCCGAAGCCGAGCATGTGGCAGGCGGTCGCGTTGACGTCGACGAAGCGCATGCCGGTGCGGTCGAGCAGGAAGATGGCGTCGGCGGTCGCGTCCATCGCGGTGCGGAAGCGGCGCAGGTCCTCGTCGAGCAGGATGCGGGCGGCCATGTCGGCCGTCAGCTGGGCGTGGTTGCGCTCGATTTCGGCGTACAGCAGCAGGTTCTCGTAGGCCACCGCGATCTGCGCGCTGACCGTGACGGCGACCCGTTCGTCGACCTCCGAGAACTCGGCGCCGCCCAGTTTGTCGACCAGGTACAGCCAGCCGTGGACCCGCTCGCGCGAGGCGATCGGCACGCCGAGGAAGGCGTGCACCGGCGGGTGGCCGGCCGGCAGGCCGAGCGCGGGCGCGTCGCCGCCGGCGGCGCCGATGCGCACCGGGCCGGGCTGCCCGAGCAAGGTGCCGAGCAGGCCGGCGCGCGGCGTTTGCGCCACCATCGCGGCCTTGGCGGCCATGCCGGTCTCGCCGCACGACGAAAAATGGCTCAGTTCGGGCGCGCCGTCCTCGAGCACGCCGACGCAGGCGTAGCGCGCGCCGCAGATGTTGAGCGCGACCCGGCAGCCGACCGCGATCAGCGCCTCCGGGTGGCGCTCGGCGCCGAGCGCGATGCCCAGATCGATCAGGGAGGTCAGGCGCAGGCTCACCGCCTGCAGGCTGGCGAGCGAACTGGCGAGCTGCCCGGTCATGGCGGCGCCGCCCTGCCCGTGCGCGCCAACGGCGCCCCCGCCGGCCAGCCGGCCGTCCTGGCCGGCGCCGTAGGCGGCGTCGCAGAACACCGCCGCGCCGGGCTCGGCGCCGCCGCCGAGCACCTCGCGCACGGCGCGCAGGATGACTTCGGGCTCGGACGGCTTGGGCAGCACCCAGCGCACCCCGCAGGCGCGCGCCAGGTCGAGCGCCTCGCGTTCGCGGTAGGTGGCGGTGTAGAAAATGACGGGCACCGCGGCCAGGCCGGGCTCGCGCCGCAGCTGCGTGACGAACTCGTGGCCGTCCATGTTCGGCATCATGATGTCGGAGATGATCAGGTCGGGTTTTAGCTCGCGCGCCACGGCCAGCCCCTCGACGCCGTCGGCCGCCTCGAGCAGGCGGTGGCCGCCGTAGCCGAGCAGCGCGATCAGGAATTCGCGGTTGAGCACATGGTCGTCGACGATCAGGATGGTGGCGCGCGGCTCGGTCTTGGGCGCGCTCTGCCAGGCCGGCAGGAACGCCTCGAGCTGGGCCAAGAAGGTGTCCGGTTCGAGCGGCTTGGCGATGTAGCCGTCGAAGCCGGCCTCGAGCAGTTTCTCGCGGTCGCCCAGCATCGCCAGCGCCGTCACGGCCAGCACCGGCACATGGGCCAGCCGCGGGTCGGCCTTGAGCGCGGCGACCACGCCGTAGCCGTCGAGCTTGGGCAGGTGGACGTCGCACACGACCAGGTCGGGCGGCGCCGCGCGGGCCCGCTCGAGGCCGCTCTCGCCGTCGCTGGCCATCTCCGGCGCGTAGCCGAACGCCGTGAGCAGGTACACCATCAATTCCATGTTGGTGGCGTTGTCTTCGATGATCAGGATGCGTGCAGTCACTTTTTCGCCCCTCTGGCTACAGCAAGCCCGGCTCAGCCAACTACTTGTTCATGCGGTATGCATACGCGCGCGCCGCGCATAAACGCGATCGGGGCCACAGGTGTTAACATACATCAACAGTACGCAATAAGCATTAAGAACATTTCATTCTTTATGCGATTGTGGCATCCGGGTGAAATAAATTGACGGCGGCCAACCGTCATGATGCCCGATGGCTGGCCGGATCGTCCGTTCCGGCCGTTCCGCGGGCGGCGCGCGCCCGCGCGATCTCCTGCATCAGGCAGTCGAGCACACGCCGGTTGCGCCCGAGCGCGACGTGGCCGACGCCGCCGAAGGCGATGTTGCGCGCGCCGGGCAGATGGCCCGAGGTCTGCGGCGCGACGATGTTGTCGTGATGGGTGTAGAGGGAGGTGACGAGCGCGCGCGCGGCGTCCGGTTCGGCCGCCGCGAGCGCGCGCAGCCAGGCGCTGGCGGCGGCGGCGTCGTCGACGCATCCGGACGCGCCGGGGGCGCCGCCGCGCAGCATCTGGGCCGCGTTGCGCCCGGGGACGAAGCGCGCCAGCCGGGTGCCGCCGTGGGGCGTGCCGAGCGTGATCACGCGCGCCACGCGCGCCGCGCCGTGCGCGTTGAGGTAGGCGCGCGCCACCAGCCCGCCCATGCTGTGGGCCACGATCAGCACCCGCGGCGCGTTGGCGCGCCGGCACAGGTCCTCGACCGCGCGCGCGGTCGGCGCCACGTAGTCGTCGATGTCGCCGAGCACCGGCTCGAGGTCGAGCGTGGCGTGGCTGATGCGGGCCGCGTCGAGGCGCGCCGTGAGCTGCGCCCAGTAGCCGCTGTTGCAGCCGTAGCCGTGCAGCAGCAGCACCGGCGGCGCCGGCGCGTCGTGGTAGATGCGCTCGCGCTGGCGCGCGCGCGCCATGAACCACGACGAATGGAGCAGCGTGGCGGCGAACTCCTCGCCGAACATGCGCGCCCGCCCGAGCGGGCCGAGCGCGAAGGCGGACGGGGTCGGGCTGCCGAAGCGCGCGCTCATCAGGAAATTGTTCGCCGTCAGCAGCAGGCGCAGCAGCAGCATGCCGCAGGCGCCCAGCGCCAGCGCGCTCCACGGCGAGGCGGCCACCCCCAGGCGCAGCAGCAGCCACGCCGCCAGCGCGACCAGCCCGGCCTGCAGCAGCAACAGCAAATGCATAATCCGGCGCGCGCTCACGGCTGCTCCATCGCCTTTGTGGCCGGGCCGGCGCCTAGGCGCGCACCCGCGGCGCCGGCTTGCCCGTCAGTTGCTGCGCCAGGCCGCTGGCCAGGCGCGCCGTGACGCCGTAGATCGACAACTGCGGATTGGCGCCGATCGAGGTCGGGAACAGCGAGCCGTCGTGCACCGACAGGTTGGCCACGCCGCGGTAGCGCCCGTCCGGGCCCACCAGGCCGCGCCGCTCGTCTTCCGACATCGGGCAGCCGCCCATCACGTGGGCCGAGACCACGCGCGTGAGCAGCGGTTTGTACGGCAGCGCGGCGATGCCTTTTTTGGCCGCGGCCCATGTCGTGTACCGTTCGGCCAGCTCGTGCACCGGCTGCACCGACTTGGCGCCGGCGGCGAACTGGATCTCGGCCATCGACAGCAGCGCGCGGCGCACCCCGTCCCAGACGAAGTCGGAGATCGGATAGTCGAGCACGGGCGAGCCGTCACCGCGCAGCTTGACGCGCCCGCCCGGCGAGTCCTCGTGGAAGCCGTCGCGCAGCAGCGCCAGCAGCGCGTGCACGTGGGGGAACTGGCGCATGGTCTCGGCGTGGGCCTGGCCGAAGCCGGCCATCGTGGTCGACAGCAGCAACGGGTGCAGCGGCGGCGCCTCGAGCTTGTAGCCGATCGGGCCGCCGACCGGGTCGACGTCGAGGAAGTGGTCCGAATAGATCGTTTGCGGCGCCCCAGCGTAGCCGTCGACGCGCTGCTCGAACATGGCCGCAGAGATCACGGTCGGGTGCAAAAAGGTGCGTTCGCCTAGCAGGCCTTGCGGGTCGGGCGCCTTCGAGCGCAGCAGCAGGGCCGGCGAATTGATGGCGCCGCCGGCGAGCACGAAGTGTTTGGCGCGCAGCGTGACGGTGTGGCCGGTGGCGGCCAGGCCGCTCGCGTCGAGCGCGTGGCAGACCAGGTGGTCGACGCGGTCGCCCTTGAACACGAAGCGCTCGGCGCGCGCGTGGGTGAGCAGCGCGGCGCCGCCGGCGAGGGCCGACGGGATGGTCGTCACCAGCATCGACTGCTTGGCGTTGGTCGGGCAGCCCATGCCGCAGTAGCCGAGGTTCCAGCAGCCCTTGACGTTGCGCATGATGGCGGCGGCGGGGATGCCCAGCCTGGCCGCGCCGCGCTTGAGTAGGTCGTTGTTTTCGTTCGGGGGCGTCAGCCAAGTGCTCACGCCCAGGCGCTCCTCCATCATGAGGAACCACGGCGCCATCGCCTCGGGCGTGTACGATTTCAGGCCGAACTGGCTGCCCCAGAAGGCGAGCGTGTCGGCCGGGGTGCGGAAGCTCGAGGTCCAGTTGACGGTGGTCGAGCCGCCCACGGTGCGCCCCTGCAAGATGTTGATGGCCTTGTCGGCCGTCTTGCGCGCGGCCGACTCCTGGTACAGCGCGGGATAGGCCTCGGCCTCGCGCATCTTGAAGTCGCTCGAGGACTTGAGCGCGCCCTCCTCGACGATCACCACCTTGAGCCCGGCCAGCGTGAGGATCTCGGCGCTCACGCCGCCGCCGGCGCCGCTGCCGACGATGACGACGTCTGCCTCGATCTCGCGCGGCCCGGTAAGCGTGGCGCAGTCGGTGACGTTCCAGCCGGCGGCCAGCCCGGCCTTGATGGGGTCGGGGATGCGGATTTTGGCGCTTGGCGCGGCGGCGTTCTCAGGGGTCATGACGGTTCGATCAAAAAAGGGGCGGAGGCGCTGGCCTAGCTCAGTTGCGCCATCGGGCCGGGGTAGCCGATCGCGGGCCAGTTCGACGGGTCGGCGTACCAGGCGCCGATGATCAGGTCGTGCAGGCCGTGGTAGGCCGTTTGCAGCATCGCCAGCCGGTGCGTGCGCCAGCTTTGCAGAAAGGCGCCGACCTGCTCGGCGCTGGCGCTGCCCCAGCTGTCGGGCACCCCGGCCAAAAAACGGCGCGCCGGGCCCAGCGCGAGCAGCCCGAACAGGTCCTGCAGCTCCTGCTGGGTGGCGCGCGGCAGCCCCAGGATGGCCTGGTGCACATGCAGCGTGGCGGCCTTGACGGCGGCGGCGCGCGCGGCCGGCCCGGGCGGCAGCGCGGTGCCGAGCATGGCCGGCAGCATCGCCTCGAGCGCGCTGCGGGCCTCGCCGTCGAGCACGAACGGCCCCGGCGCCACGGGCGCGCGCGTGAGGCGGTAGATGCCTCCGCCGGCCGCCAGCGCCAGCGCGGCCAGTGCGCCCACCTTCAAAAAGCCCCTGCGAGTCGTCGCCATCGTGTCCTTGCTTGATCTATGTTGTTTTTTCGTAGTGTACGCCTAACCGATTGCGCGTTGGCCAAGCAAAATAGAGTGAACAATCTACGTCTTTCTGGTAAACAACATCCTATGGGAAAAGAAAAACTGGTCCACACACTCGAACAGCAACTCAAGGCGGTCAAGGCCGAGCGCCTCGAGGCCAAGCGCGAACCGGCGCTGCTGGCGGCGCGTACCGCGCTCAAACGGTTCCAGTCGGCGCGGCTGGCCGCCACCCACGCCGACCTCTTGGCCGGGCGCGACACGCACGACGCGGCCGTGTATTTCCTCGAGGAGTTGTACGGGGCGCACGACCTGAGCCAGCGCGACGTCGACCTCGAGCGCATCATCCCGACCCTGCAGCGGCTGCTGTCGTACGAGGCGCTGCGCGCCATCACCGACGCGATCGTGCTCGACGCGCTGTCGGAGCGGCTCGACACGGCCATGGCGCGCGAGCTCGGCACCGCCTTCGACGAGGACGACTACGCGCGCGCCTACCGCAGCGTGGGCGAGCCGCAGGAGCGCGCCAGGCAGCTCGATCTGGTGCGCCAGCTGGGCGAGTCGCTGTGCGATCTGGTGCGCATTCCGCTGCTGTCGATGACGCTGAAGGTGATGCGCGGGCCGGCCCGGCTGGCGCGGCTGGGCGACCTGCACGAGTTCCTCGAGCGCGGCTTCACGACGTTCAAAAAAATGCGCGAGCCGAACCGCTTCGTGGCCACCATCTGCGCGCGCGAGCGGCAAGCGATGGACAACCTGTTCGAGGGCCGGGCCGACCCGTTCAGGGTGGGTTAGGGGCCAGCCGGCCGCGCCGGGCTATGCCGCCACCTGGGCGCCGTAGTGGCCGTCGGCCGCCAGCAGCGGCGCGAACCGCTCCGCGCCGACCGGCTTGCTCAGATAATAGCCCTGGATCTCGTCGCAACCCTGGCGCCGCAGGTAGGCCATCTGGGACTGGTCCTCGACGCCATCGGCAATCACCTTCAGTTCCATACTCTTGGCCAGCGCGATGATGGCAGTGACGATCGCCGGATTGTTGCCGCTCTGGCCCAGGTCGCGCACGAACGACTGGTCGATCTTGAGTTTGTCGATCGGGAAGCGCTTGAGGTAGCTCAGGCTCGAGTAGCCGGTGCCGAAGTCGTCGATCGACAACCGCACCCCGGTCGCGACCAGGCGCTGCATGACCTCGATCGCCAGTTCGACGTTCTGCATGACCATGCCCTCGGTGATTTCGAGCTCGAGCCACTCGGGCGCGAGGCCGCTGGCCGCGATCGCCTCGCCCGTGAGCTGCTCGACCTGGTTGCGCTGGAACTGGCGCGCCGACAGGTTCACCGCCATGATCAGGGGGGGCAGGCCGGCGTCCTGCCAGGCCTTGTTCTGGCGGCAGGCCTCGTGCATGACCCAGGCGCCGAGCGGCTCGATCAGGCCGCAGTCCTCGGCGATGCCGATGAAGCTCCCCGGATAGATCAGGCCGCGCTCAGGATGCTGCCAGCGCACCAGCGCCTCGGCGCCGACGATGCGCCCGCTGCGCAGGTCGACCTGCGGCTGGTAATGCAGCACGAATTGCCCGCGCTCGACGGCGCGCCGCAGCTCGTGGCGCACCTGCAGCACCGCGCGCGCGCGCGAGGTCATCGACAGCGAGAAGAACGCGTACATGTCCCTCCCCTCCGCCTTGGCGTGGTACATCGCGTTGTCGGCGTTGCGCAGCAGCGTCAGCGCGTCGGCGCCGTTGGCGGGGAAGGTCGCGATCCCGATGCTCGAGGTCATGTGCAGCGCGTGTTCGCCGACCTGGTACGGCGCGCGCGCTGCCGCGATGACCTTGTCGGCGATCCAGGCGCTGTACTGCTCGTCGCGCAGCCCCGTGAGCAGCCGCACGAACTCGTCGCCGCCGTTGCGCCCGAACGTGTCCGAGCTGCGCATCAGCGCCAGCATGCGCGCGCCGAACGCCTGCAGGAACTGGTCGCCGATCTGGTGGCCGAGCGAATCGTTGACGTTCTTGAAGTCGTCGAGGTCGATGCACAGCACGGCGACGTGGGTATTGCTGCGCTTTGCCGCATCGATCGCCCGTTCGATGCGGTCCTCGACCAGGGTGCGGTTGGGCAGGTCGGTCAGGACGTCGTAATAGGCCAGGTACTCGACCTTGCGCTCGGCTTCGAGCCGCTGCGCCACCTCCGACTGCAGCAGGCCCTGGCTGGCCGCCAGGTCGCTGGTGCGGTGCGCGACCTGCGCGGCGAGGCTGGCGCGGTCGTCCACCAGCAACTGCTCGACCTGCTTGCGCGCGGAGATGTTTTCCAGAATGCCCAGCAAGGCGTCGCCGGTTTGCTCGTTGCCGTAGAACGGCACCTTGATCGTGTGGGCGAGGAATTGCCCATGCGCGGTGGTGACGGTCTCGCACTCGACATCGACCACCTTTTTCTCGCGCATCACCTGTTCGTCGGTCGCGCGGAAAAAATCGGCCTCCTCCTTATTAAAGAAATCGTAATCGTTTTTACCGAGCATCGATTCGCGGCTGAACCCGAATTCCTTTTCGGCGTGCCGGTTCCACCGCGTGAAACGGAATTCGTCGGCCGGGTCCTTGGTGAATACGCTCAAAGGCAGATTGTCGATCAGCGCGCTGAGGAAGCTGTTCTGGTCGCCGGCCTGCGCCAAGGCCTGTTGGCGCTCGCGCCCCTCGGCGGTGAGCCGGCCGATCAAACGTTCGCGCTCGCGCAGGACATGGCGCGCCACCAGCGTCGCGCCGAGCGTGGTGAAGACGATCGTGAGCGCGTGCGACTCCCAGATCGTCACCGCGGGAAGCAGGAACTGTTTGGCCAGTTCGAACACGCACATCGTTGTAAACATGAGCACCGCGACTTCCATCAGCGCGCTGATCGGTCTTTTCCGTTCGTTCCGGCTTGTTTCCATGGGCACCCCGCGCACGCGCTTTGTATCACGCTTTGCATCACGCTTTGCATTACGTTAACACGAATCGAGCACGGTCGTAAATCGCCTTTTCCTCCATGGAGAGCGACAAGAAAAGCCGGATTTAACAGATGGATAATCCCCGTGCCGTTTGTTCAGTCGCGCGTCTTCAATATCTGGCGCGCGATGCCGCGCAGGATGTTGACTTCCTCGGTTTCGAGCTGGGTGCGCGCGAACAGGCGGCGCAGGCGCGGCATGAGTTTTTTCGGATTGCCGGCGTCGAGGAAGTCGATCGCCACCAGCGCCTGCTCGAGGTGCCCGTACATGCCCTCGATCTGGTCCATGCCGGCCGCCGCGCCCGAAAAACCGAATCCGGGCGCCGGCGCGGCCCCCTCCTCGGTCGCGACCCGGCACTCGTAGGCGAGCACCATCAGCGCCTGGGCCAGGTTGAGGGACGAGTAGCCGGGGTTGGCCGGGATGTTGATGAGCACATTGCACTGCTCGACGAGCTCGTTGGGCAGCCCGAAGCGCTCGTTGCCGAAGATGAGCGCGCCGCGCAGATCGCCCTGCCCCGCCATGTGGCCGGCGAACTGGCGCGGCGCCCACACCGGCGGCGAGAACGCGCGCAGCCGCGCCGACACGGCGGCGGCAAAATTGCAGCCCTCGAGCGCCTCGGCCATGCTGCCGACGATGCGCGCGCCGTCGAGCACATCCTGGGCGCCGCTGGCGAAGGCGATGGCCTCGGGGTCGCCGCAGGCGTCGGGAAAGCGCGGGTTGACCAGCACCAGGTCGGAGAATCCCATCGTTTTCACGGCCCTTGCCGCCGCGCCAATGTTGCCGGCCCGGCTAGTTTCGACGAGCACGAAGCGCAGGCGTTTGAAAACAGAAGTGTCGATTTCGGGCAGGTTCATTTAAAATAGCGCAATCGCGCGGTGTCGAAGGGGATGTTTCGGGCGGAATGGATGGCAGCGCCATCGACCTCCAGCCCGGGATTCTAACCATTTCGCCGCCGCGCCGCTCTTTAATTCACTCTTGTTCATTACCGTTTGCTGTGCCCGTGGGGGCGCCGTGGGCGCGTAGCGTTCTTTTAACGGAAGCTCCACATGCACCCAATGCTCAATACGGCGATCAAAGCCGCCCGCCGCGCCGCCACCGTGATCCAGCGCGCGTCGTTCGACATCGACCGCGTCACCATCACTGAAAAACAACACAACGACTTCGTCACCGATGTGGACCAGGCGGCCGAGCAGGCGATCATCGAGACCTTGCTCAAGGCCTATCCCGACCACGCGGTCCTCGCCGAGGAGTCCGGCGCCTCCGCCAACATGAACGACGAGAGCGAATTCGCGTGGATCATCGACCCGATCGACGGCACCACCAACTTCATGCACGGCTACCCCAACTATTGCGTCTCGATCGCGCTGCAGCAGCGCGGCATCATCACCCAGGCCGTCGTGTACGACCCGGTGCGCAACGACCTGTTCACCGCCAGCAAGGGCGGCGGCGCCTTCCTCAACGACAAGCGCATCCGCGTCACCAAGCTCGACCGCATCGCCAACGCGCTGCTCTGCTCCGGCCACGCGGCCGGCCCCAAGGCGCTCGACGAATACCTGCGCATGTACGCGCTCGTGTCCGAGCGCTGCCAGGCGATCCGCAGCGCCGGCTCGGCCGCGCTCGAGCTGGCCAACGTGGCGGCCGGGCGCAGCGACGGCTTCTTCGAGAAGGGCCTCAAGCCCTGGGACCTGGCCGCCGGCTCGCTGCTGGTGACCGAGGCCGGCGGCATCTGCGGCGAGTTCTCGGGCGAGTCCGGGTATATGAGCAAGGGCGACATCCTGGCCGCCAGCCCGAAGGTGTTCGGCCAGATGGTCACGCTGCTCGGGCCGTTCGCCTAGTCGTTCGCCGCCGCCGGCGGCGCGCCCGGGGCGCATCTCCGGGCGTTTCTCCGGGCGTTTCTCCGGGCGTTTCTCCGGGCGTTTGCTCGTCATTTCCCCCGGGCTGTTATACTGCCCCCCGGGCGGCCTTGCCTCCAGTGTCTTGCCGCCCCGTTCTCTCACTCTGATTGCCTGCGACTGGCGCCCTCATTTGGCGACGGGCCGATCTCCACCATAAAGTTATCATGTCATTTTCCGCACTCGGCCTGTCCGACGCCATCGTCCGCGCCGTCACTGAACACGGCTACACCGTCCCCACCCCGATCCAGACCCAGGCCATCCCGGCCGTCATGAACGGCGGCGACCTGCTCGCCGGCGCCCAGACCGGCACCGGCAAAACGGCCGGCTTCACGCTGCCGATCCTGAACCGGCTCTCGACGGACGCCGTCGGCGCCGCCCAGGCCAACAAGAGCTCGCCGCGCGCGGTGCGCTGTCTGATCCTCACACCCACGCGCGAACTGGCCGCCCAGGTCGAGGAAAGCGTGCGCGTGTACGGCAAGTACACCAACCTCAATTCGGCCGTGATCTTCGGCGGGGTCGGCATCAACCCGCAGATCAAGCAGCTCAAGCACGGGGTCGACATCCTAGTGGCCACCCCGGGCCGCCTGCTCGACCACATGGGCCAGCGCACCGTCGACCTGTCCAAGGTCGAGATCCTGATCCTCGACGAGGCCGACCGCATGCTCGACATGGGCTTCATCCACGACATCAAGAAGGTCCTCGCGGTGTTGCCGAAAAAACGGCAGAACCTGCTGTTCTCGGCCACTTTCTCGGAAGAAATCAAGGCCCTGGCCGACGGCCTGCTCAACAAGCCGGCGATGATCGAGGTCGCGCGCCGCAATTCGACGGTCGAGGTGATCGCCCAGAAGATCCATCCGGTTGACCGCGACAAGAAGCACCCGATGCTGTCGTACCTGATCAAGTCGAACAACTGGACCCAGGTGCTGGTGTTCACGCGCACCAAGCACGGCGCCAACAAGCTCGTCGAGCAACTCGGCGCCGACGGCATCGGCGCGCTCGCGATCCACGGCAACAAGAGCCAGACCGCGCGCACCCGCGCGCTGTCCGAGTTCAAGGACGGCACGCTGCAGGTGCTGGTCGCGACCGACATCGCCGCGCGCGGCATCGACATCGACCAGTTGCCGCACGTGGTCAACTACGACCTGCCGAACATCCCCGAGGACTATGTGCACCGGATCGGCCGCACCGGCCGCGCCGGCGCCACCGGCGAGGCCGTTTCGCTTGTCTGCGTGGACGAGCACGAGATGCTCAAGGACATCGAGAAGCTGATCAAGCAAACCCTGCCGCGCCAGGTGGTGCCGGGCTTCGAGCCGGATCCGACCGCGCGCGCGCAACCGGTGCAGCTGCGCAGCGGCGCGCCCGGGCATGGCGGGCGCCGCTCCGGCGGCGGCGGGGGCCAGGTGGTCAAGGTCGGCGCCGGCGGCAACAGCAACCGCAGCGCGGGCAAACCGCGCGGCGCGTCCGGCAACGGCGGTGGCGGCAACCGCACCAGCGCCTCGCCCCTGCACCGCTCGGGCGGGCGCGGCCGGTAAGACACGAACGCGGCCGCATGGCCGCGGCGACAACAGCCACCCCGGCGCAGGCCGCGGTGGCTGTTTTTACGTCCGCTTGAAAAAAAATCCCCATCCATCCGATGATTGCCATAGAGTTGACAACTCAAGCATAAATCAAGCACAAGGACACTATGGGCACCTCCGACCAGCCGGCCACCGGCCATGGCGCCGACGCGGCGCTCGACTTTTGCGTACGGATGGCGCGCGCCCAGGCGGTGCTGGGCCGCCGGCTCGACAACACCCTGGGCAGCGTGCACGGCATCGGCTTCGGCGACTACGTGCTGCTGCACCACCTGAGCCGCGCCGCGGGCGGACGACTGCGCCGGGTCGACCTGGCCGAACGGCTGGCGCTGACGGCATCGGGCGTGACGCGCACCCTGCTGCCGCTCGAAAAAATCGGCCTGGTCGCGCGCCAGAGCGATCCGCGCGACGCGCGCGTCGGCTATGCCGTGATCACCGGGGCCGGCCAAACCCTGCTGGGCGAGGCGACCACGACGGCGCGCGGTATCTGCCAGGAGTCGCTGGGCGGCGCCACCCCCGGACAGCTCGACGCGCTCGGCCTCGTGCTGGGGCAGATCGCGGGCATGAACCTGTCCAATTCCTGATGCCGAAATTCGCCGCCAACCTGAGCTTGCTGTTCAAGGAGCTGCCCTTCCTCGATCGCTTCGAGGCCGCCGCCGAGGCCGGTTTCGAGGCGGTTGAATTCCTGTTTCCGTATTCGTTCGAGGCCGGTCACATCGCCCGCGAACTGGCGCGCAACAAGCTCGAGCTGGTGCTGCACAACCTTCCCTGCGGCGACTGGGATGCGGGCGACCGCGGCATGGCGTGCGACCCGCTGCGGGTGGCCCAATTCAGGGACAGCGTCGCGCTCGCGCTCGAATACGCGCGCGGCCTCGGGGTCGAACGCCTCCATTGCATGGCCGGCATCGTGCCCTCGTCGGCGGACCGGGAAACCGCGCACGCCACCTATGTATCGAACCTGCGCTACGCGGCGGCTCGGCTCGGGGAGCACGGCATGCGCCTGTTGATCGAGCCGATCAACAGCTTCGACATGCCCGGCTATTTTTTGACCGGCAGCGCGCAGGCGGCCGCCGTCATCGCCGAGTGCGGCGCCGGCAATCTGTTCATGCAATACGACATCTACCATATGCAGCGCATGGAGGGCGCCCTGGCCGAGACCATCCGCGCGCACCTGCCCCTGATCGCCCACATGCAGCTGGCGGACGCGCCCGGACGGCACGAGCCGGGAACGGGCGGGATCGACTTCCCTGCCCTGCTGAAACTGATCGACGCGCTCGGCTACAATGGCTGGATCGGCTGCGAGTACATTCCGCTAGGCGCCACCGTGGAAGGCTTGGTGTGGCGCCAGGCCGTCCAACAATGAAACCCAAGGGTCAAATGTCACAACCGCAACCACCGCTCGTCATCCGCGTGCTCGCCGCCGACGAGGCGCCGATCTACCGCGAAGTGCGCCTGCGCGCGCTGGCCAACGCGCCCGACATGTTTTGCAGCACGCTGGCCTCCGAACAAGCCCGCCCGCCGGTGGCCTGGGCCGAGCGCCTAGCCGCGGCGGGGACCTCGGGCCACGACTATCCGCTCGTCGCCGAGCTCGCGGGAGCGGCCGTCGGGCAGGTGTGGGCCAAGCGCGATGCCGACGATCCGGCGGTGGTCAATATCTTCCAGATGTGGGTCGCGCCGGAAGGCCGCGGCCGCGGCGTCGCCGCCGCCCTGCTGCGCGAGGCTATCAACTGGGCCCGATCAAAAAATGCGCTGTCGGTCCAGCTAAGCGTGACCTGCGGCGGCAGCGCCGCCGCGCGGCTCTACCTGCGCGAGGGGTTCCACGACGTCGGCCCGGCGACCCCGCGCGCGGGCACGCCGCTGTTCGAACAAGCGATGCGGCTGGTGCTTGCCGGCGCGGCGCCGTCACGACCAGCTTAAATGGCCGGCCCGGAAGGCCGGGCTGTTTGCCACGATGCGCCGGTTGCCGACATAACGCAGCGCGATCTGCACCGCCTTCATGCGCGACGCGCCGGCCAAAGTGAGCAACGCAAAGCGCCGCCGCGCCGGAAATGGCAGGGCGACGATGTTGACCTGTTGCGGATCGGGGACACCGCAAGTCTTGGCAAGATCGAATAGCCGGTTCCATGCCCGACCATGGCCGCGATCGCGCTTTCGGTCGCGACGGTGCGCGCGACGTCGGCCGTGAACCCCGCCGCGCGGCAATGGTCAAGCATTGCCAGCGCGCCCGGGCAGGCGAACTGGATGTACGGCAGCGCCTTCAATTGCGCCCAGTCCACGGGGGCGTGCAAGGCGAGCGAGGGGCGCGCCTTGCCCAGCGCGCGGTGGCCCGCTTCGGTCGGCGCGCAGCCGCCGCGTGAACGCAGCAGCAACTTCGCTCCCAGCGTTTCCTCCAATTCGGTGATGGCGTCGCTTATCGGTGACTGCGTGCTCCGCTTATGCATGTCCAGCATCGCTCGCCACGGCCGGAAAGCTTGTTCCACCCCGAAAATACGGGCTTCGCCATCAAGCTGGAGGTGCAGCCCTATACCCCTATAATTAATCTGTCACGCCTCGAGCACCGTGAAGCGCAGCCCCGCGTGCGCCTCGAGGCGCGCGATGAGCTTGTCGCCGAACACCGTGGCCGGGGTCCAGAAACCGCCGCCGCGCTCCGTGCGCGGCACGTCGAGCAGCAGGCAGGCGGCCGCCTGCGCCAGCATCCTGGCGGTCGAGCCGTAGCCCGGATCGCGGTCGCCGGTGACCTTGACCCGCAACTGCGGGCCGTGCGCGGTCGTGCCCAAAAAGCGGAAGTCGAAAAAACCCTTCGCCTGCGCCTCCGGGCTCGGCCCCTCGCCCGGCTGCGGCAGCACGCGCCGCTCGATCACCCCGCGCAGGGGCGCGACGCCGAGCGCGAGCATGAACGCGCCGATCCCGAGCGTGAAGCCCTGCGCCCGCAGCCAGCCCTTGGCCATGGTCGCCTCGTCGTAGGTGAACTCCCTGCCGTAGGCCGCGTTCAAGAGCGCGTTCGAGCGGTGCACGACGCGCGTGTTGATGCCCGCCATCAAGAATGGCGCGGTCCAGGTCTTGAAGTCGGCGTCGTAATCGGCCCTCGCGGCGGCGTTCTGGCGCGCGCTCAAGCCATGCCCGGGCGGGCAGATCGAATACGGGTCGGCCAGCTCGCGCCGCACGGCCGGGTCGGCCGCCGCCTCCCTGGCGATGTTGACCAGGCTCGCGCAAGTGCCGCCCGAGACCGTCCCCGCCATCGCCTTGACGCGCATCTTGACGCTGGTGCACGGCTGGCCGAAGCGTTGTCGCGCTTCGCGCTGCAGGAAGCGCACGCCGAGGTCGGACGGGATCGAATCGAAGCCGCAGCAATGGACGATGCGCGCGCCCGACGCGCGCGCGCTGTCCTGGTAGCATTCGATCATGCGGCGCACCCATTGCACCTCGCCGGTCAGGTCGCAGTAGTCGGTGCCGGTCTGGGCGCAGGCCTTGACCAGTTGCTCGCCGTACAGCGCGTACGGCCCCACCGTCGAGACGACCAACCGCGCCCGCGCGCACAGCGCGCGCATGTCGTCGGCGCTGGCCGCGTCGGCCACGATCAGCGGCACGCCAACGCCCGCCGGACCCAGTTGCGCGCGCACCTGTTCCAGTTTCGAGCGCGACCTGCCGGCCGCGGCCCACACGAACTGGCCGGCGCACTGCTCGGTCAGCACGCGGCACAAAATCTGCCCGACGAAGCTGGTCGCGCCGAACACGATCACGTCATATTGGGGTGGCTTGGACATGGTGGTTCCTTCGGAATGGGCGCCGCGGACGGGGACCCTCCGCCGCATTTTACCGCCAAGCACTACAAGCTTGACCTTGAGCAAGATGCCTCTATGCCACAGAGGCAAGAATGGGGCCTTCCGGTACGCCATTTTCGCGCCGCCCGAGAGGATCCCCATGAACGCAAGCCGCTCCCTTACCGTCTGTGCAGCCCTCGCCGTCAGCCTCCTTTTCGGGGGCTGCGCCAGCACCGGAAAAGTCAGTCTGTCCGAAGTGCGCGAGTTCGCCGACGCCTCCGCCAAGCTGGGCGGCTACTCAGAATTGTCGAGCCGCTTCCGCGACACCTACGTGCGCGAGCAACCCTACCTGACGGCGGCGGCCGACAAGATCGCCAAGGAGAACGACGCCAAGCGGCGCGCGGCCTACGACGATTTCCAGAGCGTGCAGAAAACGGTGGTGCTCTACATGCAAACGCTCAGTTTGCTCGCCGGCGACGAGCGCTTCGACCTGACCGCCAAGCTCGACGATCTCGGCACCGGCCTGAAGGCCTTCGCCGACAGCGGCATCGAGCAAAAGCACGTGGTCGCCTACACCGGCCTGACGCGCCTGCTCACGCGCGTGATCGCCTCGGGCTACCAGGGCCGCAGCGTCGAATCGATGGTGCGCGACGGCGACGCCGACCTGCAAACCCTGATCGAGGCGATGATCACGCTCACCCGCTACTACGCCAAGACCAACGAGAACGAGCAAAAGATCGTGCTCGGCATTTTCGACATCGACATCCCGTTTTCGAACAAGCCGCAGGACCGCATGCTCGTCACGCTCGCCAAGGTGCATTACCTGAACAAGTCGATCGAATACCGCCTCATCGACAAGCGCTACGACCTCGCGATGCAAGGCTTGAGCAAGGTCTCGCTGGGCCACCGCAAGCTGCGCGACAACCTCGACAAGATGACCGGCGCCGAACTGATGCTCACGCTGGCCAAGTACACCAAGGACCTGCGCATGATCCGCGAAGGCTTGCACGACACCTCGATTTGACCGGAGACCGACCATGAAAGAATTGACCCCGCAAGAAGCGGCCGACGCCGCCGCCAAGGCTGCCGCCGCACTCACTGCCGCAGCACCGGCGCCGGCCGCAGCGGAGCCGGCCGGCGCCGATTCCCCACACGGTTTGTCGAACGCGGCCGAGATCGAAGCGCTGGCCGACCAGCTCGGCGAATGCGCCGACGAGATCCACGCCCGCATCCTGCGCCAGATCAGGGAGAACAACGGCCCGCTGAGCGAGTCCGAGCAAAACGCGGCGCGCGCGCTGTTCGACGAGGAACTGTTGCTGCGCCAGCGCGCCGACGGCCTGTATGCCGACGCCGCGATCAGCGTCGTCAGCGAGCTCGGCCAGCAGCAAAAGCACATCATGGCGCTCACCGCCAACGCCGCCGAAACGATCCGCAAGATCGGCCACATCGGCCACCTCGTCGGGCTCGCCGGCAGCCTGGTCACGCTCGGCGGCGCCGTCATGACGCACCAGGTGATGCTGATCGTTCCCGCTCTCGACAAGGTGCGCAAGCAGATCGCGCTGGTCGACGCGACCGCCAAAAAGCCCTGATACGGGCCGCGCCAAAGCCACGCGTGCGCCGGCGCACGCGGATCGCGCTACACTAAAGGCTAGCCATGCGTCGACCGAGGCGCGGCTGCCTTCGAACAACACGGAGTTCCGCGATGAACGGCCTGGCACCGGAACAGCTCGCCCTGCTCAGGGCGATCCTCGAAGAACGCCTCGGCGCCCTGGCCGCGCCGGCCAGCGCGCCCGCCAACGCGCGCGAACTCGCGGTGGAGGAAATCGAAACCTCGCCCGCCGACAAGGCGACGGTGCGCCTGCTCAACGACCTCGCGCTCGAGGCGGCCGGCCACAACGCCGCGCAGGCGCTCGCCATCAGGCGCGCGCTGGCGCGCTTCGACGACGGCAGCTACGGCATGTGCGACGAGTGCGGCCAAAACATCGGTTTTTCGCGCCTGCAGGCGCGGCCCGAGGCGCGCCTGTGCATTGCCTGCCAAACGCGCGCCGAAAAACGCGTTTAAGTCGCCCCCGGCGTCATCGATTGCAAGATGGTTGAACAATCATTGTGGCGAAACCGGTCCGGGACAAGGAAAAAAGCACAGCAAGGCCAAGGCCTTGCTGTGCTTTGCGGCGCGGTATCGGGCGTTTCTCGCCATGTTTCGACGAACTAGTACAACATCCCTTAAAT
>NZ_PXWF02000181.1 GCF_003011895.2 Massilia glaciei | reverse complement strand
CGCCGCCGCGCCGGGCGCCGCCGCCACGTTGCCCAGGTGGCGGGCGAGGTCGGTCTCGCGCAGGCGCGGCGCGTCGTTGCCGGCGCCGGCGGCGGTTTCGTCGACCAACAGGTCGGGCATGATGCCGAGCGCCTGGATCGAGCGCCCGAGCGGGGTCATGTAGCGCGAGACGGTCAGCTTGACGCCGCTGCCGCCGGGCAGCCCGATCACCTTTTGCACCGAGCCCTTGCCGAAGGTGCGCGCCCCCATGATGGTG
>NZ_PXWF02000180.1 GCF_003011895.2 Massilia glaciei | reverse complement strand
CCGAGCCCTTGCCGAAGGTGCGCGCCCCCATGATGGTGGCGCGCTTGTAGTCCTGCAGCGCGCCGGCGACGATCTCGGAGGCCGAGGCCGAGCCGCCGTTGACCAGCACCACCAGCGGCACCGCCTTGAGCGCCGCCGGCAATCGCGCCAGCACGTCGCGCTCGCCGCGCAGCGTGTAGTCTTCGGGCAGCGCGTACAGGACCCCGTTTGCGGCCGCGGTCTGGCCCACGGTCGACACCACCACCTTGCCGGGCGGCAAAAATACCGAGGCCAGCCCGACGGCGCCCGAGAGCAGCCCGCCGGGGTCGTTGCGCAGGTCGAGCACCAGGCCCTTGAGCTTCGGGTCGGCCCGGTACAGCGCCTCGACCTGGGTGGCCAGGGCGTCCAGCGTCTGGCCCTGGAACTGGCGCACCCGCAGCCAGGCGTAGCCGGGCTCGACCATTTTGCTCTTGACGCTTTGCAGTTTGATCTGCTGGCGCTCGAGCGGCACCACCCATGGCAGGTCCTCGCCCTTGCGCGCGATCGTCAGCGTGACCTTGCTGCCGGGCGCGCCGCGCATCAGGCGGTGCACCTGCTCGAGCGGCATGTCGCGCAGCGGGGTGCCGTCGATGCGGGTGACCAGGTCGCCCGGGGCGATGCCGGCGCGGAAGGCCGGCGACTCCTCGATCGGGGCCAGCACCCTGACCAGCCCGTCCTCGAGCACGACCTCGATGCCGACCCCGACGAAATGGCCGTCGATGTTGTTTTGCATGTCGGCCAGCGCGCGCGGGTCGAGGTAGGACGAGTGCGGGTCGAGCGAGGCGACCATCCCGCCGATCGCCTTGGCCATCAGCCGCCGGCCCTCGACCGGCTCGACGTAGTCGCTCTTGATGAGCTTGTAGACCTCGGCCAGCTGGCGCAGCTCGTCGAGCGGAAGCGGGGCGGGGGCGGAGGCGGCCACCGCCACCGGCGCGGGCGCCGGCATGGGCGCTTGCGCCCGCGCCGGGAACTGGAGCGAGGCGGCGGCCCCGGCGAACATGCCGAATCCGACCAGGGCGATACTCTTGATTTTCGTCTTCATCTGCTCATTCCGCTCATTCCGCTCATTCCGCTCATTCCGCTCATTCTGCTTAGGTTGCTTAGGTTGCCGGTCGCGCCGGTCGGCGCGGCCCCGCTGTGAGTATAGCCCGATCATGGCCCCGATCATGGCCCCGGACATGGGCCCTGACATGGGCCCTGACATGGGCCGTTCACGGCCCCTGCCGGCGCCCGCTTGGCCCGTTCAAAACGGGATCCAGCCTACCGGGTCGAACGCCTTGCCGTTGTGGCGCAGCTCGAAATACAGGCCCGACTCCTCGTTGCCGCCGGTGTCGCCGGCGCTGGCGATCGGGTCGCCGCCCTTGACGGCGTCGCCCTCGCGCCTGAGCAGGGCCTGGTTGTTGCCGTAGATGCTCATGTACTGGCTGCCGTGGTCGACGATGATCAGGTTGCCGAAGCCGCGCATCCAGCGCGCGAACACCACCCGCCCGGCCGCCACCGCCTTGACGTCGCTGCCCTCGTCGGCCTTGATGAACACGCCCTTCCAGCTCGGTCCGCTGCCGCGCTTGGCGCCGAACTTGGCGCCGAGCTTGCCCGCCAGCGGCACCCGCAGCCGTCCGCGCAGGCTGGCGAAGGCGCCCTCGGGCGCGGCCGGCCCGAGCGAGACGTCGGCCCTGGCCGGCTCGGGCGCGGCCGGTTCCGGCGCCGGCCCGG
>NZ_PXWF02000018.1 GCF_003011895.2 Massilia glaciei | reverse complement strand
GCCCGATCCGGTGCCTTTCAAGGGCTACGGCGTGGATCAATGCCAATTAGTTTCGCAACCGGGGTCAGACCCTAATGGCGTTGACTTAAGCTAATTTTTTGATTTTTCTAGTGGGGTAGCGTTGCGCTTTGGATTTAACGACCCGGTCACGTTTCCTGCCGGGCCGCTTCGCAGTGAGTTCGTTTACGAGCCTTTCTCGCATGTTCTGCAGTAACTTTGGCAGCTTTCCTTGAGCCCGTGTTGCAGCTACCCATAACAGTTCGTACTGGATTACGTGGAATGCGCGCACGAAGCTGATGTCGGTTGGGACGCACCCTGCATCGATCGCCGCTTTGGACATTTCGAGCCGCACCAGATTGTAGGCGATGATGGCCCCCCAAATCTCCTGCATGACGCCGTCGAC
>NZ_PXWF02000179.1 GCF_003011895.2 Massilia glaciei | reverse complement strand
CAGCTTGCCGGTGGATGCCGGGAAATCCTTAGCGTGCTATTTTTTCCGAATTCTGTGGGCGCCCCGATCTGGCCGAAGCGCCGGTTTGCCGGACGCGGCGGCGACGGTGGCCCGTCCCGGGCGTCCCTAAACCCCCGAACTCTGCACCTGCCAAAAGACGATCGGGGTTTGACTCCCAGCTCGTGCTCAAACCGGCTCCGCCACGCGGTGGCAGGGCTCTACCAAGCAGTTCGCTGCACTTGCCACTCGAGATCAGTGGCTGGGGCGCCTAAATTTCCATGGCGGGACCGGGTTTGGTTCTGACCACAAACCGCGGCGCTGGGCAGCTGCCGCCTCCTGCAGCGCCGGCAGGGCGGGATCCTGATTGTATTTCGTGTAGACCCACGCCAGGCCGCGCTCCACCTGGGCGCGATTGACATCGATGCCGGCGCACGACACAAGCGCCACCGCGCGGCCGTATCGGTCGGTACTGACGACCTTTAGCACGGCATCCTTGCGGTAGCACAGCTCGGAAAGGGACTCCTTGGCGCGCTGCCCGAATCCCTGCCGTTTTTCAGGTGCGTCCACGTTCGCCAAGCGAATCCGCGCGGGCCGTCCGTCCTGCAGCACTGTGAGAGTGTCACCGTCCGCGATCCCGATCACGTCCAAGGCTAATGCCGGGGCGCTAGCCAATGCCAGCGCGATCAAAAGCAGCTTCATTTCGTGGCTTCCTTTTTTGGTTGGCCGCATGCCGCACGGCTGCGCTGATCGTGCTGCGGCTGCAGCATACAATGCGCTCTACCTCGCTCCATGAACTCTTGCTGGCCAGGAGTCTGTTTATCGCATCGTACCTCGCGGTGTCGATGCGCCGGCCGCGAAACTTGCCGGCCGCCCGGGCTTTGACGATTCCCTCCGCCTGGCGCTCGCGCCGCTGCTCGTAGTCGCGCCGCGCGATCGCTGCCAGCATGTCGATTAGCATGTCGTTGATGGCGCTGATGTTGTTTTCAGAAGGCGACTGCGCGCATTGTCAGGAGTCGGCTGCACACCGCTAGCAGGGCATACTGCGTCAGGCGCCAGCTACTTCAAAATCCCAGTGTTTCACGTTACCTCCTGATCTGAGCCACAAACGTCGCAAACGTCGCAGCCGGTTCCCTCAGCAACAGTTATGCTTTATCATGTTTTATTGTATGAAGAAAAATGGATACTATGAAAAATATTCTTTTGGCCTTAGCTTTTTTCACGACAAGTATGTCGGTAGGTGCCGCAACCGTAAAGTTATTACCCGAAAGTAAGGGTGTCAGCATGGTTTTTTTTGCTGGTTCTATTGAACCAGGAGACGCGAGCAAAGTGCAGGAAGAGTTCTCGAAAGCGCCGCCAGCTAATGCCCGGGTCATACTACTTTTTTCACCAGGTGGCAGCGTTAAGGAAGCCATGAGAATTGGAGATTACCTCGAACTTGAAGAAATTAGCGCATCGATTTTACCAAATATGACATGCTCCAGCTCGTGTGTACTTGTGTTGGCCGGCGCTGATGAAAAAACAATAAAAGGAAGAGTGGGGATTCACCGGCCGTTTGTGACGGATTTAAGCCTTGGAGGTGAAGCAGGTGCTGCCACTCTTGGTCGAGTTGTGGAGCAGGTTAAAACGTACTTAGATATGAAAGGCATTGCACCAGGCCTCGCTGAAGACATGTTCTCTGTGGAACCACACAAGATTCGCTACCTTGAAGCTGAAGAACTAACCCGTTACCGCTTAGACCAGACCAACTATTTAAAGCAGGAACGCCGGGATATTGAATCCGCAAAGGAACTTGGTGTAACCCGCCAAGAATTTATAGCTAGGAAGGCGCGTATGAATGCTGAGTGTACAGAAATTCTTGACTACGATGTGAAGTTAGCGTGTGTTCGACGGACAATGTACAAATAAGGCGTCTGAGGTGTAATGGAACGTAAAACCGGGTTAAGCCGTTGGCGCGACCGTCTGGTATTGATGAAGGGTCTCGCGACTGGTGCCGATCTCACGCGCAGCTTGGCCCCATCGCGCCGCCGGGCGCTGATGTGTAAGGCTAGGCGT
>NZ_PXWF02000178.1 GCF_003011895.2 Massilia glaciei | reverse complement strand
CGACTTTTGGTGCGACAGCCCTGCCTCGCCTTGCTGCGCTTCACGCGCGACCAAATAGCCGTTGAGATCACCGAAGGCGTCCTACTCAACGATTCGCCCACGGTCAGGAGCCGGCTCGCCATGCTCAAGCTGGTCGGCGTCCAGTTCACCATCGACGATTTCGGGATCGGCTATTCGTCGATGTCCTATCTCAAGAAATTCAAGGTCGATTTTCTCAAGATCGACCAGTCGTTCGTCAAGGACATGATGCACAGTGCCGACAGCACGGTTTTCGCCGAGACGATCATCGTCATGGCCCACAAGCTTGGATTGGAGGTCATCGCCGAGGGGGTGGAGACGGTCGAACAGCGCGACTGGCTAAGGGCGAAGGAGTGCGACTACGCGCAGGGCTTTTTGTTTTCCGAGGCGGCAACTGCCGAGCGCTTCACCGAGATGCTCGAAGCCGGGCGGCGGAGGAAATCGCCGATCTGCTGATCCGCTCTTTACAGCGTGCGCTGATCCCGACATGGGGCCCCTGTTTAGCAATGCGCCAGAGCCTGCTGATATTGAAACAGGCACAATCTATGTGCTGCGGAGTCAGAGGCTGAGAGTTTTTCGGGCGTGCCCGAGCAGCCCGCCAGAAAGCGGCAGATCGAGGCGCAAAGCACAGCCATAGCGGGCTATGGCGAGCATTTGCAACGACGAACTGGCGCTTTCTGGCGTGATGAGCGGGGATGATCGAAAGACTCTCAGCCTCTCAGTCCATTCAACCATACGTCACCGCGCACCGCGAGCTGATCCACAAGATCGGCGTAACCGGCAACCCTTCAGCGCGCCTGCGATGTGGGTCGCCACCTTGCAACTCGGACGAGTCTATCGAAATATGGGCGAAGCAGGCTGGCATGGACTGGCAAACTCGTGAGGCTCCTGTGCGCTTTATGTCGGGAAGCGTCGGCGGTCTTGCCGCAATCGAGCACTTCCCCGAAAACAAAGTGCTGTTTCGCTCGGACACGAACTCGCCACTGTCGGTGGTGAGCATGCGTGCGTTTTGCCGGATACGAATTCAGCGGATGTCTTTACTCCGCGCCCGGTACTGCTTTAGTGAATCGATTGACGTGACATCTATTCTGCCCCAGGGAATTTATCGCACTCATCGTTGTGGGTATCGACGCGCTCCGTGTGGCGCTCACGTCTCTTGTGCAATGACCCTCGGTCCGCCTTCAGCGCCCGGACCCGGAGATTGTAATTGTTCCGATCGGCATACCATTTCGCCGTAAGCTGGTTCGTTAGGTTCTCTAGCTCACGAATTTTTGGCCCGGTTTCCAGCATCTGCCGTCGAAAATCAAGACTTGGGCCATACTCGGTGATAGACAGGCTTCGGCTATCCAAATTGGCAGTCTCCGCATCGAGCTGTTCCGACGCGGTACGAAGTCTTTCCAAGCTGGACAAGCACTTCTCTTTGGTTTCCTGAAAAGCCTTCCGATATGCATCGTCCTTTTCAGCGCTTTCTTCGAGAATCTTCTGGATTTTCTCGCTCCAAGCAGAGTGCAAATAATTTGCGAATGGCGGATGGGTTTGGAGGCACATCTCGGTTGCCAGCACATCCTTCATATTGTCTGTAGGCGCGTAGCGCCGACGACTATCGCCCCAAGATTGAGGGACAACCCGCGTCCAGTTATGTTCGCTCGGCGCTTTGTTTCCAACATAATTGCGAAGCAGACCGCTTTCAACTTCGCACGGCGTCGTGGACGCAAGCGAGAAAAGACTTCTTTCATTCTTGGCAGAAACCCCGTCATTGGTTCGAATCACTACATTGGCCCCAACATATTTGTCTTTGACGAATATATTGGCGAAGATCTCCGTATAGATTCCATCCGCACCCAGGAATTCGTGAACAAGGCTATGATTTTCCGGCACGGGAACCCTGCCCGTGGTCGGGACGCCTTCGGATAAAGCAAGTGTCGGTACAAGCGCCAAGAGCAGAAATAGCGTTTTCATCTATTTGTTCCGTTTGATTATGAATGGACGACCGCTGCGCCAAGGTTCCTGGCGTTTCCATCTCGCGCCGCGCACAAATGCGAGTTGCCAATGGTAGAGCAATCGTGACTGTTCAGCCGCTATGCGGC
>NZ_PXWF02000177.1 GCF_003011895.2 Massilia glaciei | reverse complement strand
AAAAAAGCGGCAATTTCTGGTGGCACCTTGAACTTTCTATCGCTACCACTTTTGTCTTTCCCGACCCTCAAAATATCAAATTTCTGATCGAAATCGGAGACAAGTAGGGAGGCAAGGGCACCAGGCCTTAGCGGCAGGACACAAAGGGCACGTATGAGTTGGGCCAAGTCGGGTGGTGCCATAGCGATAAACATTTTTCGCTGAGCGCGATCCAGATATATTTCTCGCCGCCTGGTGACGTTTTTGAATGCCGCCAATGGTATCCGCCATGCGAAGTCGCTGGTTGCCAGGCCGTCCTGCAACGTTTGATTGAGCGCGGCGCGAAGCGCAGCCATGTCGCGATTGACGGTATCTTTCGAGCGGGCGCGTATATCGCCTAATTTGCCGACCTTCACCGGTGCATTTACGAGGCGGCTGCGGAAACGGGTTACCGTGTCGCGCGTGAGTTTTGTGACCTCAATTTTGTGGATGGGATCCGGCTTCACCCAGCGGCGATAGCGGTCCTCTAGATCGTTGGCCGCCAAGTCTCCCTTGAGCGCCCGGATCTTGTTGACGTAGGCCTCGCATGCCTCCATCACCGTGACCGATTCCGTGGCGCCCCCCACCTCGAGGTGCGCTAGCCATTCCCTGGCAGCGGCCAGCGCTTTGTCGAACCGTTCCGATGGGCTGTAATTGTCGAACTTTCCCAGCGCTCGCGTATGTTGGCCCCCGGCGTCCAAGCGGTATCGGACCTGCCATACGCCAGCCGCATCGTCAGTCATCTTTCGAAAGCCGAGAAAACTTCCCTGGTTGATTTTGTGCCAGTATGGCTCGCGCCGGCACTTTAATTTATTCCTGGCTGAAACGGTGTCGAGTTTGTCGTTCATTTTCACACCCGTCGGTTCGTTCAGGTGCCTGGAAGCCGGTCGAAACCGGACTCAAATATGGCCTTTAACTGAACAATAAAGTACGGAAAAAGTACGGAAAAAGTACGGAAAACTGTAGCGGATTTCGTCGGACGCCACCGGACTCAAATCAAGCCTTCTACTATGAAAATACGGTCCGGCGAGGTCCGGGGAAGTGCGCTAGTGTCGAGCTTGCCAGCATTCACACTGCAGGGGTCGCAAGTTCGAAACTTGCACTTCCCACCAAAATTCGCTGTAAAATCAAAGGCTTGCAACTACGGTTCGCAGGCCTTTTTTGTATGGTATGAAAAAAATATGAAAAAATGTTCCCGGACTGAGATGGACGGTGCCGGACGATTGTGCTGCCGTAGGCTTACCGAGCGAACGATGCCATTCGGGATTTCTCGCCAAACAAACCTGTGATCGATTTCGAATCCACCAGTCCGCCTAACTCGATGCGCTACGTAGCATTCACAAGCGAAATTCCGTTGGTGTCTCGGTTCGTAGGGTTCGAGGCACCGACCGTAGCTGGACTTTTAGGGACGATACCGGATTTTCTTCGAATCCCACCGTCTCCGCCAGTCTTTTGTAACACCTCAATAAGCCGTGGCAGCTCCCTTGAGGCCCAAGGGAGTTTGCCGTAAAACAGACGGTCACTTTCGCGTCCATTCACGCCAAAAAATATTTTCGTAAATCCCTCGAGATTTCACTTGTAAACTTTCTTGCGCGGTGTTAACTTTTGCCCAACGAAACGATGTGGTGAATAACGCGATGGTGAACGAGCAAAAGTACGTGATGCCGAAGGTGGATCTCGAGGGTGCGCCGCCCGAGGTGGTGCAACTGGTCGCGTTGGTCGCGGCGCTGACTGACCGGACCAATGCCGCCCGCGAGCAGATCGCCTCCTTGGAAGCCGAGGTGGCGCGCTTGAAGCAAGCTCGGAAACCCGGAGTGCGCACTCGGAAATGAAACTGCGCCTGGTACCGCATGTCGACAAGGATGAACTGCCACGCAAGCAGAAGACTCAGGTCAGCAAGCTGCAAACCTTCGCAGAATGCCTGCTGGCGGAAAATATCGCGTTCGAGGAACGACTGGTGAGGCTCACCGACGAGGTGGCCATACTCAAGGGCGAAAAAAAGCGGCCCGTTTTCAAGCCGAGCCGGATGAATGAGGATGCCGGCAAAGCCGACCGTTCGACAACGCAGACGGCGGCTTCGACCAAGCGGCCCGGTTCGGACAAAAAGAAAAAGACGGAAACCCTGCGCATTGACCACGAATGCGTCATCGCTCCCACCGAACCAATACCGGCCGGCTCCCGTTGTTACGCACCGCGCTAA
>NZ_PXWF02000176.1 GCF_003011895.2 Massilia glaciei | reverse complement strand
CGCCGCCGCCGCGGCCAGCCGCGCGGGCCCGAGCCAGCGCGACAGCGTCGCCAGCATCAGCTCCGGCTCGATCGGCTTGGTCAGGTAGTCGTTCATGCCGGCCTCCTCGCAGCGCAGGCGCTCGCTTTGCAGTACGTGCGCCGACAGGCCCAGGATCGGCAGCGCGGCGGCATCAATGCGCGCGCGGATCTGCTGCGTCGCCTGGACCCCGTCGAGGCGCGGCATCTGCAGGTCCATCAGCACCGCGTCGACCGGGTCGCGCTCCTGCAGCGCGCGCTGCACCGCCAGCTCGCCGTCGCCGACGATGGTGCAGCGCCCGCCGGCGGTCTCGATCAGCTCGCGCACCACCTGCTGGTTGATCTCGTTGTCCTCGGCCACCAGCACGTGCACGCCGTCGATCCGGCGCAGCTGCTCGGGCGGCGCGCGCAGCGGCGCCGGCGGATTGAGCCCGAGCGCCAGGTACAGCGCCTGGCGCAGCGCCTGCGGCGCCAGCGGCATGCGCATGAGCTGGGCGGCGCCGTCGATCGCGGCCAGCTCGCGCCCGCTGCCGGTGGCCAGCAGCACCAGCCGCGGCGCGCCCGGCTCGCCGAAGCGCATGCCCCTCTGCTGGGCCTGCAGGGCCAGCTGGGAGTCGAGCAGCAGCGCGGCGATGCCGCGCCCGGGCGAGCCGCCGCGGGTGTCGCCACGTGTGTCGCCGCGCACCTCGGCCAGCAGCTCGGCCTGCAGCAGGCTGGCGCTGCCCACCGTGGTCAGCCGCACGTCCCAGGCGCCGAGCATGCGCGTGACGGCCTCGCGCTGGGACTGGCGGGTGATGCCGACGAGTACGCGCTGGCCGCGGATCTCGGGCGCCATTGCCGCGTGCGCGGCGCCGCCGGGGGCGCGCCCGAAGCGCGCCGTGAAGCTGAACACGCTGCCGACCCCGGCCACGCTGTCGAGTTCGATGGTGCCGCCCATCGCCTGCACCAGCTGCTTGCTGATGGTCAGGCCCAGCCCGGTGCCGCCGAAGCACCGGCTGGTCGAGCGCTCGGCCTGGCTGAACGGCGCGAACAGGGCCTTGACGCGGCCCTGGTCGATGCCGATGCCGGTGTCGCGCAGCTCGAACGCGAGCGTGGCGTGCTCGTCGCCGGCCTCGGCCAGCGCGACCGTGAGCACGACCTCGCCGCGCTCGGTGAACTTGATGGCGTTGTTGATCAGGTTGAGCAGCACCTGGCCGAGCCGCAGCGGGTCGCCGACGAGCCGCAGCGGCACGCCCGGGGCGACGTCGAACACCACCGCCAGCCCCTTCTCCTGGGCCGGCAGGGCGCAGATGGTGGTGATCTGGTCGAGCACGCCGGCGAGCGCGAACTCGGTCGTCTCAAGGCTCATCTTGCCGGCCTCGATCTTGGAGAAGTCGAGGATGTCGTTGATGATCCCGAGCAGCGCGTTGGCCGCGTCCTGCACCTTGCCGAGGTAGTCGCGCTGGCGCGCCGTCAGCTCCGTCTGCAGCGCCAGGTAGGTCAGGCCGATCACCGCGTTCATCGGGGTCCGGATCTCGTGGCTCATGTTGGCCAAAAATTCGCTCTTGAAGCGGGTGGCCTGCTCGGCCACCTCCTTCTGCCGCACCACCTGGCGGTACAGCTCGTTGGTGACGAAGGAGAAGATGTTGGCGAACACGATCATCAGGGCCAGCGTGACGGCCACCCGCAGCGCCATCGGCCCCGGCATCACCTGCCACGCCGCCAGCGGCACCACCAGCGCCACCACGCCGTTGAACAGGTTGGCGGCGCGGCGCGAGAGCATGAAATGGAACATCAGCACGGCCGGGTAGCTCCACAGGATGCCCGGCCAGGTCTGGTTGCGGATCGAGATCAGCATGCTGACCACGGCCGGCACGAAGATGAGCACCATCGGGATCGGGATGCGCCGGTGGCGGTAGATGCCCCAGGCGTTGACCGCGAGCATGGCGATCGCGGTGCTGGTGGCGATGCCGAGCTCGAACCGGCCCTGCAGGAAATTGTTGACCGAGAACGGCAGCATGATCAGCGCGCCGGCCAGCGCCAGCCCGTACGAGATGGCGTCGCGGTACTTGGCGATCAGGGCCGCCTCGGGCGAGGCGTCGCCGCGTTCGATGTCGATCATGGCAGGTCCCTCGGGCCGCGCCCGGGCGGCAGCGCGGCCACGCGCGCGGCCGGGGCAGGGGCCGCAACGGCGGCCGAAGCCGGGGCGGGGGGCGGTGCCGAAGCCGG
>NZ_PXWF02000175.1 GCF_003011895.2 Massilia glaciei | reverse complement strand
GCGCGCGGCCTACCCGCAGGCGCTGGCCGCGCCCGACCTGGCGGTGCCGGACAGCCACCGCGGCAACGGCGGCGCGGCCTGGACGCGCGACACCGCGCTGGTCGAGGTGATGCGCGCGCGCCTGGCCGGCTTCGGCCCGCAGCCGCTGGCCGCGATCGCCTCGGCGCTGGCGCTGCCGGAGGGCGGCGCGGGCATCGCACTTGGCCAGCTCGAAGCCGAAGGCTACGTCATGCGCGGGCGCTTCACACCCGGGGCGGCGGCCGAGGAATGGTGCGAGCGGCATCTGCTGGCGCGCATCCACCACTACACCATCAAGCGGCTGCGGCGCGAAATCGAACCGGTCGAACGACAGGACTTCATGCGCTTCCTGTTCGACTGGCAGCACCTGGCGCCCGACACGCAATTGCGGGGGCAGGCCGCGTTGAGGCAGGTGCTCGCGCAGCTCGAGGGCTACGAGGCTGCCGCCGGCGCCTGGGAGAACGACCTGCTCGCGCTGCGCCTGCGCGACTACTCGATCCTCTGGCTCGACGAGCTGTGCCGCGCCGGCAAGCTGATCTGGACCCGCATCGGCGCGCCGGTGTCGGCCGCCGGCGGTCCGGTGCGCGGCACGCCGATCGTGCTGCTGCCGCGCCGCCAGAGCGCGCTGTGGCACGCGCTGCCGGCCGCGTCCGGCGCGCCCGACATCTCGCCGCGCGCGGGCCGGGTGCTAGCGGCGCTGCGGCGCGACGGCGCCATGTTCTTCGACGAACTGCAAAGCGACGCCCGCCTGCTGCCGGTCGAGCTCGAAAACGCGCTTGGCGAACTGGTCTCGACCGGCCTGGTCAACGCCGACAGCTTCGCCGGCATGCGCGCGATGCTGCAGCCGGCGAGCAAGCGGGCCAGCGTCGACAAGCGCCGCCGCGGCGCCGGGCCAACCATGGACGAAGCGGGACGCTGGTCGCTGGTGCGCCGCGCCGGCCCCGATGCGGCGGAAGCGGCCGCGACGCCGGCGCGCAAGCCGCGACTCGGTCCCGAAACCGTCGAGCATGTCGCCATGACGCTGCTGCGCCGCTACGGCGTCATGTTCTGGCGCCTGCTCGAACGGGAGGCGGCGTGGCTGCCGTCGTGGCGGGAACTGCTGCCCGTGTACCACCGGCTCGAGGCGCGCGGCGAGATCCGCG
>NZ_PXWF02000174.1 GCF_003011895.2 Massilia glaciei | reverse complement strand
TGCTGCCCGTGTACCACCGGCTCGAGGCGCGCGGCGAGATCCGCGGCGGGCGTTTTGTGGCCGGGTTCTCGGGCGAGCAGTTCGCGCTGCCCGAAGCCATCGCGCTACTGCGGGCCGTGCGGCGCCGCGCCCACGACGGCGCCCTGGTGTGCGTCGCGGGCGTCGATCCGCTCAACCTGTGCGGCACCCTGCTGCCCGGCGACAAGGTCCCCGCGCTGGCGGGCAACCGGATCCTGTTCCGCGACGGTCTGCCGGTGGCCACCATCGTCGCCGGCAAGATCGACTACCTGTGCGAGCCCGGCGCCGAGCGGGCACTGCTGCACGGGCATCTGCTTGGCCGGCCTCAGAGGCTGAGAGTTTTTCGTGGGTGTCCGAGCAGCCCGCCAGAAAGCGGCAGATCGAGGCGCAAAGCACAGCCATAGAGGGCTATGGCGAGCATTTGCAACGACGAACTGGCGCTTTCTGGCGTGATGAGCGGGCATGATCGAAAGACTCTCAGCCTCTCAGCCGGCACCCGAAAAAAACACCGGCAAACGCCGCACCGCCGGCCAGGCATTGTAAAATTCGGCAATTGGTTTATGAATCCGACTCCAAGCACGGTCAATCATAAAAGACGATGCCATTTAAACTCTTCAATCCCTGCGCCCGCGCCCTGGCCGCCTTGCTGTGCCTGGGCAGCGTCAGCTGTTGGGCAGAACCGCTGAAACTGGTCGTGCCGGCGATACAACCGAGCGCCCAGATGCACGCCCAGTACTTCCCGCAGGTACTCGAGCTCGCCATGCGCAAGACCGAAAACACGCATGGCCCGTCTCGATCGAACCGCACCCTTGGCGGCTGTCGACTGAACGCACCGTCGAGGAACTGCGCGCGGGCAAGGCCATCAATGTGATCTGGACCGCCACCAACTTAAAACGCGAACAGACACTGCTGCCTGTGCGGATCTCGTTGCTGCGAGAACTGAATAACTACCGCTTGCTGCTCATACGCGAGAACGACCAGCCCGGTTCGACCAGGTCAACAGCGCCGATGACCTGCGCAAGCTGAGGGCCGGGCTGGGGTGTTACGCAC
>NZ_PXWF02000173.1 GCF_003011895.2 Massilia glaciei | reverse complement strand
CTGCATCAATAAAGCGCGGATCGAAGCGGTCTGCGTCGTCACTGGCGCCCCGCCCGCCCGCTCACGCCGCCATGACCTTGTCGGCGATGCGTTGCGCCATGGTCTGCGCCAGCACCGCCGTCTTGGCCTCGACCATCACACGGATCAGCGGCTCGGTGCCCGAGGCGCGGATCAGCACGCGGCCGGCGTCGCCCAGCTCGTGCTCGACCAATTCTTTTTCGGCCACCATCGCCGGATTTTTCGTCCAGTCGAAATTGGCGGGCACTTTCAGGTTGATCAGGGTCTGCGGGTACAGCACCAGTTCGCTGCAGCATTCATCGAGCGATTTTCCGCTGCGCATCAACGCCGACAACACCTGCAGCGACGAGACGATGCCGTCGCCGGTGGTGTGCTTGTCGAGGCATAGCAGATGGCCAGAACCCTCGCCGCCGAGGATCCATCCTTTTTCTTTCATCACCTCGAGCACGTAGCGGTCGCCGACCTTGGCGCGGGCGAAGCCGATGCCAAGTTCCTTGAATGCGACCTCGAGGGCCATATTGGTCATCAGGGTGCCGACGGCGCCCGCCACCGGACCGGTGGCCATGCGGTCGCGCACCATCACGTACAGCAGTTCGTCGCCGTTGTAGAGGCGGCCGTTCTTGTCGCACATGATCAGGCGGTCGGCGTCGCCGTCGAGGGCGATGCCGAGGTCGGCCTTGTGCTCGACCACGGCGGCGGCCATCGCGGCGGTCGCCGTCGCGCCGAAACCGGCGTTGATGTTCAGGCCGTTCGGGGCGGCGCCAATGGCGATCACCTCGGCGCCCAGTTCGTGGAACACGTGGGGGGCGATGTCGTAGGCGGCGCCGTGGGCGCAGTCGACGACGACCTTCAGGCCGCGCAGGTCGAGCTCGTTCGGGAAGGAGCTCTTGCAAAACTCGATATAGCGGCCCTGGGCGTCGTCGAGGCGCTTCGCGCGCCCGAGTTTGTCGGGGGCCACGCATTCCATCGGCATGTCGATGGCCGCCTCGATCTCGAGCTCGACGTGGTCGGCGAGCTTGGTGCCGTGCTTGGAGAAGAACTTGATGCCGTTGTCCTGGAACGCGTTGTGCGAGGCCGAGATCACGACGCCGGCCGACAGGCGCAGCGCGCGCGTGAGGTAGGCGACGGCCGGGGTCGGCACCACACCGGCCATCATCACGTCGACGCCGGCGGCGTTGAAGCCGGCCTCGAGCGCCGCTTCGAGCATATAGCCCGAGATGCGCGTGTCCTTGCCGATGATGACGGTCGGCCGGCCCGACGAGGGACTCGTCTTGGCGAGCACCTTGCCGGCGGCGTAGCCCAGACGCATGACGAAGTCGGGGGTGATGGGGGCGACGCCAACCAAGCCGCGTACGCCGTCAGTACCAAAATATTTGCGTGCCATCGTTACTCTCTTTTTTATAAATTTTGTAAATTTTGTGAATTATAAACTTAATGAGCAGCCTGCCAGACCTTGAGCGCGTCGACCGTCTCGGCGACATCATGCACCCGCACCAGTGCTGCGCCATGCGCTACCGCAGCCAAAGCGCCCGCGAGGCTGCCCGCAAGGCGTTGTTCGACCGGCTTGCCGGTTGCCGCGCCGATCATCGACTTGCGCGACACGCCGGCCAGCAGCGGCAGGCCAAGCTCGCGCTTGATGCGCCCGACCGCGCGCAGCAGATCGAAATTATGCTCAACCGACTTCCCAAACCCAAACCCGGGATCGACGCAGATGCGCTCGCGCGCGATCCCGGCGGCCGTCATGGCCGCCACGCGCGCCTGCAAAAACGCGATGACCTCGGCCGCCACATCCTTATACGCAGGATTGTGCTGCATGGTTTCAGGCGTGTTTTGCATGTGCATCACGCACAAGGCGCAGTCGCTGTCGGCGACCGCTTCGAGCGCGCCCGGCGCGCGGAAGCCGTTGATGTCGTTGATCATGTCGGCGCCGGCGAGAATCGCCTCGCGCATCACGCCAGGCTTGTAGGTGTCGACCGAGACCGGCTTGCCCAGGTCGCGCAAGGCGTACACCACGGGGATCACGCGGGCCAGCTCGTCGTCGAGCGGGAGCGCCGGCGCCCCCGGGCGGCTCGACTCGCCGCCGATGTCGATCAGGTCGACGCCTTCGGAGATCATTTCCTCGGCGCGCACGAGGGCGAACTCAAGGCCGTGGAAGTGGCCGCCTTCGGAGAAGGAGTCGGGTGTGACGTTGAGCACACCCATGACGAGCGGCCGGCGCGCGAGCGCGAAGCTGTAGCGGCCGCACTGGAAGCTGCTTGGCAGTGGTGGATTCAAAGGCGGGTCCCCGCCGCTTGCGGCGGCGCGTAAGGGGTGAAAGGGGTGAAAGGCGTGCAAGGGGTCCAACTTGTGCGAGGTAAATCAAGTGCGCAAGGCGTGCGCGCGGACGCAAAAAGGGCGGGGACGAATCCCCACCCTTTAACGGTCCTGCCTGTGTGGCGCATTCGCGGTGGCGGCCGGATCAGACGGGCGCCGTGGCGTTCGGCGCGACATCGCCGGGACCCTTGTCGCTCGGCGGCGGATTGCGGCGCACCGGAATCACCGCCGGCGGACGCGGATCGCCGCCGGCCATGATGTCGTTGACCTGGTCGGCGTCGAGCGTCTCCCAGTCGAGCAGCGCCTTGGTCATTTTTTCGACCTTGTCACGGTTTTCCTCGAGCAGGCGGCGCGCCAGTTGGTACTGGGTGTCGAGGATGTCGCGGATCTCGGCGTCGACTTTTTGCTGGGTCGCCTCGGAGATGGTCTTGGTGGCGCCGCCGAAGAAGCCCTCGTTCTCGCTGTCCTCGTAGACCATCACACCCATGCTGTCGGACATGCCGAAGCGCGTGACCATCGCGCGGGCCACCTTGGTGGCGCGCGAGAAGTCGCTCGAGGCGCCGCTCGACATCTGGCCGACGAAGATCTCCTCGGCGATGCGCCCGCCGAACAGGATCGAGATTTCCTCGAGCATCTTGTCCTTGTACAGGGACAGGCGGTCGTGCTCGGGCAGCTGCCAGGTCAGGCCGAGCGCGGAGCCGCGCGGCATGATCGTGACCTTGTGCACCGGGTCGGCCTTGGGCAGCAGCTTGGCGACGACCGCGTGGCCGGACTCGTGGTAGGCGGTGGCGGTGCGCTCTTCCTCGCGCATGACCATCGACTTGCGCTCGGGGCCCATGTAGATCTTGTCCTTGGCGTCCTCGAAATCGATCATTTCGACCAGCCGCTTGCTGCGGCGGGCCGCGAACAGCGCAGCCTCGTTGACGAGGTTGGCCAGGTCGGCGCCCGAGAAGCCCGGGGTGCCGCGCGCGATGATGTCGGCCCTGACGTCGGTGCCGATCGGCACTTTGCGCATGTGCACGTTGAGTATCTGCTCGCGGCCGCGGATGTCGGGCAGGCCGACGACGACCTGGCGATCGAAGCGGCCCGGACGCAGCAGCGCCTTGTCGAGCACGTCGGCGCGGTTGGTCGCGGCCACGACGATGACGCCGGAGCTCGCCTCGAAGCCGTCCATTTCAACGAGCAGCTGGTTCAGGGTTTGTTCGCGCTCGTCGTTGCCGCCGCCCATGCCGGCGCCGCGGTGGCGGCCGACGGCGTCGATCTCGTCGATGAAGATGATGCAGGGCGAATGCTTTTTGGCGTTCTCGAACATGTCGCGCACGCGCGAGGCGCCGACGCCGACGAACATCTCGACGAAGTCGGAGCCGGAGATCGAGAAGAACGGCACCTTGGCCTCGCCGGCGATGGCGCGCGCGAGCAGGGTTTTACCGGTGCCGGGAGGGCCCACCATGAGCACGCCGCGCGGGATGCGCCCGCCGAGCTTTTGGAACTTGGTCGGGTCCTTGAGGAAGTCGACGATCTCGTTGACCTCCTCTTTGGCCTCGTCGCAACCGGCGACATCGCCGAAGGTGACGGTGTTGTTGGTCTCGTCCATCATGCGCGCCTTCGACTTGCCGAAGGAGAACGCGCCGCCCTTGCCGCCGCCCTGCATCTGGCGCATGAAGAAGATCCACACGCCGATGAGCAACAGCATCGGGAACCAGTTGAGCAGGATTTGATACAGGAAACCAGGCTCCTCGGGCGGCTTGATGTCGAAGCGCACGCCGTTGTTGACGAGGTCGCCGACGAGGCCGCGGTCGTGGTGCGACGCGGTCGCGCGCACCTTGGAGTCGTCGTTGCGCGTGGCGGTGATGACCGAGCCTTCGATGAGCACTTCTTTGATGTTCCGGGCCTTGACCTGGTCGAGCAGCTCGGAATATTTGATCGTTGTTGCGCCGCCGGCGGCGTTGCCGCTGTCAAAACGCTGGAACAGCACGAACAGCAGCAACGCTGCCACGACCCAGAATGCGGACTTGGAAAACATATTATTCACGAAAACTCCTTCGATGCAGGCGCATCTTTTTACCGATATAGAACTCGGATTTTACTCGCATTAAGCAGGCAATGCCACGCACGCCAGCGGACATGCCGAAAAACCGCCGCAACGGCCTTCAAGCCAAAGCGGCGCCGAACCCGTGGCGCGGCGCCCTCCTGCTCTTGATGTGCGGCTACAGGCCGCGAATATCAAGGCCCGATTCGTCTTCCATCGCAAGATTATTTTCCGTGGGGTTCTTCAAACCGCGCCCGAGCAGGAAGATCTCGGACGATTTGTCGCGGCTCGCCTTGGGCTTGATCTGCTTGACGGTTTTGAATTCGGCCCGGAATTTCTCCACGACCTGGCTGAAACCCATGTCTTTAAAACACTTGACCAGCAGCGCGCCGCCCGGCTTCATGTGGAACTGGGAGAATTCGATCGCCAGATCGATCAGATGCTCCATGCGCGCCGAGTCGGCCGTCGGGATCCCCGACAGGTTCGGCGCCATGTCCGACAGCACCACGTCGGCCTTGCGCCCGGCCAGGATGGTGTCGAGCTGGCGCAGGCTGCGCGGCTCGCGGAAGTCGCCGAGGATGAAGTGCATGTCGGCGATCGGCTCCATCGGCAGCATGTCGAGCCCGATGATGGTGCCGTTGATGCCGCCGCCGTCCTTGCCGGCGAACTTGCGGCGCACGTACTGGCCCCAGCTGCCCGGGGTCGAACCGAGGTCGACGACGACCTGGCCGGTTTTGATCAGTTTCTCGCTCTCGTCGATTTCCTTGAGCTTGTAGGCGGCGCGCGCGCGGTAGCCGTCCTTCTGGGCCAACTTCACATAGGGGTCGTTAATGTGGTCGTGCAACCAGTTTTTGTTTAATTTGTTCTTTGCCATTCGCGTAGAATACTGCTTTTAAAGGATTTATCTAAATAATTATGCAAAAACTTACACCCGTCGAGCGCAGCGCACTGCGCGCTGAAGCCCATGCGCTGAAGCCAGTCGTCATCATTGGCGAAGCAGGCCTGACCCCGTCGGTCATGAAGGAAATCGCGGCCAGCCTCGATTCCCACGGCCTCATCAAAGTGCGCGTGTTCGGCGACGACCGCGAGGCGCGGGTCGCCATCTACGAGCAGATCTGCGAGGAACTCGAGGCCGCGCCGGTCCAGCACATCGGCAAGCTGCTCGTCGTCTACCGCCCCAAAAAAGAGGTGGTCAAGGAGCGCAGCAGCAAGTCCGGCAAGGGCATGCGCGAAGTGACCATCGTCAAGGCCAGTGCCAGCGGCACCAAACGTCCGAGCGTCACCAAGGTCATGATCAAAGGCAATGAGCGGGTCACCGAGGGTGGCACGATCAAGCGCGCAAAACCGCGCCAGACGAGCCCCAAGAAAGGTGCTCTGGGTAAGTAATTGCCTGGAATTCGGGGCTGGATCAGCCGACATGCCCTGCCCACCGCGCCCCCCGTCATTCCTGCCATTGGCAGAAACGACTCCTCGCGAATGCGGGGACCCATGCTGAACTGGCACGTTGTTAACTTTGGCTACTTTTACTACGCCACTTTCGTGGGCAAAGTCTAAGAGTCGCGTGAAGGAAAGCTCAGCATGGGTCCCCGCCTGCGCGGGGATGACGTTGGTTGCGGCGGTGGGTGGAAAGCGGTTGGCGAACCGGCTCCGGTCGTTTTTTACTGCGTGGATCTAGTTCGTTTTTTACTACGTAGTTCTAATTCGTTTTTACTGCTCAGCTTTGATCAATTGCTTTTTTCTTCAGCGTTCTTGATAAGCAACCAACCGGCCAGCACGCTCTGGATCAGGTAGATCACGCTCGAGACGCCGTGCAGCATGCCGAAGCGCGCCTTGGCATCCCCAACCATCACCCCGTCGAGCGAGCCCGCGCGCAAGGCCGCCATCAGCGGCTGCAGGCCGAAGTGCGACACCAGCGTGCAACCGAGCATCGCCAGCGCCAGCAGCATCAGGCCGCGGCGCCGCTTCGGGTCCAAGCCTTTGGCCACGAACAGCAACAGCAGCATCGCCGCGCCGCAGCCGAGCGAGAGCATCGCCTCGCTGTGGAACATGGCCGCCGCCACCGCGCCCGCCATGGGCCGCTCGAAGCTCGCGAACGCGGTCGGCGCGACCAGGTAGCCGACCGTCCACAGGCTGCCCGCCCACAGCGCGGCCACCAGCAGCCGCACGCGCGAGAGCAGCATCAGATGTAGCGCACTTCGATGATCTCGTATTCGCGCGGGCCGGACGGCGCCTGCACCTCGACCACGTCGCCGGCGTACTTGCCGATCAGCGCGCGCGCGATCGGGGATGTCACCGACACCTTGCTCAACTTCAGATCGGCCTCGTCGAGGCCGACGATCTGGTAGGTCACCTTTTGGCCGTTCTCGAGGTCCTCGAGGTCGACCGTCGCCGCGAACACCACGCGCCCCTCGGCGTCGAGCGTGGTCGGGTCGATCACCTGCGCCGCGCCCAGCTTGCCCTCCAGTTCCGCGATCCGGCCCTCGACGAAGGCCTGGCGCTCCTTGGCCGCGTCGTATTCGGCGTTTTCGGACAGGTCCCCGTGCGAACGGGCCTCGGCGATCGCGTCGATCACGATGCGGCGCTCCTTGGTCTTGAGCTGGTGCAGCTCGTTCTTGAGGAGCTCGGCGCCGAATTTGGTAAGTGGAACTGTTGAATTCATGGTTATCTGCTTATGTGTCAATACCGTGTGTAAAGAGCGGCTGTGTTATTGGTGGCACCAAGTGAAAACCACAGAGTCACACGACGAAAGCCGTGCGAGCTCTGTGGTTGAGGTACTGCCTGCCACCTAGTTTAAGGTTTTATGCAGGCCTTGTAAATCATAGACCCGCAACTCGTCGAGATGGCGCATGCCCTCGACCGCCGCCTCCGCACCCGCAATTGTAGTGTATGTCGTCACGCGCGCGGCCAAAGCCGAAATCCGGATCTGGCGCGAGTCGACGATGGCGGTGCGTTTTTCCTCGACCGTGTTCACGACCAGCACGATTTCCTGGTTCTTGATCATGTCGACCACGTGCGGGCGTCCCTCGGACATCTTGTTGACCGCCACCACCGGAATCCCGGCCGCCGCGATCACCGCCGCCGTGCCCTTGGTGGCCACCAGCTGGAAGCCGATCTCGACCAGGTCGCGCGCCACCTGCACGGTGCGCGGCTTGTCCGACGCCTTGACCGACAGGAACACCTTGCCCGAGGTCGGCAGGTTGATGCCGGCGCCGAGCTGCGACTTGACGAACGCCTCGCCGAACGTCATGCCCACGCCCATGACCTCGCCGGTCGACTTCATCTCGGGTCCTAGGATGGTGTCGACGCCCGGGAATTTGACGAACGGGAACACTGCCTCCTTGACGCTGAAGAACGGCGGGATGACCTCCTTGGTGACGCCCTGCGAGGCCAGCGTCTGGCCGACCATGCAGCGCGCGGCGATTTTGGCCAGTTGCAGGCCGGTCGCCTTTGACACGAACGGCACCGTGCGCGAGGCGCGCGGGTTCACCTCGAGCACGAACACCTTGTCGACCATCCTGCCCTCGAGCTCCTGCTTCTGGATCGCGAACTGCACGTTCATCAGGCCGATGACGTTGAGGCCCTTGGCCATGAGCGAGGTCTGGCGCTTGAGTTCGTCGATGGTGTCCTGGCTGAGCGAATACGGCGGCAGCGAGCAGGCCGAGTCGCCCGAGTGCACGCCGGCCTGCTCGATGTGCTCCATGACGCCGCCGATGAAGGTGGTCTCGCCGTCGGAGATGCAGTCGACGTCGACCTCGATCGCGTCGTTGAGGAAGCGGTCGAGCAGCACGGGCGAATCGTGCGAGACCTTGACCGCCTCGCGCATGTAGCGCTCGAGGTCGCGCTGGTCGTGGACGATCTCCATCGCGCGGCCACCGAGCACGTACGAGGGGCGCACCACCAGCGGGTAGCCGATCTCCTGGGCCAGCGCCAGCGCGTCGGGCTCGGTGCGCGCGGTGCGGTTGGGCGGCTGGTGCAGGCCGAGCTTGTGCAGCATCTGCTGGAAGCGCTCGCGGTCCTCGGCCGCGTCGATCATGTCGGGCGAGGTGCCGATGATCGGCACGCCGTTCTTTTCAAGGTCGAGCGCGAGCTTGAGCGGGGTCTGGCCGCCGTACTGGACGATCACGCCGACCGGCTTTTCGAGCGCGACGATCTCGAGCACGTCCTCGAGCGTGAGCGACTCGAAGTACAGGCGGTCGGAGGTGTCGTAGTCGGTCGAGACGGTCTCGGGGTTGCAGTTGACCATGATGGTCTCGTAGCCGTCCTCGCGCATCGCCAGCGCCGCGTGCACGCAACAGTAGTCGAACTCGATGCCCTGGCCGATGCGGTTGGGGCCGCCGCCGAGCACCATGATCTTCTTCTTGTCGCTCGGGTTCGACTCGCACTCCTCGTCGTAGGTCGAGTACATGTAGGCGGTGTCGGTCGAGAACTCGGCCGCGCAGGTGTCGACCCGCTTGTAGACGGGGCGGATGCCGAGCGCGTGGCGGCGCTCGCGCACCGCCGTGTCGGTCGTTTGCAGCAGGAAGGCGAGGCGGCGGTCCGAGAAGCCCTTTTGCTTGAGCTTGTAGAGCAGCGGCTTGTCGAGCGCCTCCAACTTCTGGGTGTCGAGCCACAGTTCGATCTCGACGATCTCCTTGATCTGGATCAGGAACCACGGATCGATGTGGGTCAGCTGGTGCACCTCCTCCATCGTGAAGCCCTGGGCGAAGGCGTCGCCGACGTACCAGATGCGGTCCGGGCCCGGCTCGCCGAGCTCCTCCTCGATGGTTTCGCGGTCGCGGGTTTTCTCGTTGAGGCCGTCGACGCCGACCTCGAGCCCGCGCAGCGCCTTCTGGAACGCCTCCTGGAAGGTGCGCCCGATCGCCATGACCTCGCCCACCGATTTCATCTGGGTGGTCAGGTGGTGGTCGGCGGCGGGGAATTTCTCGAACGTGAAGCGGGGCACCTTGACGACCACGTAATCGATCGACGGCTCGAACGAGGCCGGGGTCGCGCCGCCGGTGATCTCGTTGCGCAGCTCGTCGAGCGTGAAGCCGACGGCCAGCTTGGCGGCGATTTTGGCGATCGGAAAGCCGGTCGCCTTCGACGCCAGCGCCGACGAGCGCGACACGCGCGGATTCATCTCGATGACGATCATGCGCCCGTCGGCCGGGTCGATCGCGAACTGCACGTTGGAGCCGCCCGTGTCGACCCCGATCTCGCGCAGCACCGCCAGCGAGGCGTTGCGCATGATCTGGTATTCCTTGTCGGTGAGCGTCTGCGCCGGCGCGACCGTGATCGAGTCGCCCGTGTGCACGCCCATCGGATCGAGGTTCTCGATCGAGCAGATGATGATGCAGTTGTCGGTCTTGTCGCGCACGACCTCCATCTCGTACTCCTTCCAGCCGATCAGGGACTCCTCGATGAGCAATTCCTTGGTCGGCGAGGCTTCGAGGCCGCGCTTGCAGATGGTTTCGAACTCCTCGGCGTTGTAGGCGATGCCGCCGCCGGTGCCGCCCATCGTGAACGAGGGCCGGATGATGGTCGGGAAGCCCAGCTCGCGCTGCACCACCCAGGCCTCGTCCATCGAGTGGGCCACGCCCGAACGCGCCGAACCGAGGCCGATCTTGGTCATCGCCTGCTTGAACTTGGAGCGGTCCTCGGCCTTGTCGATGGCTTCGGGCGAGGCGCCGATGAGTTCGACGTTGTACTGCTTGAGCACGCCGTGGTTGTGCAGGTCGAGCGCGCAGTTGAGCGCGGTCTGGCCGCCCATGGTCGGCAGGATGGCGTCGGGGCGCTCCTTGGCGATGATGCGCTCGACGACCTTCCAGGTGATCGGCTCGATGTAGGTCACGTCGGCCATTTCGGGGTCGGTCATGATGGTGGCCGGATTGCTGTTGACGAGGATGACCTTGTAGCCCTCCTCGCGCAGCGCCTTGCAGGCCTGGGCGCCGGAATAGTCGAACTCGCAGGCCTGGCCGATGATGATCGGGCCGGCGCCAATGATCAGAATACTTTTAATGTCACTACGTTTTGGCATTTAATTTTTCTCCGCGGCTTGCATCAGGCTGATGAAGCGGTCAAACAGGTAGGCCACGTCGTTCGGGCCCGGGGAAGCTTCAGGGTGGCCCTGGAAGCAGAACGCCGGCTTGTCGGTGCGGGCGAAGCCCTGCAGCGAGCCGTCGAACAGCGACACGTGGGTCACGCGGCAGTTGGCCGGCAGGGTCGCGGCGTCGACCGCGAAACCGTGGTTCTGCGAGGTGATCATGACCTTGTTGCTGTCGAGGTCCTGCACCGGGTGGTTGGCGCCGTGGTGGCCGAACTTCATCTTGAGCGTCGTCGCGCCCGAGGCGAGCGCCATGATCTGGTGCCCGAGGCAGATGCCGAAGGTCGGGATGCCACGCTCGATGAGCTCCTTGGCCGCGGCGATGGCGTAGTCGCACGGCTGCGGGTCGCCCGGGCCGTTGGCCAGGAAAATGCCGTCCGGGTTGAGCGCGAGCGCGTCGGCGGCGGACGCTTGCGCCGGCAGCACGGTGACCTTGCAGCCACGCTCGGTCAGCATGCGCAGGATGTTGCGCTTGACGCCGTAGTCGAACGCGACCACGTGGAATTTGGGCTCGGCGAGCTTGCCGTAGCCTTGTCCGAGCACCCATTCGGTCTCGGTGAACTCGTAGGCGGCCTTGGTCGAGACGACCTTGGCCAGGTCCATGCCCGACAGGCCGGGGAACGAGCGCGCCAACTCCAGCGCCTGGGCGGCGATCGGCTCCTTGCCGAGGCTGCCGACCAGGATGGCGCCGCTCTGGGCGCCCTTTTCGCGCAGCAGGCGGGTCAGCTTGCGCGTGTCGATGCCGGCGATGGCGACGATGTTCTCGCTCTTGAGGTAGTCCGACAGCGATTGGGTGGAGCGGAAATTGGAGGCCAGCAGCGGCAGGTCGCGGATGATCAGACCGGCGGCGCAGATCTTGCCCGACTCGACGTCTTCCGGATTGACACCGGTGTTGCCGATGTGCGGATAGGTCAGTGTCACGATCTGGCGCGTGTAGCTGGGATCGGTGAGGATTTCCTGATAGCCCGTCATGGCCGTGTTGAACACGACCTCGCCGGTGGTGTGGCCGGCGGCGCCGATGGAAACGCCTTTAAAGAGGGTACCGTCCGCGAGTACGAGAATGGCTGGAACGGCTGGGCCAGAAAAAAATGGCGGCAAGGGCAACTCCTGATAAAGTTACCGTAGCTGCGCCACGTCAGACCGACATGCACCCGCGCCGAGCCGTTTGCGCTCTGCTGGGGACGTCATTTTGAATGAGGGAGGTGGGTAGTCGCTACGGTATGTGTGTGAATGGCTAAACCTCAGAATTATAGCGCAAACGGGGGCATCCGGCAATCGCCGGCCGGCACATTTTAGTGTCACATTTCAGGATTTGCACGCGCCCGCAGCGATTGGCGGGCGCGCCCCGGCACGAACTTAGGGGCAGAACTACAGGCCGAGCGCGGCGATGCCCGCCTTGGCCACTTGCACATCCTCGGTCGACTTCACGCCCGAGACGCCGACGGCGCCGACGACGCGGCCTTCGCAGACGATGGGCACGCCGCCCTCGAGCATGCCTTCGAGGAAGCGCGCGCTCAGGAACGAGGTGCGGCCGTTATTGATGATGTCCTCATAAACCTTCGACTCGCGGCCGCCGAGTGCTGCGGTCTTGGCCTTGGCCGGCGCGAGCTGCGACGACACGGGGGCCACGCCATCCATGCGCTGAAAGCCGAGCAGATGGCCGCCTTCGCAGACGACGGCGATGGCGACCTTCCAATTGTTGGCAACGGCCTCAGCCTCGGCGGCGGCGGTGATCTTCTTGACATCGTCGAGGGTCAGGCTGGGTTTGTTTTGCATGGATGCGTTCCTTGAATAAAATTTAGCGGCCGATTCTACGCCGCCCGATGCGTTGCAAGATATGACTGTCAATATATTAGCTATGCAACAATTCAAGACCAAGGACAAGCAAAATCGCAACCGGCGCGCAACAGCCATTTGTAACCGGGGTCTGACCCCGATATCGAAATCAACTTCCCCACGCCAACCTCAAAATGGCGCGCCCAAGGGCTGGCTGCCGCCGTTTTACCCTCAAGCACGACATTAATTCCTTAACCGGGGTCAGACCCCGGTTAAGGAATTTTGCCTGCGCGCTAGGCGGCGGCCGGTCGCGGCGCTCGGTTTATGGCTGTTGCTTCGCCTTCAAGCGGGCCTTGATCTGCGGCATCATCGCCGCCGCCGCGCGCTCGCCCGCCAGGATCGCCAGGTTGCGGCCGTTGAAGTCTCCGCCCTTCATGTTCGGCAGGCTCGGCTGGATCACGACGTCGGCGTCGCGCAACTCGTGCTGGTTCAGGCTCTGCCCCATGATCGCGAACGTTTGCATGATCACCTCCATCGAACTGACCGCCGCCTGCGCGTCGGTTTGCGTCGAGATGTTGACCGCGATGATGAAGTCGGCCCCCATCTCGCGCGCGAAGCGCACCGGCACCGGCGCCACCAAGCCGCCGTCCACATACGAGTTGGCGCCGATCCGGACCGGCTGGAACACGCCCGGCACCGACGACGAGGCGCGCACCGCCTGGCCCGTGTTGCCGCGCTGGAAAAGAATCGGCTTGCCCGTGTTGAGGTCGGTCGCCACCACGCCGAAGTTGAGCTTGAGCTTTTCGATCGGGACGTTGCGCACCGCCTTGTTGACGTAATTCTGCAGCGCCTCGCCCTTGAGCACGCCCGAGGTCTTCCCGAACAAGGGCATGGCCCAGTCCGAAATGCTGGCCTCGTCCATTTCCATCGCCGTCTTTTGCAGCGCGAAGCCGTCGTTGCCGGCCGCGTAAAGGGCGCCCACCACGCTGCCGGCGCTGGTGCCCGCCACGATCTCCGGGTAGATGCCCTGCGCCTCGAGCGCCTTAATCACCCCGATGTGGGCGAAACCGCGCGCCGCCCCGCCCCCGAGGGCCAGGCCGATCTTGATTTTGCGCGGCGCGGCGGGCACGACGACGGCCGGCTTGAGCGGCTCCTGCACGGGCGGCGGCGAGCCGCACGCGGCCAACAGCGGGGCAAGGGCAAGCAGGGTCAGGCTTTTAGGGTGCATAGATGTCGAGGTGAAATGGGCGAATGCGATTGTACCCAGTATTGCCGCGCGGGGGCAAACAGCACCGCCGCGCCCGAAACACACTGTAATGGAAATAAAACTACATTGCACTCGGCTTAAACGATTGACATTGGCGCGAGCTGGTAGCAGCATAGGTATGTTGCAAAAGGCCATGAGACAGCCGTCGCAGCCAAAATGGTAGCAATAGTACGAATATTTTCCACAAACCAAGATCGGAGCGCCCCACCCCACCTTTCCCTGCTTCAGCATTAACCATGAGTAAATATAAAAAAACCATCGGAGACGAAAATGCAAGCAACAAACAAAAAAGTACCGCGCAACGCCCGCCGCATGCCCCGCATCCTGCTGGCCGCCGCCCTCGTGCTGTCGGCCACATCGGCCATGGCCCAGACCAACGGCACCATGCTGCAGTATTTTGACTGGGACTCGAACGGCGACGGCCAGCACTGGAACCGCGTCAAGAACAGTTCGGCCAGCTGGGCCACGAAGGGCATCACCGCCTTCTGGCTGCCGCCCGCCTACAAGGGCGGCGCCGGCGCCAGCGACGTCGGCTATGGTGTCTACGACATCTGGGACCTCGGCGAATTCAACCAGAAGGGCAGCGTGCGCACCCGCTGGGGCACCAAGGCCGAGTACATCGCCGCCATCGACGCCGCCCACGCGGCCGGCATCCAGGTCTACGGCGACATCGTCCTCAACCACAAGACCAGCGCCGACCTGACCGAATGGACCACCGGCGTGCGGGTCGACCAGAACAACCGCAACACCGAATACGGCGGCGACGTCAGCCTGCAGACCTGGACCAAGTTCACCTTCCCGGGCCGGCTGCAGGCCGACGGCACGCTCAAATACAACAACTTCAAGTGGAACTGGTACCACTTCGACGGCGTCGACTACGCGCAGAACCTGGGCGCCGACGGCTGCACCAACTGCCGCATCTACAAGTTCCGCGGCACCGGCAAGGCGTGGGACACCGGGGTCAGCACCGAGAAGGGCAACTACGACTACCTGATGGGCGCCGACCTCGATTTCGCGCATCCCGACGTGCGCAGCCACCTCAAGACCTGGGGCGTGTGGTACACCAACACGGCCAAGCTCGACGGCTTCCGCATCGACGCCACCAAGCACATCTCGGCCAGCTTTTTCAACGAGTGGCTGTACCACGTGCGCCAGTCGACCGGCAAGACCGGCGCCTTCGCCGTGAGCGAATACTGGTCGTCCGACATCAACGAGCTCAACAACTACGTCAACAGCGTCAACGGCACGTCCAACGACAAGATGTCGGCGTTCGACGTGCCACTGCACGCCCGCTTCCAGCAGGCGGCCGACGCCAACGGCGGCTTCGACATGGGCTCGCTGTTCAACAACACCCTGGTGGCGGCGCAACCGACGCGCGCGGCCACCTTCGTCGACAACCACGACACGCTCGAGGGCCGCGCGCTGTACTCGAAGGTGCAGGACTGGTTCAAGCCGCTCGCCTACGCGTCCATCCTGCTGCGCCAGGGCGGCTACCCGACCGTGTTCCTCGGCGACTACGAGGGCGTGCCCGGCAAGGTCGCCAACCATAGCTGGGTGATCGACAAGATGCTCACGGGACGCAAGTTCCATGTGTACGGCGTGCAGAACAACTACTTCGACAACAGCAACGTGGTCGGCTGGACGCATGAGGGCAATGCGGCGCACTGGTACGGCATGGCCGTGCTGCTCAACGACAACCGCAGCAGCGCGGGCTCGAAGTGGATGAAGGTCGGCTCGGGGCACGCGAACCAGTGCTTCAACGACGTCACCGGCGCCACCACGGCGACCGTGTGCGCGGACGCCAACGGCTGGGGCAATTTCCAGGTGCCGGCCGGCAAGGTGACGGTCTGGGTGCGGACCGGCAAGTTCGGCCGCAACTCGGGCTAAACTGGCGCCGTTTGAACCATGGGGAAGGGCCGCAAGCGATTGCCCTTCCCTTTTCCCTTTTCCATTTTCCCTTTTCCATTTTCAATTTTCGGCGCGTAGTCGAGGAACCCGACGCCGGTCTAACCGGCGCGGCTCGCATACAAGCCGAGGACCACCTCTTCGAAGTTGCCAATGAGGCCGCGCGCGACATGCTCCGCATACCAGTTGAATTGGGTGCTGACGCGGTAACGCATGCGCACCGTCAGCCTCGTCTTGCCGGCGCAGCAAGGGCAGCGCCGCGATACTGCAAACAAGCCGTTTCTTTGGCCAATCGGCCATCCGGCAGACCGCGCCCATGCCCAAACTGTCAAGCGCGCCAAACAGCGCAAACAGGGGCACGATCAGGATCGCGCAGATCAGCCCCTCGATCATGACCATCAATGTGGCCAGCACGAACAAGCCATTCGCCACGATGCCTGAAATAAAATAATAGCCCCACGTGCGGCGCTCGCCCAGCTCTGGCCGGCAAGCGCCCCGGCCACCATCGGCCACATTTTCGAAAATGGCGGCCTGGCCTTTTTACGACGCCGTCAACCGGCGCCGCCATGTCGGCTCCAGCGTGCCGGTGCCGGTCGGCCCGGGCAGGAATGTTGGGCCGACCATCTTGAGCTCGGTCCGGTGCGCCAGGTCCGCCGGCAGTTTCAGGTCCCAGGCCAGGCCCACCGATTGCATGCCTTTGAGCGCCCACCAACCCGGATCCCATTCACCCTCGGCCAGGCCGAGCCGCGCCGAGCCCGGGAAGGCGTGGTGGTTGTTGTGCCAGCATTCGCCCATCGTCAGCAGCGACGTCAGACGGATATTCCTGCCCTGCACCGCCGCGCCCTGCACCTCGTAATGCATGCCGCCGTGGTTGTGGGCGAAGTAGCCGATCAGCCAATGCCCGAACACGCCGGCCGTCACGCGCGCGCACACGCCCCAGAACACAAAGCCCCACCCGCCCCACGCGAACAGCAGCAGCGCCGGCGGCAGTTGCTGCAGCATCCATGTGCGCTCGAGCAATTGGTAGAAGCGGTCGTTGGCAATGCGCGCCTCGAGTTCGATGTGGGGCGCGTCCTTGAGCCGCAATTCGCAGTTGAGCTGCCACCACGCATCGGTCCACGGGCCGGCGCCGTGGCGCAGGTAGTCGTGGCAGGCGGGCAGGCGCTGCGCGAAATCGCGCAGTTCGTGCTGGCGCAGCAGGCCGATGGGCCCGGCCAGTCCCACCTGCACGCCGCAATACACCAGCAGGTATTCGAGCCAGCGCGGGCACTGGTAGCTGTTGTGGATGAGCTTGCGGTGGCTGCCCAGCGAGTGGCCGAACAGCAAGACCGTCGCGGTCGCCCCCACAAACACGGCGAACGCGGCAACGCTGAACGTCAAGGCGCCGCCCACGGCCGCCCCGCATGCCATGGCGATGAACCACAGCGACTTGCCCGGCGCGTACCGCACCTCGCCTTCAACAACGCTGTTGGCGTGCGCGCAGCGCGCACGGTGCCCCAACAGGCTCGCAGCCCGTTCCGTCATGGTGACTCCCTGGTGGATTGAAAAGCGGATTACATCGCTATTCGGCGCCGCGCTTCTTGAGTGCGCGCGACTCGCGCTTGAGCGGCCCGGCGACCGGGCAAACCTCGAACGCGTAGCCGGTCAGGGTGTTGACCAGGCTGTCGCGGTTGAGTTGGTAGTAGACGAACTGGCCCGCGCGCTCGCGCGTGACCAAGCCGGCGTTTTCGAGCACCGAAAGATGGCGCGAAATGGCCGGCGCGCTCATGGCGAAGCGCGCGGCCAGATCGGTGGTCGACAAGCGCGCCTCCGACAGATAGGCCAGGATTTGCCGACGCGGGCCGGACGCGAGTGCTTCAAAGACGCGGTCAAGGTGCATGGTTTAGAATTAAGCAATTAACGAATTTGTTAATAGATTAATCCCGGGATGCGGCCTTGTCAAGCTCATAAGGCCGGGCCGAATATTTCGAATATGTCCTATGCCGGCCGGAGCTCGGGCGCGCGCCGCGCCGACCACTGCTGCAGGTCGTCGAGCACGATGCGCACCTCGTCGATGTCGTGGCCGTTGTCGTCGGCGCGCTCCATCGCGCGGCTCGCCGCGCTGTTGACCAGAGACGCCAGGTCGCGCCCGGAGCAGCCCCCGGTCGCCTCGGCCAGCGCCGCGAGCGAGGGCGCGAGCTCGAAGCCGAGCGGCTTTCCGGTGAGCAGGACCTTGAGGATGTCGGCACGCGCCGCCGCGTCCGGCAAGCCGATCTCCTCCTTGTCGGAGAAGCGCGACAGCACGGCCGCGTCGATGTCGTCGAGGCAGTTGGTCGCCGCCAGGATGAACACCTGCCCGCTGCCGGCGCGCGAGGCGATGCCGTCCATCTCCTGCAACAGCTGGCCGACGATCTCCTGGCTGAAACTGTCGGCGCCGCCACGGCTGCCGGTGACGATGTCGATCTCGTCGATGAACAACAGGCACGGCGCCTGCGCGCGCGCCTTCGCGAACAGCTGCTTGACGCGCGCGCCCGATTCGCCCAGGTGGCTGCCCTTGATGTCGGCCGTGCTCACGGCCTGGAAGGCGATCCCGGATTCGCTCGCGAGCGCGCGCGCGATCTGGGTCTTGCCGGTGCCTGGCGGCCCGTACAACAGCAGGCTCTTGGGCACAGGCAGGCCGCGCTCGCGGTACTCCTCGGCGCGTTTGATCTTCTTTGCCAGCGACTGCAACTTGCGTTTGACCGCCTCGGGCAGGACCACCTGGTCCCAGCTGACCTCCTCGGTCTGGGTCGAGGACTTGCCGCGGATGAGCTTGACGGTGTTGGCGAACTCGGCCTCGTTCTGCTCGCCCGAATACACCACGCTCTGGAAGCGCATCACCAGGTTCTGGATGTCGCGCCCGGACATGCCGGCGGTGTCCTTGGCCATCTGCGCGGACACCGGCATGCCGATGCCGCACTTCTTAAACTCGAGCACCAGGATGCGCGTGCGCAGTTCCAAGTCGGGCAAGGCGATCTCGATGAGCTGGTTGAAGCGCGACACCACCGCGTCGTCGAGGCCCTCGTGGCGGTTGGTCGCGCCGACCACGAAGACCTGGCCGGCGACCGAATTCATGCCGTGCCATTCGGCCAGGAAGGCCTCGATCAGCTCATTGTTGAAATTGACATGGTCGCCCGATGTTCGCTTGCCAAGGACGCCCTCGCACTCGTCGATGAACAGGATGCACGGCGCCTTGGCGCGCGCCGCCTGCCAGCTCGCGGCCACCTTGGGCGCGGTATGTCCCTGGTGCTGGCCCTTCAGGTCGGCCGAGCTGACGGACATGAAGTGGCAGCCCGACGACGCGGCCAGGTTGCGCGCGATGCTGGTCTTGCCCGTTCCCGGCGGGCCGTACAGCAACAGGCCGCGCGGCGCGCCGGCCCCGCCGTGCTTGAACAATTCGATTTGCAGCAAGATCTCGTCGAGCGCCCCGCGCGTCACCGCGACCTCGCTCCAGGCCTGCTCCTGCGCATCGAAATTGCCCATCCTGGCCTCGAGCAGGCGCAGTTTCTTCTGCTCGATGCGGCGGCGCTGGGACAGCGCCGTCAGCGGCAGCACGCTGGCGGCCATTTCCGGCCCGAGCGCGCGCGTCATGGCCAGCAGCGCCGTCTTGATCGACTTGAACTTGACGCCCTCGCTGCTTTTGAAGTCGAGGATCTCGATCTTGTCTTCGGGGCATTGCAGGCGGATCAGGATCGATTGCACCTTCAAATCGGCCGCCTCGTTGAAACTGACGAAGCTGGCGCCGAACAGGTCGCCGTATTTGGCCTTGTCGATATTCCAGCTGCGGTCGATGTCGTCGCCGCAGCCGGGGGCGATGCGGGTGCAGTTGTAGCGGTAGGCCTGGTCGTCGGACGGCGAGCTGTCGAACTGCATGAGCACCGGTTCGTATTGACCGAGCCGGTCCAGCATCGCCACCTCGGCCTGGCTGTGCGCCTGCGCGAAGCGCACCCGCGACTTGTTGAAGAAGTGCCGGTACAGCAGCGCCGCCGACAACACCGCGAGCGGCACCGCCAGCCCAGGCCAGCCCAGCGTCGAGAGCAGGTAGTACACGCCGATCAGGGTGGCCGCGATCAGGCCCAGGCCAAGCACCCGCTGGTTCGCGCCGCGCGCGTCTGCCAAGGGCTTGAGCGTGAGGGACGGCATGAGCGAGGCGTCGAACGCCTCGTTGTAAAGCGCGACCTTGGAGGCCGCGCAAAGCGTGCCGAAACGGTCCTTGTATTGCGCGAGCTGGGCCTGGGCCGGCGCCAGCAAGTGTGCCAGCTCTTGCTTGGTCGCGGCCATTTCGGCGCCGGCTTTCTCGAGTTCGACCTTGAGCTTGGCGCGCTGCCGGTCGAGATGGTTGCTGATGTTGTTCTTCTGCGCGGTGGTGTCGGTCATGGCGATGGTAGAGGGAGTTGGTCTGGCCGCGCCCGGGGGCGCGGTACCTGATGCGGGGAAAGAATAATAACCTATATGTAACGTTTACCAGAAATGCGGGAAGGCCCGATTGGGCCGCACGGCCACCCGGACCGGCCCCGCACAACTAAGCGGCGCCGCCGTCCGAAAGCGGTAAACTATTTTTTTGGCAGCAGCATTTCAAGCAGCTGCGCCGGCCCGGGCGTGCCGCCCTCGGCGCCCATCTGCAGAATGTTCAACTTGGCCGGTGGAAACCCGTGCGCGGCGGCGGCTTCGAAATAGCCGCGCGCCCGGCCGTCGTCGCGGGTGACGCCGTGGCCGAGGTGATACATCTCGCCGAGCTCGTTGAGCGCGAACGGCATCATCTGCGCGGCCGCCATCCGGTACCAGGCCAGGGCCTTCGCATTGCTGCGCGTGGCCTGCCGGCCGACGCCGAAGCCGTCGCGGTGGGCGGCGCCGAGCACGGCCTGCGCGACGACACTGCCGCCCCTGGCCTGGCGCGCCAGACGCGGCAGGTCATCGCGGTTGAGCGCCTTCGCTTCACGCCTGATTTGCGTCGCCAACAACATCTGTTCGGCCACGCTCTGGCTCTGGAACCATTGCGCCACGCCGCCGTCGGCTTCCGGCGGCGCGCCGCGCGAGGCGCCGCCGGCGCCGGGGCCGCGCGGGCGGTACAGCATCGCGCGGCTTGCCGCCGCCGGCACCAGCGCGAAGTCGCCCACCATCGAGGTCGCGACCCAGGGCCGCTGCGCGTCGCCGGTCGCGGCGCGCACCTCGGCCATAACATGCTTCATCGCCAGCTCGAGCGGCACGCCGGGACGCGCCAGCCAGTTCGACAGGGCCAGCGCGAACGGCCCGTTGGCGCCGCTGCCGTCGAGCGCGCGCTCGCCCGGCTGGGTGGCGTAGGCCACCAGCATGCCGTTGGCCGCCCGCTCGGGCACGAAGCCGGTGCTGTCGAAGCCGCGATACACGGGCCGGCCGCCGAGCGCGGCGGCCTCGTTGCGGCAGGCGTCGAGCAGGATGATCGACAGGTGCGCGCCGCTGTCCTTGAAGCGCGCGATTAGATAGTCGACCGGCAGCGCGGCCGGGGCCAGCGCCGCCGCGCGGCGCATCGGCGCGTCGCTCGGGATCAGATAGTTGCGGCCCTTGATCTGCAGGCCGTGGCCGGCGTAATAGAAGGCGCCGACGCCGCCGTCCTTGAGTCCGGTGGCCAGTTTCCCGATCTCGGCGTAGAGGGTGGCGCGCTCGGCGTTGAGCACCAGCGAGGTCGCGTAGCCGGCCGCGCGCAGGCGCGCCGCGATCAAGCGCGCGTCGCGCTCGGCGTTGGGCAGGGAGAAGCCCTCGTCGTAGCGCTGGTTGCCGACCACCAGGGCGAGCTTGGTCGCCTGGCGGTAGTCGAGCGCCGCGGCGTCGCCTGGTGCGGCGGCCACGGCGGCGGGCGCGGCGGCCACCAGCGCGAGCGCCAGCGCGGCGCCGCGACGCCAAAGGCGTGCGCCGGGGCCGCCGGCCGGCGCCAATTTGACCAGGCGTGCGGCGCTCATTTGGGCGCCCCCGCAAGGCGCGCGTCGAGCACCGCCTTGTTTGCCCGCAAGCTTGCCAGCGCCTGTTCGGCGCCGCCGTCGGGGACGGCCAGCCACACCACGCCCTGCTCGTCCGGTCCACCCGCGATCTCGAGATTCATCCCGGCCAGCAGCGCGCGCAATTGGCCGACGCTCAACTGGTCGCTAAAGACCACCATCAACAGTTGCCGGCCCGCTTGTGCGGAATCGGACGCGCCGCGCCAGCGCGCGTCCACCCGGACCGTCTCGAGACGGTAGGTCTGCACGCCAAGACCGAGCGCCAGCATCGCCGCCGCCCCCGCCGCCCAGGCCCGCGACGGCGCCACCCGCCACGCCTGCGCGATCCAGGCGCGCGGGCGCGCCAGCCTGGCCGGCCCGCCCTGATTGACCGCCGCCATCATTTCGGCGAGCGACAGCAAGGGCGCGGCCGCGGCGTAACTGTGCGCAAGGCCCGCGCGCGCATGCGCGGCGGCGGCCTCGCTGTCGGCGACCTCGGCGGCCAGCGCGGGGAGGGCCAGCAACATCGAATGCATCCAGGCCGTCTCGGCATCGTCGAGTTTGTTGCAGACGAACAGGAAGCACAGCTCCCGGAAACGCGTCGAATCGCCGCTCATGTGGTGCGCCCTTCCTTGTTCCAACCGAGCTTTTGGTCCAGGCAGGTACGCATCAATTCGGTAGCATGCCTGACCCAGCCGCGCACCCTTTCGGTGTTGAGAATGAGATCGCCTTGCACCTGCTCCTGCAGCCGGCACGTCATGTCGGCGTAGCTCAGATCCGGGTCGAGCGCCAACTCGAGCGCCAGGCGGTAATTGCGCTTACCGCTTGGCAAGGCCTCGATGCACAGCGCGGCCGCCCGCTCGACCTGTTTCTGGTACAGCGCGTCAGCGCTTGGGGGCAAAGGACAGGCGAACGAATCGAAGTCGCCGCCGTCCTCCTCGATCAGTTTGCCGTCCTTGTACAGCAAGCGCAACTGGTCGATCGCGCATTGCCGCGTGATCAGCTTGGCCCAGGTTTCGACCGATGCCAGCTTGGGGTCGTAGCTGTGCGCGCTGCGCACGATTTTGACCCACGCCTCCTGCACCGCCACCTTCGCGACATCGGCGTTGTAGCGGGTCGACTGCAGGGCCTGCTTTTCCAGCTTTTTCTCGAGGCAGTTGTAGAACGCCGTGTGCGCCGCGTCCAGATCGCGCCCGCGCCCGCGCGGTTGGCCGAACTTGCGCAACAGCGCGGTCAGCTCGGCGTTATTCAGATCTGGTTCAGACACGGCCGCAACCTGTCCGGGCTGTGGGGTAAGGCTGCTCATGCATGCTTCTAGGCTCCTGGAGAATGGCGGCGGCGCCCGCTGGGCCATCGATGTGTTTTTCTTCGCGACAATTGTAAGACATTGACATGAAATGGCCAAAACAATCAGTTTGCACGTTTTGCCACCGCCGCGCGGCTGGCAGCATTGGCCTCCTGCATCTGTGCGGCGAACATCGTCAACGCATGGCCGAGGCCGCGGATGGCGCGCCGCAGATACTCGGTCCAGCGCGCCTGCTGGTCGAACCACAGCTCCACCGTGAACCAGACCTGGTCGCGCTGGGTGTGGCCTTTGACGACCTTGACCTTGCGGTTGATGTTGTCGAGCACCGCGAGTGCCAATTGCAACTCGGCCGGGGTTTCGATTTCCCACACATTGGCCAGGACCAGCTTGCCGAAACCGGGATCCTTGGCGTCGAAGCACAGCACAAAACCCAGGCCCTCGCATTTGAAGCGGATATCGCCGTCGCTATCGAGTTCGGTGCGGAATCCCTCGGATTCAAAATGGTCCAGCAGGGTTTGAACGTTCGCGTCCATACGGGCTCCTGATAGTGGTTGATGGTTGATGGTTGATGGTTGATCGACCCGCGCGCACACGAAAGCGCGGCGGGATAACCACTATTCGCGGGCCGGGCCGGAAACCGGAAAAAAATTTTCGGGTCGGGACGCTCGCGGCAGACATCATCAATGCCAGATTGACAATTTATCATGGTCTCGTGCATCATATGGCGCAATAGGCGCACGCCGACGACACCTTCAGGATCAGGAACCCCATGTTTGGCCCAACCGATGAGACGATCAGGAAGCATTACATCCTGGCCCTGCAAAACAGCTATATCAAAACGGTCGAACTGGCGCCCCGCCACAGCGAGCCCTATGCCGATCTGTACCCGACGCACAACAGCGGCAAGTTCAAGGCTCCCCCGTCCAATCTGCTATCGCGCTGGGTACTTCTGGCCGGCTTTGCGGCCGCGGCCTACACCGCCACCTTGTACGACCCGATGGCGATGATCGAGCGCCCCAACTTGGCGCCGCAGGAACGGGCCATTCTCGCCAAACCCGCGCTCGCGAAGCTGTTCACCTCGCAGGCGGCCTATAAAAAGCTCAGGCGCTGCACCCGCGGGAAGAAGCCGCTTTGCTACCTGCCGCTCGAAAGCATCCGCAACAACCCGAGCGCCCTGAAGTCGCCCGCGACCGCCGCCAACGACGTTTGCCGCATGCTCGCCGGCCAGGACAGCCAATATGGCATCGCGCCCGACTACAAACTGGTCGCCGCGACACCGATCGGCAAGGAGAAAACCAGCCGCTGCGAGCTGACCAACCTGGCCGCGCCCGAGGCCAACCGGGGCACCATTTTCCACTGGCTGTATGTGACGCTGATGATCAACCTCGGCACGATCGCCGTGGTGCTGCTGCTGCGCCTTGTGCGTTACCGTTGAAAGTCGATATGGATCTCCTGCTGCTCTACGTTCTCACCTTCCCAAGCACGATACAGGCAACGCTGTTGGGCCTGGCATTGGTGTTGTTCTGCATCCGCGATAAAAAAAGCTATCAAAAAACCTACCGGGGCAATACCGTTTTTTGCTTCGTGGGCAAGCTGAAGATCGTGATCGATCCGCGCCAGGCGGTCTCCCCGATCGCCCTATTTTTCGACGGCAAGCGGTACTTCGCAACGCCCTTCTCGGCAAGCATGAGCGTCGAAAACATCAAGGAAACGCGCCTCAATTACAGCTATTCGACCAGTTCCACGAGCGGCACCCACGCCTCGGACGGGACCTACATACCGCCGCAGACGGTCACGCACAAAACCGCGACCGGCGGCAGCCATGAGGTCACGGTGGGAAAGGAGCTGGTCTTTTCCTTCAACACCGTCGACCCGAAAGGCAAGGACGGCGTGATCAAAAAGCGCTTCGCGGTCAAGGTCAAGAGCGCCAAGCAAGCCGAAGCGGCGAGAAAACTCATGGTCCAACTGGACGCGCTGGTCAAGGAAAAGAACCAGGCCATGGTGAAGGTGGCTGCCGGCTTGAAGGGCGTCGCCGCCTGACGCGCCACCGGGGTCTGACCCCGGGTCTGACCCCGGGTCTGACCCCGGGTCGGAGCCCGGGTCGGAGCCCATCCAAGGGATTTTGTTGAATCCGGTGGTTTATGGAAAATAAATTGGCGGTGCCGTGCTACCCAGATAGCAAATCAGGTTGTGGCACAGCGCCGGCAACGTTCCGGTATTGCGGTAGCCGTGCGGACGGTCGGCCGCAAAACGCACGGCGTCGCCCTCGGCCAAGGCTTGCCACCCCCCGTCAAACAGTACTTCGATCGCGCCGCGCACAACGATGACATGCTCGATCACGCCGGCCGCGTGTGGATCCGACAGGCGCTCATAGCCGGGACCGAGCGTCAGCTCCAGCATCTCGAAACCCAAACCGGCGTCGTACGGGAACAAAGGGGCGAGCAGCATTTCATCGCTCGCCGGCTTGCCGCGAAGACTAGATGCCGAACGCAACAAGGTGGCCGGCGCCTGCCCGGCCGACGGCGCCAGAAACGCGGACAGGGAACACTGGAAGCCGGTCGCGATCTTCCAAAGCGTGGCGATCGTCGGACTCGATTCGCCGCGCTCGATCTGGCCCAGCATCGCCTTGCTCACGCCGGTCTCACGCGCGGCGCGCTCCAGGCTCCAGACCCGCGCCGCACGCAGGGCCCGCAAGGTTTGCGACAAATACGACGATAGCGCGCTCGGGCTGGTTTCGGACATGGTGCGGGGCAAATTATTGAGGCTGGATCGTTGTGCAGTATAACGCACGATGCTATGCTGATTTCGTGCGCTATAACGCACGTTTTAGTCAACCAGATGGATACCGTCATGAGCGAATCACCCTCCCGCGCCGCGCGCAACCAGCATTTTTCACACATATCGGCCGGTTTCATCGCCGTGCTGGTCGGCTACACGAGTTCGGCCGCGGTCGTGTTCCAGGCCGCCAACGCGGCCGGGGCGACGCCCGGGCAGCTATCGTCGTGGCTGTGGGCGCTCGGGATCGGCATGGGGCTCAGTTGCATCGGCCTGTCGCTGGCCACCCGCAGCCCGGTCCTGACCGCCTGGTCGACCCCTGGCGCCGCCCTGCTCGCGACCAGCCTGGTGGGCGTGCCGATGGCCGAGGCGATCGGCGCCTTCATGCTCGCATCGGCCCTGATGACCATCGCCGGCGTCAGCGGCGGCTTCGAACGCATCATGCGTTGCATCCCGAACGCGGTCGCCGCGGCGATGCTCGCCGGCGTGCTGCTGCGCTTCGGCACCTCGGCGTTCGGCGCGCTCGCCGCCGACAAGCTGCTCGTCGCGCTGATGATCGCCACCTTCTTCGCCGCGCGCCGCTGGCTGCCGCGCTACGCCGTGCCGTTGACCCTGCTGGCCGGCCTGGCGGTCGCCTTCGCCGGCGGCGCGGTCCGCATGGACCAAGTGCGCTGGCAACTGGCCGCGCCCGTGTGGACCATGCCGGTGTTCTCGCCGGCGGCCATGGTCGGGGTCGGGGTGCCGCTGTTTATCGTCACGCTCGCCTCGCAGAACCTGCCCGGGCTGGCCGTGCTGCGCGCCAACGGCTACCAGACCCCGGCCGCCCCGCTGATCGGCTGGACCGGCCTGACCGGCCTCGTGCTGGCCCCGTTCGGCGGCTTTTCGTTCAACCTGGCCGCGATCACGGCGGCCATCTGCATGAGCCGGGACGCCGACCCCGACCCGGCGCGGCGCTACCGGGCAGCCATCTGGGCCGGCGCCTTTTATCTTGCCACCGGGGTGTTCGGCGCGACCGTGGCCGGCCTGCTCATCGCGTTCCCGCAATCGCTGATCCTCGCCATCGCCGGCCTGGCCCTGCTCTCGACCATCGGCAACAGCCTGGCGACGGCGCTGGCCGACGAGGCCGGGCGCGACGCGGCCCTGGTGACTTTTCTGGTGACGGCCTCGGGCCTGACCCTGTTCGGGGTCGGCGGCGCCTTCTGGGGCCTGCTGATGGGCATCGCCATCACCCGCCTGCAGCGCCCGAGGCCAACGCGATGACTTGACCGCGAGCGCCCCCGCCAAATAATTGCATCTGTCATGTCCGCGTCATCTTGCCTTGCTACTGTGGTGGCACGCAAAGGAGGAACGACATGAACGGACACCCCCAACAGCAGGCTGGACGCCTACGGCTTCGCTTCAGCGAGCTCAAACACGATGCGGGACGGCGCCAGCGGGTGCTCGCCGCGCTCGCCAATGTCGACGGCGTGATCTCGGTCGGCGCCAACGCCATCACCGGCGGCATGCTGATCTACTACGACGCCATCAAAGGCAACACACGCAAATTCTGGGACGAGGTCGAGCATGTCCTCGCGGCCCACCGGCTGCAGCAAGACCTGTGGCCGACCCGGCGCCGCAGGCCGGCCACGGCGTTCGGCCATGGCGCAGCCGGCGCCACCGATGTTCCCGCGGTTGGCATTTTGCAACGCTCGGCAAGGGTGCTGGCCGCGGCCGCATTTTAAAGCGCGCCATATTCCGCTAGCGCCGACTGCGTTCGCCGTCGCCCGCCGAAAGACCTTGGCCGATGTCATAAGCACGTCATCGAGCGTTGCAATAATCGCAGTTTTCGACCACTGCGCAAGGCTTACACGATGACCATCCCCACCCGCCGCCACCTGCTGGCAATGCTGTTCCCACTGACCATGCTCGCCTCCTGCGGCGGCAGCGACGTGGCGCCGACACCGACGTCGCTGTCGCTCGAAAAGATCGGCGCCTACGACGGCGCCGCGGCCGGCGCGGCCGAAATCACCGCCTACGACCCGCCCAGCAAGCGCCTGTTCGTCGTCAACGGCGCCAACGGCTCGGTCGACGTGCTCGACCTGGCCACGCCATCGGCGCCAAAACTGCTCGGCACCATCAGCGTGGCCGCGCTCGGCGGCGGCGTCAACAGCGTGGCGATCCACGACGGCCTGGTCGCGCTGGCGGTCGAGGCCAAGGTCAAGACCGCGCCCGGCGTGGTCGCCTTCTACAACGCGGCCGACCTCAAATTCCTGCACGCCGTCGGCGTCGGCGCCCTGCCCGACATGGTCGCGTTCACGCCCGACGGCAAGAGCGTGCTCGTCGCCAACGAGGGCGAGCCGAACAGCTACGGCCTGGCCGACTCGGTCGATCCGGAGGGCTCGGTCAGCGTCATCACGGTCAACCGCGGCGGCACCCCGACCGTCGCGACGGCCCATTTCAAGGACTTCATCGGCCGCGAGGCGGACCTGCGCAACGCCGGCGTGCGCCTTTACGGACCGGGCGCGAACGCGGCCCAGGACCTCGAGCCCGAGTACATCGTGGTCGCCGCCGACGGCAAGACCGCCTATGTCACGCTGCAGGAGAACAATGCGATCGCGCTCGTCGACATCGCCGGCGCCAAGATCACCTCGGTCAAGCCGCTCGGCTTCAAGAACCACAACGTGGCCGGCGCCGGCATGGATGCGAGCGACGAGGACGGCGGCACCAACACCAACTCGGGCACACCCGCCATCAAGATCGCGCCGCAGCCGGTAAAGGGCATGTACCTGCCCGACGGCATGGCCATGTTCAGCGTCAAAGGCGGCAGCTATCTGATCACCGCCAACGAGGGCGACGCGCGCGCCGACTGGCCTGGCTTCGATGAAGAGGTACGGGTGCGCGCGCATTGCCCGCTCGGGCTCGACCCGGCCGTGTTCGGCGCCGACGCGGCCAATCTGCTGTTCGATTCGAACCTGGGCCGGCTGCGCGTGACGAGCACCCCGAACGGCGGCAAGACGGGCAAGAACGCGCTCGGCCAATGCAGCGAATTGTTTTCGTTCGGGGCGCGCTCGTTCTCGATCTGGTCGACCGACATCGTGCGGGTCTACGATTCCGGCGACGAACTCGAGCAGCGCACCAAGGCCTTGTCCAATGTCGCGTTCAACGCCAGCCACGACAACAACAGCCTCGACGGGCGCAGCGCCAGCAAGGGACCGGAGCCAGAAGGCGTCGTGGTCGGCGCGTTCGGCGACAAGACCTTCGCCTTCGTCGGCCTCGAGCGCATCGGCGGCGTGGCCGTGTACGACGTGAGCGTTCCCACCGCGCCGGTGTTCGCGACCTACCTCAACACCCGCACCGGCGCGACGGGCGACCGCGGCCCCGAGGGTCTGGCACTGGTGATGGCCGATAAATCCCCGAACGGCAAGCCGCTTCTGATCGTCGGCAACGAGGTCAGCGGCACCACCGCGATCTACCAGCTGAACCTGACGTACTGACGGGACCCATGCCAGCGGCACACACGCGAATCCACTCCACCATCATCGACAAGTCGCCATCGCGCCTCCATCGCGTGCTCGTTACCATCCTTGCCGGTGGCGCCATGCTGGGCGGCCGCGGCAGCGCCCCGCAATCCGAGACCCACCAATGATCGGACGCCCGGGCGCGCCGGCCGGCGCATTCAAATAAGCGCGCGCGGCGCTGCAAGGACCGAAGCGTGTACCCTGTCATTTCGGCATTGCTCATCAAGGACAACACGATGCATAAAATACAAGAACGCAATGTCGCCGGCCTCGTCGCCGCCTTCAACGCCGACCGCGAGCCCGAACGGGTCGGCCTGAAATACAAGGCCCTCGCCAAGGACCCGTTCACCTTCCTGCGCGGCACATGCCATCTGTTCTACCAGGATTTTCCCGACTCCATGAAACAGGGCCAGGCGCCGCTGGCCTGGATCTGCGGCGACCTCCATTTGGAGAACTTCGGCAGCTACAAGGGCGACAACCGCCTGACCTATTTCGACATCAACGACTTCGGCGAGGCGGTGCTGGCGCCGGCGAACTGGGAACTGTCCCGCTTCCTGGTCAGCGTGCTGGTCGCCGCGGAGTCGCTGGGGCTGGGCCCGGAATTGCCGACCGACCTGTGCAATTGCTTTCTGGACGCCTACGTGGCCGCGCTGGCCAAAGGCAAGCCGCGCTGGGTCGAGCGGCCCGTGGCAAGGGGCATGGTGAAGGAACTGCTGCAAAGTGTGAAGACGCGCGGCCGCGTCGGTTTCTTGAACGAGCGCAGCAAACTCGTCGACGGCAAGCGCACATTGCGGCTCGACCCCGCCAAGGCCTTGCCCGTCACCAAAGCCGAGCGTGAAAAAGTCGCTGCATTCATGGCCACTTACGCGCAGCGGCAACAGGACCCGGCTTTTTTCAAGGTCCTCGACGTCGCGCGCCGCATCGCCGGCACGGGCAGCCTTGGACTGGAGCGCTACGTCATTCTGGTACGCGGGCGCGGCGCCCCGGAGGGCCATTTTCTGCTCGACCTGAAGTACACGCCCGAATCTGCCCTCGCGCCGTATCTGCCCCACCAGCAGCCGGCATGGGGCAGCCAGGCGCAGCGCGTGGTCGCCATCGGGCAGCGGGTCCAAGCGATCGAGCCGGCATTCCTCGAGGCCGTCAGCATCGGCACCCGCTCCTACGTGCTGCAAGAATTGCTGCCCAGCCAAGACCGGTTGGCCCTCGACACCTGGGACGGCAAACCGCAGCGTCTCGAAGGCGTGATGCGCAGCATGGGCGAGATCCTGGCCTGGGGCCAGTTGCGCGCCGGCGGGCGCGAGGGCGCGGCCGATGCCGACGCGTGGATCGCCCATGCCGCCGACGCCGCCTCCTGGCGCCCGCCGCTGCTCGCCTATGCGCATAGCTACCGCGACCAGGTCATCGCCGACTGGAAGCAATATAGAACCGCGTTCCAGGCTGCGCACAAGGCGCGCGCGCGGCAGACGCCGAAAAAAAATCCGAAGCGCTGAACGATTCCCCGGCGCCGCGGCGGCAGCCCATCGACCTGGACGCTCAAGCAATATCAGGCGCGCAAAAAAACGCCCGCGCCATTGCGGGCGCGGGCTGAAAGGAGATATTCAAGCGTCCAACTCGAATGCCCCATTTTGCCTCCCGCGTATGACGGGCGCGTGACGCGCGATACCGTCAAACCGACTCGGCGCCGGCGGCGTCGACGCCCGCCTTGGCCGCCTTCTTGAACGGGCTGCGTTCCGGCGCGTCGTCGTGATCGATGTTGAGCAGGAAGTGCTTGATCGCCTTGTTCAGGATCGGCTGGGTATGGCGCACCATGACGCCGAATGTCTGCGGCTTGGCGCCGAGGGAGGCCTTCGGTTCCAGCGCCGTCCTGCCATACGAGATCGATTTGCACCCCATGCCGATCGCATCGGCGATGCCCGCGTGCAGCAGGCGCAAATAGATCGGCAATTCGGCCGCCGCCGCGCGGTCGAATCCGATGTGGTAGGCGATCGAGGTGTCGCCATCGGCCACCGAGATCAAAAAGCCCAACAGCGCGTCCTTGCGCTTGACCACGCTGCAGCGGAAGCGCTCGCCCGCGACCTTCTGCAAGGCGGGAAAATAATGCGGCTGCAATTCGATCGGGCGGAAATCGGCGTTCACCTGGACCGCCTTGTAAAGCAGGTGGATCTGGTCCTGGATCGCCGCCAGGTCCGACACATGTTCGACCGTGCAGCCCGCCTCCTCCATCGTCTTGAAAATGGCGTTGCGCACCTTGGTCCGGTATTTGGACGCGAGGCTGGCGAGGTAGTCGTCGTGGTTCTTCCACCCCGCGTCGAGCGTCAACAACATATTGGGCTCGGTTTCCACGTAGCGGTAACTGAGGTTCTCCAGATGCGCGGCTTGCTCGAGGAATGGCGCGTGCAAGTCCTTGATCATGATGAACTGGGTTTTTCCGGCGAGCTTTTCGGCCTGGCGCACGCGGTACAGCACCTCGGCCACGCCGTGCCAGGCAAGCTTCGGATCGACGCCCTGCGCGAACGCGATGCCGTGCTGGCCGAATGTCAGCAAGTTGCCGCAGGTGAGCACGCGCTGCTTGGCCTTTTGGGCGAACTGTTCCAGCGGGGTGGCGACGGCATCGGCGCAGTTCTTCTCGGGGCGCGCCTGCGCCAGGCTGATCTCGGCGATCTGCATATAGAGCGCCGCCACCGCCACCCGGTCGGCGCCCTCGCCGCTATAGATCATCGCGTACCGGGGCGACAAGTTCGTCGGCAGCACATGCTCCAAGGCCTTGAGATAGGCGTGCGACATGAAGAACCCGGACGCGTCGCCCAGGTTTTTCCAAGCCTGCGCGTCGAGCATGCCGATCGAATCGGCGATCGCGTAATACAGATTGGCCGGACCGCGCAAGCGCTTGCGCTCGCTGCTGCGCTCGGTCAGCGACGATGTGATCGACCGCAGTTTCTCTGGAATGTTCATGGAGTCGCTTTCCTTTAAGAGGGGACGGCCAGGCCAGGCGCAGCGGCATCGCCGCGCCCTGCCTTCGGATTACTTCTTGCCGGATTCGGCCTTTTGCATCGATTCGAGCATCAGGGCATACTCCTGGTCGTTGATCTTGCCGATTTGCTCGAGCATGGAATACATGCTGTTGGCGGCCGCACAGGCCTTGGTCGGATCGCCCTGCTTCTTGGATTTCTCGAATGCGGGACCGGCCTCCATGAACTTCCCGAACATCGCCATTTTGTCGCTTTCGAATTTCGCGATCGCCGGCTCGCCCATTACGTTGACCAGAAAGCTTCCACGTTGCGCTTTGGTCCAGCGTTTGCTGGCGACCATCCTGTTCCCGATGTCGTCCATTTGTTTTTGCACGACGGTTTCGCGCTGCTTTTGTGCTGCGCGCAGGTCGTTCATATCGGCGTCAAAACGGGCGACACGCTGCGTGGCGCTGCTCTTGGTGTCGCACGAGGCGCCTGGCGCCTGGGCGCATGCGAGGCCGGCGGCGACGGATAAAGCAGTAGCGATGGCGATGTGCGAAATTTTCATGAATGTCCTGGTTGTTTGCTGGGTTAAGAACGGCTTCGGGTCTTAAATATTCATCCAGCTGGTCGAGTTTCCCTCGGAACCATCTGGATCAATAGTTAAATTATAAACGTTTCCATAGTGCTGCCATAAAAATACCCGCGCCCCCGCACGCGTGGCGCTTGCCATTTTTTTGCCAATCGATTCGGGCGTAAACAACGCGCGGCGGCGACCCGCTTCGCATGGGCGCACCGCTGTTTGGAAGTTATAGATCCGTCTCCGATTCTGCCGAGACCAGCATTTTCTGCCATTCCTCGGACCATTGCAGCAAGGGCATCATGGCCTTCAGTAAGCTTTTTCCGGACTGGCTCAGGGTGTAGCCGCCCGCCTGCGCCGTTTCGATGATGAGGGTCTCGCGCAGCTCGTGCAGGCGCTGATTGAGCACCGTCGGCGACATCGCGTCGCAGCGCTCGCGCAATTGCCGGAACGTCAGGGGGGTGTCGCGCAACTCCCAGATGATGCGCATCGCCCAGCGCCGGCCCAGCAGATCGAGCAAGGCCATGATCGGCCGTCCGGTGTCGGAGCAGCGCACCGGCGCGCCTGGTTTTGGTGCGGCCATCAACTCTCCCGATGCTACGTTAAGCGTAGCGTAATGCTACACTATTCGTAGCATTATCCGATTGTAGCATCCACCTCAGGGAGATCCGTATGTCGAGCACCAGAATAGTCCCGCTTGAAGCCCCGTTTGCCGATCCGGTCGCGGCGGCATTCGCCAAGTTCCTGCCTCCCGGCATGGAGCCGCTGAAAATTTTCCGGACGCAGGCACACAATCCGCGCGTGATCGAGCGCATGTTCGCCAGCAATTTGCTCGACAAGGGGTCGATCGACGTGCGCGCGCGAATTGCTCATCATGCGCACCTGCGCCCGTTGCGGCTCGGAGTATGAATGGGGCGTACACGTCGCCTTGTTCACGAAACAGGCGACATTGAGCGCGGCCGATGTGGCGGCAACGTTGACGAACGGACCGAACGACCTGCCCGCACACGAGGCGATGTTGCTCAAGGCCGCCGACGAACTGCACGACAGCTCAACCATTTTGGACGGCCTGTGGAGTGAGATGGCGCTGCATTATTCTCCGGCGCAAATCATCGAACTGATCGCCTTGGTCGGCAACTACCACGCGGTTTCCTTCATCGCGAACGCCGCCAGGGTGGACCTGGAGCCGTTCGCGCCGCGCTTCAACCAGGCGTGACCGGCCACCGATGGCGAGGCCGGCGCAGACGACGCGCCGAGCCCACCGCATTTTGGCGGATTCGCCGGTTGGCGCGATTTCAACACCACGGCAAAACGCTTGACCGCACCGTTCTCCCCACGCCTGGAAAAATCTTTTATAAACTGCAAGTAAAAAAAACTGGCACTTGCTTCGAAGTCGACCGTGTTTTGTAACCGGGGTCTGACCCCAGTTATGCAATCTTCCCTAATCGGGGTCAGACCCCGATAGCGCACGCGGCTTGCTGGACGGTAAAAAGTCATTGGATTCAAGGGCTGGTAGAGACGATGTCCCTCCCGCGCAAGCAATGTTTCGCAACCGGGGTCTGACCCCGATAGCGGAACAGTTCGTAAGTGGGGTCAGACCCCGGTTACAAAACAATGCCTGCGCTCATGGGATGCCGGGTGGGAGTCGAAGTCGGGCTGCGCATCGGCGCGGATCGAGATCGATTGCAGGTAGGGCTTGGCGGCAATCGCCATGTGTCGCTCCCGGTCGCCGCCGCAAGGCGTCAAGCTTGCGATTGCAAGCTGCGCAAGCCCCCGGCGGCCGGCTAGCCGCCCGGCAGGTTGGCGATGAAGCTGCTGCCCTTGCCCGCCTCCGACGTGATGCTCAGGTTGCCGCCGTGGCGCAGCAGCACGTGTTTGACGATCGCCAGCCCGAGCCCGGTGCCCTTGGTCTCGCGCGAACGGCTCTTGTCGACCCGGTAGAAGCGTTCGGTCAGGCGCGAGATGTGCGACTGGTCGATGCCGATGCCGGTGTCGGTGACGACGAAGCGCGGCCCGCCCGGCCCGTCGCGCCATGCCAGCGCGATGCTGCCGCCCTCGGGCGTGTAGCGCACCGCGTTCGAGGCCAGGTTGCCGAAGGCGCTGCGCAACTCCTCGGCGCTGCCGTTGACGTCGGGCCCGTCGACGGTGGCGCCGATGGTGTGGCGCCCGCCCGACAGCGCGCGCGCCTCGCCCAGGATCTCCTCGACCAGCGCGCGCATGTCGACGCGCTCGCGCCGCAGCGGATAGTCGACCGATTCGAGCCGCGACAAGGTCAGCATGTCTTCGATCAGGCGCTGCATCCGGTGCCCCTGCTCGGTCATCAGTTTGAGGTGCGCGGCGCGCGTCTCGGCGTCGATCATCATGTCGCTCGAGGCGATCTCGAGGAAGCCGACGATCACCGTCAGCGGCGTGCGCAGCTCGTGCGAGGCGTTGGCGATGAAGTCGCGCCGCATCTCCTCGATGCGCACGGTCTCGGTGACGTCGTGCGTGACCAGGATCTGGCGCCGGTTCTCGAACGGGATGATCTGGCAGATCAGCTTGCGGTCGCGAAAAGCCAGCGTGAGCGGCTGCTCGTAGCGCCCGAGGATGATGTAGTCGATGAAGTCGGGATGGCGGATCAGGTTGGTCACGCGCATGCCCTTGTCGCGCTCGAGCGTGAGCCCGAGGTGGCGCTCGGCGGCCGGGTTGCACCATTCGAGGAACAGCACGTCGTCCATGATGGCCACGCCGTCGGGCAGCAGATGCATGGCCTGGCGGAAGCGCGCCAGCCATTCGGTCAGCTCGGCCTTGTTGCGCTCGTCGTCGCGTCGCAGGCGGTAAAGGCGCGCGAAGATCTCGGTCCACGAACCCCAGCCGTCGGGCAGGCGCGCGCTGTGCGGCTCGTCGAGCCAGACCCCGAGCTGGTTCAGGTAGCGCAACTGCACGAACAGCAGAAAAATGACCGCCAGCAGCGCCGCGGCGAGCCCGTAGACCAGCCCGAACAGCCACCACAGCACGGCCGCGCCGGCCAGTATCAGGCCCATGCGCAACAGCGCGGGTATCCAGAACAGCAGGGTCGGATTCACGCCGGCCCTACTTCTCGGACAGCATGTAGCCGACGCTGCGCACGGTCTTGATCAGTCCCTCCGAGGCCTTGAGCGCCTTGCGCAGGCGCAGCACGTGGACGTCGACGGTGCGCTCCTCGATCACGGCGTGGTCGCCCCACACCTTGTCGAGCAGCTGGCTGCGCGAAAACACGCGCTCGCGGTGCGCCAGTAAAAACTTGAGCAGCTTGAACTCGGCGTGGCCGATGTCGATGCGCTCGCCGCCGATGCTCACCGAGCAGCTGACCGGGTCGAGTTCGACCGTGCCGGCCGACATCACCATCTGCGCGTGCTCGGGGCTCTTGCGGCGCAGCAGCGCCTTCGAGCGCGCCAGCAATTCGCGCGGGGAGAACGGCTTGGTCACATAGTCGTCGGCGCCGGTGTCGAGGCCGGCGAGCTTGTCCTCCTCCATGCTCTTGGCGGTGAGCATGATCACCGGGATGTCCTGGAAGTTGCGGTCGAGCCGGATGCGCGAGAGCAGGCGCAGGCCGGTCTGGTCGGGCAGCATCCAGTCGAGGAAGATCATCTGCGGCGTGCGCTGGAGCAGGAAATCCCAGGCCTCGGACACGCTCGAGACGGCGCACAGGTCCCAGCCGGCCTCGCGCAGCGAGAACTTGACGAGCTCGACGATCGCGGGCTCGTCCTCGACGATCAGTACGGTGGTTTTTCCGGTCGCCATCGGCTCAGTTCGCCCCTTGGTCCGGCAGCACCGGCGCGCTCGGCTTGGTGTGGCGGATGTCCTTGCCCTCGACCACGTAGATCACGTACTCGGCGATGTTCTTGGCATGGTCGCCGATCCGCTCGATGGCCTTGGCCACCCACAGCGTGTCGAGCGCGGACGAGATGGTGCGCGGGTCCTCCATCATGAAGGTGATCAGGTTGCGCATGATCGAGCGGAACTCGTGGTCGATCACGGCGTCGCGCGCGATCAGTTGCAGCGCGACCTTGCCGTCGAGCCGGGCGAAGGCGTCGAGCGCGTCGTGCAGCATGTCGGAGGTGGCCGTCGAGATCGTGCGCACCATCTCGAAATGGTTCAGGCCGGGGGTGCCGCGCCCGTGCAGGCTCTTGGCGGTGCGCGCGATTTTCGCGGCCTCGTCGCCGATGCGCTCGAGGTCGGTGATGACCTTGATCGTGGCCATCACGGTGCGCAGGTCGTTGGCGGTCGGCTGGCGCTTGACGATCAGGTGGCTGCAGGCGTCGTCGAGCGAGACCTCGAGCTGGTTGACGACGTCGTCCTCGGCGATCACGCGGTCGGCGCGCTCCGGGTTGCCGATGCGAAAGCACGCCATCGCGTCGAGGAACTGGGTCTCGACGATGCCGCCCATGAGCAACACCTTGGAGCGGATCGTTTCTAATTCGTGGTCGTACTGTTTGGATGAATGTTCGCCTATCATGCTGCTCTCCGTCGTGGGGTCTTGTTGTGCTGTGCGTGCGTTGCGTGCGGTGCGTGCTGCGGTGCGGGGCGCCGCGCGCCCTGTCCGTCCATCAGCCGAAGCGCCCGGTGATGTAATCCTGGGTTTCCTTGCGCGCCGGGTTCATGAATATCTGGTCGGTCTCGCCGAATTCAACGAGCTCGCCCAAATACATGTAGGCCGTGTAGTCGGAGCAGCGCGCCGCCTGCTGCATGTTGTGGGTCACGATGGCGATCGTGTAGTCCTGCTTCAGTTCGCTGATGAGCTCCTCGACCTTGGCCGTCGAGATCGGGTCGAGCGCCGAGGTCGGCTCGTCGAGCAGCAGGACGTCGGGCTTGACGGCGACGCCGCGCGCGATGCACAGGCGCTGCTGCTGGCCGCCCGACAGCGACAGGCCGCTCTTGCCGAGCTTGTCCTTGACCTCGCCCCACAGCGCCGCCTTCTTGAGCGCCCATTCGACCCGCTCGTCCATCTCGCCCTTGGACATGTCCTCGTACAGGCGCACGCCGAAGGCGATGTTCTCGTAGATCGACATCGGGAACGGGGTCGGTTTCTGGAACACCATGCCGACCTTGGCGCGCAGGCTGTTGACGTCCTGGTCGGCGTCGAGGATGTTCTTGCCGCGGTAGAGCACGCTGCCGGTGGCGCGCTGGCCCGGGTACAGGTCGTACATGCGGTTGAGCGTGCGCAGCAGGGTCGACTTGCCGCAGCCGGACGGGCCGATGAAGGCCGTGACCTGTTTCTCGTGGATGTCGAGGTTGACGTTGCTCAGGCTTTGCGTCTTGCCATAGAAAAAGTCAAGTTTGGAGATCTCGATCGTCTTGTTCTTGACCGGCGCGATGGTGGGCATTTGGCTATTCATGGTTTTTGTCCGCAAAAATTATTTCGGGGTCTTCTGGGAGAACACGGTGCGCGAGAGGATGTTTAGCAACAGCACGCTGAAGGTGACGATCAGCGCGCCGGCCCAGGCCAGGTCGCGCCAGTCGTCGTACGGGCTCATCGCGAACTGGTTGATCACCACGGGCAGGTTGGCCATCGGCGCGTTCATGTTCAGGCTGAAGAACTGGTTGTTAAGCGCGGTAAACAGCAAGGGCGCCGTTTCGCCGGCGATGCGCGCCAGCGCCAGCAGCGCGCCGGTGATCACGCCGGCCTTGACGGCGCGCAGGCGCACCAGCGTGGCCACCTTCCAGCGCGGCGCGCCGAGCGCGAACGCGGCCTCGAGCAGGCTGTTGGGCACCAGGCGCAGCATGTTGTCGGTGGTGCGCACCACCACGGGGACGGCGATGATCGTGAGCGCGATCGAGCCGGCGTAACCCGAGAAATGGCTGACCTTGGCCACGTACAGCGCGTACACGAACAGGCCGATCACGATCGACGGCGCCGACAGCATGATGTCGGTGACGAAGCGCGTGAGCTGCGCGAACTTGTTGGTCTCGCCGTACTCGGCCAGGTAGATGCCCGCCAGGATGCCGATCGGGGTGCTGATCAGCGTCGACAGCCCGACCATCATGAGGCTGCCGACGATGGCGTTGCGCAGGCCGCCGGCGCTGCCCGGCGCCGGGGTGTCCACGGTGAACAAGGTCAGTCCGAGGCCCTCGATCCCGACGATGCCCTTGAGCAGCAGCGTCCACAGGATCCACATCAGGAAGGCCAGGCCGATCGTCATCGCAAGCACCGACAGCGCGATGCCGAAGCGGTGGACCAGCAGCCGTTTGCGGTAGACCCGGTTGATTTGGGGTTTGATGGCGGCCTGGCTCATTTGACACCTTCTTTGCGGGACATGCCCGCCAACATGATTTTCGCCGCCGACAGGACGACGAAGGTGATCGCGAACAGGATCAGCGCCAGCGCGAACAGGGACGACACGTGCAGCGCCGACTCGGCCTCGCCGAATTCGTTGGCCAGCGTCGACGAGATCGAGTTGCCGGCCGCAAACAGCGACCATGACAATTTGTTGGCGTTGCCAATCACGAAGGTGACCGCCATGGTTTCGCCGAGCGCGCGCCCGAGGCCGAGCATGACGCCGCCGACGACGCCGATCTTGGTGTAGGGCAGCACGATCTTGCGCATCACCTCCCACTTGGTGCAGCCGAGGCCGTAGGCCGATTCCTTGAGCACGGCGGGCACGGTTTCGAACACGTCGCGCATCACCGAGGCGATGAAGGGGATGATCATGATGGCCAGGATCAGGCCGGCGGTGAGCATGCCGATGCCCATGGTCGGGCCGCTGAAGAGGACGCCGATGAATGGCAGCTCGCCGAGGGTGCTCTTGAGCAGCGGCTGCACATGGTCGGCGAACAGCGGCGCGAACACGAACAAGCCCCACATGCCGTAGATGATCGACGGCACGCCGGCGAGCAGTTCGACCGCGGTGCCCATCGGGCGGCGCAACCAGACCGGGCAGATCTCGGTCAGGAACAGGGCGATGCCGAAGCTGATCGGAAACGCAACCAGCAGGGCGATGAAGGAGGTGACGACGGTGCCGAAGATGGCGATCAGGGCGCCGTACTTGTCGTTGACGGGATCCCACTCGATGGTGGTGATGAAGCCGGGGCCGAATTCGCTGAACGCGGGGGCGGCTCTGACGACGAGCGAGGCGATGATGCCGAGCAGCACCAGCAGCACGGAGGCCGCGAACAGCATCGTCACTTTATGAAAAATAAAATCTTGCCAGCGCTGCCTGCGCATGGTCGACTGCAACTTGGCGGTTTCGGTCCTGGCCTGTTCGGTCCTGGCCTGTTCGGTGTCGGGCAATTCGCGCATGGTGTTCAAGGTCATTGTTGTATGTGCACTCATTGTATCTTCTAAAACAGACAGTTTTGGATCGGAATGTTAGTGCGGGGCACCAGACCTGGCCGCCGTTCAAGGCAGTCAGGCTTGGCGCCCCGGTTACCGCTTTTTAACTGTTGTGCTTACCAGATTGCTTTGCCGGAAGCATCTTTCAGGTTCGCCTTCCAGGCGTCGGAGACCAGCTTGGTCACGCTGTCGGGCAGTGGCACGTATTCGAGTTCGACGGCGGCCGCGTCACCATTCTTGAACGACCAGTCGAAGAACTTGAGCACTTCGCGCGCCTTGGCGGCGTCGGCCTGGTTCTTGTACATCAGGATGTACGAGGCACCCGTGATCGGCCAGCTGGCCTTGCCCGGCATGTCGGTCAGCACCACGCCGAAGCCCGGGGTCTTGGTCCAATCGGCCGAAGCGGCTGCGGCCTTGAAGCTGTCGTCGTCAGGCTGCAGGTAGACGCCGTCCTTGTTCTTGAGCTGGGTGTGGGCGATCTTGTTCTTCTTGGCGTAGGCCCATTCGACGTAGCCGATCGCGCCCTTGATGCGCTGCACCTGGGCGGCGACGCCCTCGTTGCCCTTGCCGCCGACGCCGGTGGCCCACTTGACGGCGGTGCCGCTGCCGATCGTGGTCTTGAATTCCGGATTGGTCTTCGAGACGTAGTCGGTGAACAGGAAGGTCGTGCCCGAGCCGTCGGCGCGGTGCACCACGGTGATGTCGTCGTCGGGCAGCTTGACGCCGGGGTTGAGCGCGGCGATCTGCGGCGCGTTCCACTTGAGGATTTTGCCCAGGTAGATGTCGCCGACGACGGGGCCGGTCAGCTTGAGCTGGCCCGGGGCGACGCCCTCGAGGTTGATGATCGGCACCACGCCGCCCATGATGGCGGGGAACTGCATCAGGCCGGCGGCGTCGAGGTCTTCCGCCTTGAGCGGCATGTCGGACGCGCCGAAGTCGACCGTCTTGGCCTTGATCTGCTTGATGCCGGCGCCCGAACCGACCGATTGGTAATTCATGCCGTTGCCGGTGGCTTTTTTGTAGGATTCAGCCCACTTGGCATAGATTGGGTAAGGAAACGTCGCGCCGGCGCCGGTCACGTCGGCGGCGAATGAGGGCGCCGTGGCCGCGGAGGCACCGACTACGAAGGAGGCTAGCAACAGTTTGATTCGCATTTTCCAAGTCCTTTGGGTTGTGGAGGGATGATTCCCGCCAATGCTGCGCAGTCTACCGGGCGAATATGACGGGTTTATGACATGATCCAAATAGCGTGACATCGCAATTTTAATCGCTCCCGCCGCCCTCCCCCCGTGAAATTTTTGTCACACGATGGGCGCGCCGCGTCACGGCGGAGTCATATTTCCCCACTACACTACAATTTCAGGCGGCGCACCCCCGAGGCTTTCCCTATGGCAGGATCGAAATGCGACAAGGATCCATGCTTTTAGGACAACACGGCGGAACTTGCGCTACGATAGTCCCCACCATGAAGAAAAAAATGAAGAACGCGCCCCCGGAAACACCCAGACCAGCCATCTTTCTGGACCGCGAGCTGTCGCAGCTCATGTTCAACCGGCGCGTGCTGGCCCAGGCCGAGGACCGCGCCATCCCGCTGCTCGAGCGGCTGCGCTACCTTTGTATAGTGAGCAACAACCTCGACGAGTTCTTCGAGGTGCGCGTGGCCAGCATCCTGGCCCAGGGCAGCGCCGACGGCGCCCTGGCCCACCCCTCGCTGGTGGCCACGCTGGCGCGCATCGGCGAGGAATGCCACGCACTGGTCGAGCGCCAGTACGCGCTGCTCAACACCGAGATCCTGCCCCAGCTGCAGGCCAAGGGCGTGCGCTTGGTGCGCCACACCGACCGCAACCCCGCCCAGCGCGCCTGGGTCAAGGACTATTTCGAGAGCCAGGTGCGCCCGCTGCTGACCCCGATCGGGCTCGACCCGGCCCATCCGTTCCCGCAGGTGGTCAACAAGAGCCTCAACTTCATCATCGCGCTGAGCGGCAAGGACGCCTTCGGGCGCGGCAGCGCGATCGCCATCGTCAAGGCCCCGCGGGTGCTGCCGCGCGTGATCCGCCTGCCCGACGAACTGTCCGAGGGCGGCGCCTCGTTCTGCCTGCTCTCGTCGATCATCCACTCGCACATCGAGGACCTGTTCACCGGGCGCGAGGTGCTCGCCTATTCCCAGTTCCGGGTCACGCGCGACTCCGACCTGTGGGTCGACGAGGACGAGGTCAAGAACCTGCGCCAGGCGCTCAAGGGGGAGTTGACCGGGCGCCAGTTCGGCACCTCGGTGCGGCTCGAGGTCGCGCGCAACTGCCCGGCCGAGCTGTCGCAGTTCCTGCTCGACCAGTTCAACCTCGAACAAAGCCGCCTGTACGCGGTCGACGGCCCGGTCAACCTGGTGCGCCTGGCCGAGCTGATCGACCATGTCAAGGAGCCCTCGCTGCGCTTTGCGCCGTTCTTCCCGGGCGCGCCGCAAAAGGTCGCCCACAGCGACCTGTTCTCCCAGCTGCGCAAGCAGGACATCTTGCTGCACCACCCGTTCGAGTCGTTCCAGACCGTGGTCGACTTCGTGCGCCTGGCCGCGCACGACCCGGACGTGGTCGCCATCAAGCAGACCATCTACCGCACCGGCATGCACTCGGACCTGATGGAGGCGCTCATGGCGGCCGCGCGCGCGGGCAAGGAGGTGACCGTGATCCTCGAACTGATGGCGCGCTTCGACGAGGAGGCCAACATCAATTGGGCCGACAAGCTCGAGCAGGCCGGCGCGCAGGTCGTGTACGGCGTGGTCGGCCTCAAGACGCACGCCAAGCTCGCGCTCGTGATCCGGCGCGAGCCGGAGGGATTACATTTCTACGGCCACCTCGGCACCGGCAACTACCATCTGACCACCACGCGCCTGTACACCGACTTCGGCCTGCTCACGGCGCACCAGGCCATGTGCCAGGAGGTCAACGAGGTGTTCATCCACCTGACCAGCCTGACCAAGCCGCACAAGCTCACCCACCTGTGGCTGGCCCCGTTCGCGCTGCAAAGCGAGATCATCAAGGCGATCCGCAACGAGGCCAAGATCGCCCGCGCCGGGCGGCCCGGGCGCATCATCGTCAAGGTCAACGCGCTGGTCGACGACTCGGTGATCCGGGCGCTGTACTCGGCCTCGCACGAGGGGGTCAAGATCGACCTGATCGTGCGCGGCGCGTGCACCCTCAAGCCGGGCGTGCCGGGCCTGTCGGAGAACATCAAGGTGCGCTCGATCATCGGGCGCTTCCTCGAGCACAGCCGGATATACTATTTCCGCAACGACTTGGCGCACGACGTCTACCTGGCCAGCGCCGACTGGATGAGCCGCAACCTGTTCCGCCGCATCGAGGTCGCCTTCCCCGTGCTCGACCCGGCGCTCAAGAAGCGTGTCATCACGGAGGGATTGACCCCCTACCTCAAGGACAACTCGAACGCGTGGGAGCTTGGACCCGACGGCCAATACAAACGGCGCCGGGTGCGCGGCAAGCAACTCGCGTTTTCGGCGCAACGCCATCTGATGCAGGCGCTCGGGGCGCGCGCGACCGAGGCCGATTGAACAGACTGACTGAAAACCGAGGCAACACCAGCGCAAACGAACCGGGAGAACGGCATGGATCTGATCTTGTTGCGGCACGCGGAAGCCGATTTTGGCGAGCCAGACCTGCAGCGCCCGCTGACGGCCAAGGGCCACAAGCAGGCGCGCCGCATGGGCGAATGGCTCAACTCCCAGCTGCCCGAAAGTTGCCGCATCCTGGTCAGTCCCGCCCTGCGCGCGGTGCAGACGGCCGAGGGGCTGGGGCGCAAATTCAAGATCCACCCGGGCCTGGCGCCGGGCGCGGGCTGCGAGCAGGTGCTGCAGGTGGCCAACTGGCCGTCGAACAAGGATCCGGTGCTCATCGTCGGGCACCAGCCGACGCTGGGCCAGGTCGCGGCGCTGCTGCTGTCGGGCGCGCCCCAGTACTGGAACATGAAGCAGGCAAACGCCTGGTGGTTCGTGCAGCGCGAGCCGCAGGACCCCGAGGGCTTGAGCCTGCGCGCGGTGATGTCGCCCGAACTGGTCTGAAAGCGAAGCGCGCCTGCGGCCTCGCGGCCCAGCTCCAGCCCGCCTTTCGGGGGGCTTGACTCGACCCGGGATTGGTGTAGCGTTAAGTTGCATTTTTGAAAAAGAATGCAGCCACGAACTCACTCACACACTGCTCATGCACAATCTGAAAAACACCCTGTTTCTCGCGCTTTCGATGACGGCGGCGAGTGTGTTGGCGGCGCCATCGTATGTGCAATGCAAGGCCAAGCCGGGCGTTGATATCGACCTTGGTGCGATTGGCATCTACAAGATCGACCAGAATGTCGTCCAGCACTGGAATCCGGGCAAGGGGTGGCGCGAAAACGAATGCATCAGTGTGCTGGCCTTCGAGAGAAGGGAATGCTCGATCTCGCCCGACGAATACGTTTGGCGAACAATCACCAATTTAGGAAGGGCGCAAGGCGTCCAGGAGCAGATCATAAACAGACGCACAGGTCAAATGACCGCCAGCTACAGCATACTGGGGAAGACCTCCTACCTGCAATGCGAGCCGGTGCCCGAACCCGTGCTCGGCGCGCCGCGCATGTAGACGCGACACAGGATGCCGGCCGGTTACGGATTGCATCGGGGCTTGCCCCGATGGTTCCGATGGTTAAATGTTTCGTAACTGCGTAACTGGGGTCAGACCCCGGTTACGAAATGTTAAACCAAATCAAGGCCGACAGGGGCGCGATGCGTCCGGCGCCCTCGCTTTCAACAACCGGGGTCTGCCCCACTTGCTAAATGTTCCTTAAGTGGGGTCAGACCCCGGTTGTTTTGAAAGATTGGGGTTGCGGAACATTGTGTTCCTTAAGTGGGGTCAGACCCCGGTTGTTTTGAAAGATTGGGGTTGCGGAACATTGGGGAGAAAAAAAGCGGCAAGGCCCCGGGGCGCTTGCCGCTTTCGCTTTCCAAACCGCCCGTTTAGCGGCCGGTCTTGAAGCGGGTGAAGGTGCGCGTCATCACGCGGCGGATGTCGTTCGGCACGGCCGCCGGCGCGATCATCCGCTTCAAGTCGTCCGGCGCCAGGAACACGCTCTTGTTGCCGGCGATGTCCTTGCGCACATGCTTGGTCGCCGCCTTGTTCGGATTGGCGTAGAACACCTTGTTCGTCAGGCTCGCGTGGACCGGGCCGCGCAGGATGTAGTTGATGAACAGGTGCGCGTTGTCCGGGTGCGGCGCGTCGGCCGGGATCGCCATGGTGTCGAACACCAGCGGCGCGCCCGTCTTCGGCACCAGCGCCTCGATCACCTGCCCGTTCTTGGCGTCGAGGGCGCGCTGGCGCGCGATGTTGATGTCGCCCGACCAGCCCAGCACCACGCACAGGGCGCCGTTGCTCAGGTCGTTGATGTAGCCCGACGAACTGAACAAGGTCACGCTGGGGCGCACCGCCTTCAACAACTTGCCGGCCTCGGCGTAGTCGGCCGCGTTGGTCGAATAGGCCGGCTTGCCCAGGTAGTGCAAGGCCGTCGGCAGCACTTCCGACGGGGAATCGAGGAACGACACGCCGCACGACTTGAGCTTGGACACGTATTTCGGGTTGTACAGCAGCTCCCACGCGCTCCCGGGCATCGGCATGCCCCCCAACGCGGCCTTGACCTTGCCGACGTTGATGCCGACCGTGGTGTAGCCCCACAGCCAGTCGACCAGGTGTTCGTTGCCCGGGTCGAGCGCGGCCAGCTTGGCCTGGATCGCAGGATCGAGGTTGCCCAGGTTGCTCAACTTCGATTTGTCGAGCTTGCGCAACAGCTTGGCGTCGATCTGCTGGCGCGCCCATTGCGCCGTCGGCACCACGATGTCGTAGCCGGTGCGGCCCGCGACCAATTTCGAGTTGAGCACTTCGTTGCTGTCGAAATTGTCGTAGCGTACCTTGATGCCGTACTCCCTCTCGAAATTCTTGATGGTGTCGTCGGCGATGTAGTCGGACCAGTTGTAAATGTTGAGCACTTTCTCCTCGGCCGGGGCCGCCGACGCGGACGCGCCGAAACCGATCGCCATTGCCAATGCGACGAACATGCCGGCAAGTTTTTTGCCGCCAAGCATGTCCCGATTTACTGCCACCATTGATGCCTCCGTGAGTTGGTCGTCCCGGTCGGAACGTCTGGGCAGAATGATCGGGCATTGTGGCGACGATTGCAAGCGCCGGAAAAGCCCTCTTTCACTTTCCGCAAAACCACATGGATTCAATTGGAAACAATCTTATTTGGCAAATGTATTTGCATGCCTGATACTAGTTGCTGAGTGGCACAAGCACTGAGCTTTGTCCCAACTAAAACACGCGCACCCGCGCGGGCCCCCGAAGCAATCGTCCACGAGAGACTAAGAATATGGACCATACGAAGCCAACATCCGGCATGCAAGCAGTTAGCAAAAGCGTCATCAGCGGCCTCCTTCTGTTGCTGCTGGCGTCGCAGGCGCCCGCAGCGCCAGCCACGGCCGCGCCAAAGCCCGCCCCGGCCCCCGCCGCCGCGCCGGCCGCCGCCGCTCCCGTCCCCGTCCCCGCCCTCAACGCCGAGATACAACAACGCGCCGCCGCCGCCAGCCAAAAACCCCACCGTTTCCCCAGCCGCCCCCTCGACGCCCAGAAGCTGTTGCCGCGGCTGTACGAGGCCGGCGCCTACTCGCCGCTGTGGATCGGCGACGGCCTCAAGCAGGCGAAGGCGGCGCTGTCACTGCTGCAGGAGGCCGAGGCGCACGGCCTCGCGCGCGCCGACTACCAAGTCGACGCCATTTCCGCCCAACTCAACGGATTGACCCCGGCCAACTCGGCTGAAGTCGAGATCGCCCTGAGCACCGCGGTGATGCAATATCTGGGCGACTTGCGCTTCGGCCGCCTCAAGTCGGGCTTCGCGGCCCAGCCGGAGGACGCGCGGCTGGTCGCGTTCGATCCCGTCGAACAGATCAAGGCGGCCATCAAGGCCAACGGCGTGGCGCAGCTCTCAGGGGCGGCGGAGCCGCCGTTTCCACTGTACCGGCGCGTGATGACGACCCTGGGCCAGTACCGGCAACTGGCCTCGGCCAACCCGGACTGGCAGGCGCTGCCGCCGATCAAGCGCGGCAAGAAGCTGGTCGCCGGCACCCCGTATGAAGGCGCGCCAACCCTGCGCGCGCGCCTGGCCCTGTTCGGCGACCTGCCCGCCGGCGCCGCGCCCGAGAAGGATGACGCCTACACCGCCGAGCTATCCGACGCGCTCAAGCGCTTCCAGTCGCGCCACGGACTCGAAGAGGACGGCACCCTCGGCCCCGCGACCATGAAGGCGCTCGCCGTGCCGCCCGACCAGCGCGCGCGCCAGCTGGCACTGACGCTCGAGCGCCTGCGCGTGCTGCCACAACTGCGGCCGGGCCGCACCATTGCGGTCAACCTGCCGTCCTACCGCCTGTGGGCCTTCGACAGCACCACCAAGGCCGAACCGCTCGAGATGCGCGTCATCGTCGGCACCGCCGTCAAGACGCAGACGCCCCTGTTCATCGGCCAGATGCGCTATCTCGAGTTCAATCCGTATTGGAACGTTCCGCGCAGCATCGAGCTCGGGGAGATCATTCCCAAGCTGGCGAGCAATCCCCGGTACCTCGAGGAGAACGACATGGAACTGGTCTCGCGCAGCGGCGGGAAGGTCGAGACGGTCGGCGCGGACGGCGCTCTGGAGGCGATCAAAAGCGCCAGGGTGCGCGTGCGGCAACGCCCGGGCGAGCAAAACGTGCTCGGCGCCGTCAAGTTCGCCATGCCCAATTCCGACAACATCTACCTGCATTCGACGTCGGCGCCGCAACTGTTCAGCCGCGCACGCCGCGACCTGAGCCACGGCTGCATCCGGGTCGAGCGTCCGGTGGAACTCGCCGCCTTCGTGCTCGGCGACGCGGCCCAGTGGAGCCAGGAAAACGTCGAAGCGGCGATGCAACCTGGCCCGTTGAAGACCGTCAAGCTCAAGGAGGTGATCCCGGTGGTGCTGTTTTACGCGACGGCCATGAGCGATCAAACCGGACGCGCGCTGTTTTCGGACGACATCTACAAGCTCGACCCCAAGCTCGAACTGGCCCTGCAGATGCGCAAATAAGGAGGGAAGCAAGCAAGTGGGGAAGGATGCCCCGGCGGGGCGAATACCGCCCTGCAACGTTCACTTACACAATCGTAACGAATCCGGCCTGCCCGCGGCGTATGCTCGAATGCAATTGCAATGCAGAACCGTGCGCTTCGCGCCGAGGGAGTTCCGATGCCGATTTCACCCATCAACGCCGCCGCGCTGTCGGTCAACCTGGCCCAGTTCAAGGGCCAGGCGCTGGCGTCGCTGTTCAACACGGCCGCCCAGGGCCGCTCCCCGCCGCCGGCCGCCGGCGGCTTCGGCGAAGGCGCGCTGCCAGATCGCTTCAGCGGCACCCTGCCCGCGCCTGCGGGTGGCGCGGATTTCCGCGGCGTGCTCGACCGATACAGCGCCCTGTTCACGGCGCTCGGGTTGCCGACCCCGACCACGCCGACGGGGCTCGACTCGTCGCGCCCGTTCAGCCAGCCCGGGCAAAACATGGTGACGGTGCTCAACCGCGTCGAAGTGAGCTTCAAGGCGCAATTTTCCGAGCTCGCGCAGATGCGCACCAGCCTGGCGCTGCAACAGGACGCCGCGCGCCAATTGACTGGCGTCGACGCGCACACCCCAAACGCGCAACTCAAGGGCGCGCTCGACAACTTTGTGGCCAGCTATAACGGCGGCGTCGAACGCTTCTCGCCCGAGCTCGCCGCCGGCGGCATCCTCGAGGGCAGCTGGGAGGCCGCACGGGCGCGCTTCGCGACCGCGCGCGACATCGGCCACATCCTCAACGGCCATGGCGCCGGCGTCAGGGGCGGCCTGGCGACGCTGGGCATCAGCACCGATCCCAAGACCGGGATGGCCGCGGTCGACCACGCCAAACTGGACGCGGCGCTGGCCGACAACAAGGCCGGCCATGCCGCGGCAATCACCGATTTTGCGACCGCGTTCGTCGGCACCGTCGACAGCCTGACCGCGACGGGCCACGCGCAACAGCGCCAGATGGCCAATCTGGAGCGCGCGGTGCACTGGATCGACGCCAACAAGGCGGCCGTGCAAAAGGAATTCGGCCCGGGCGCGGCGGCTACACCCAACGCAGCCTTCGCCAGGGCCGCGGCCCGGTACGACGCGATGGCGCTGCTCGCCAAGGGCGGCGTTTAAGTTCAAAGGAAGTCCGGCGCGAAACTGTCGTGCCAGCGGCCTTGCAAAAAATCGACAAAGGCGAGCGCGGCGGCGCCGGGCGCGCGCGGCGGAAACACGCAATACACACCGGTTTCCCTGCCGCTCCACTGGCCAAGAATTTGCACCAGCTCGCCCGAGCCGATCGCATCGGCCATCGTGACGGCGGAATGGAAGGCGATCCCGAGTCCGTCGATGGCGAGGCGCTTGACGGCGTCGCCGCTGTCCGAGCGCAGCCTGCCGCGCGGCGCGAACAGGCGTTCTCCGCCGGGCCCGCTCAGGCGCCAATGCTCGCCGTCGTGGCTGGCCGTCGAGACGAGGCACTGGTGCCCGCCGAGTTCGTCGACGCTGGCGGGAACGCCGTGGCGCGCCAGGTAGGCCGGCGCCGCGACCAGTATCCTGCGGTTCCTCAGCAATTTGCGCGCGACCAAGGTCGAGTCGGGCATGCTGCCGATCCGGATCGCCACGGTGACGCCCTCGGCGACGATGTCGACGTAGCGGTCGGTCACCAGCAGATCGATCTCGACGCACGGAAACGCCTGCATGAAGGCCGACAAATGGGGGACGACCTGGGTCCGCCCGAACGCGACGGGAACACTGAGCTTGAGCGTGCCGCGCGGCAGCACTTGCTCGTCGCGCAGGCACTCGTAGGCCCCGCGCAGCCGTTCGAAGGCGCCCGCGCAATCGTCGAAATAGCGCTGCCTCGGTTCGGTCAACGACATCGCCCGCGTGGTCCGGTTGATCAGCTTGGCGCCCACCTGCGACTCGAGCGCCTTGACCAGCCGGCTGACCGACGAGGCCGTCATATTGAGTTCCTTGGCCGCGCCGGCAAAACTGTGGTGCTCCACGACGGCGACGAACGCACGGACCAGATGGAATGGTGGCTCCCTCATTGCTTCCCCATACGAATGAATGTAAGCATTTTATAGCCATTATCATCCGGCAGCGCCATTGTTACACTGGGCTTTTCTATGGAGAAGCCATGTCCCCCGCCTTCCACGCCCTGCACCAACGAGCCCAACCCCTGATGCTCCCGAACGCCTGGGATGCCGGCAGCGCCCGCTTGATCGAAAGCCTCGGGGCGCGCGCGATCGCCACCACCAGTGCCGACCTCGCCTGGTCGCTCGGCTATCGCGACGGCGACCTGTTGCCGGTCGACTTGCACGTGGCCGGCATCGGCGCGATCGCCCGCGTGATCACGATCCCGCTGAGTGCCGATATCGAGGGCTGCTATTCCGATGACCCGTCCGAGGTCGGCGCGATGGTCGCCCGCCTGATCGATCTGGGCGTGGCGGGGATCAATCTCCAGAACGGCGCCGCGCATCCCGACCTGCTTTGCGTAAAGATCGGCGCGGCCCGCCGCGCCGCCGACCGCCTCGGCGTATCGCTCTACATCAACGCCCGCACCGATGTCTTCTACCGCGCGCTGGTGCCGCCCGAAGCGCGCGTCGCGGAAACCCTGGCGCGGGCCGCGCGCTACCGCGACGCCGGCGCCGACGGCCTGTTCCCGCTCGGTCTGGCCGACCCGGTCCAGACGCGCGCGGTCGCCGGCGGCACCGAGCTGTTGCTCAACGTGATCGCCTGGCCCGGTTTGCCTTCGGCGCCCGAACTGGGCGCGCTCGGCGTGCGGCGGGTCAGCGCCGGCTCGTGGATCCCGCAAACGCTGTGGGCGCACACCACGGCGCTGGTCACAGGCTTCCTCGCCGATGGCCGCTCCGAGCCCCTGTTCGCGGCGGCGGCGCCGTATGCCGCCATCAATGCGGCTTTCGCCGCCTCGTCTTTGCCGCCGTGACGCGTCAAAGGCCTGGACCAACAAGGCGGTAAATCATCAACCCGGCGGCGCCAAGCAACAGGGCACCCGTGCCCGCCTTGACGGCGCGCGACCTGGGCGGGCGCACCAAGGCATTGAGCAGGCAGCCGGCAAACAGCAGCAAACTGGTGCCCAGCTTTAGCGGTTCTCCATCGTAGGCATCGATGGCGACCGCGGCACCGAGCAGGGCGACGCAAAGCCACCAATAAAGATTTGTGCGCAGGGCGCCAGGACCGTGTTGCTGTTCCATCTTGAAGAACTCTCCACAAAAGGCGGCGTCCGAAAAATACCGCAAGCAATCGTCATTTGCATTTCTACAAATCAATCACCGCGGATGATAGAGAATTCGCTGTCAAAAAACAAGGCGCGAGCCTTAGCTGCGCGGCCGGCAGGCTGAAGCCGCCGCGCGCGTGCTCATGTTCGCCGCCGCGATACCGAAACGCCAGTTGCGGCCGTTGAAATCTCCACTCCGAGCGGAATGACAAAGAGCCCGCGCATAGTTCGGTTGGCCAAATTTTTGCATGAGCACGGGCCGCGCTTGCCTCCAGCCAAGCACCGCCACCCTGTACAATGACGGCTCCATCGCCGCAGTTGGCGCGGCGTGGCATGCAATGGGGAGGCGCAAGCATGGCGCGCATGCAAACAATCGCGGCAATACTGATACTGGCACTGCTGCCCACCGCCAACGCGCTCGCTTGCACCAAGACCGTCCGCTGGTTTGACGACGCGCCCTATTCCTTCCGCGACAGCGACGGCCGGATCGGCGGCTTCGACGCCGATCTCGCGCGCGCCGCGCTCGCGCGGGTGGGCTGCAAGGCCAGGTTCGTCGAACTGCCGTGGGCGCGGGCGCTGGTCGAACTCGAGGCCGGCCGGCTCGACGTGCTGCCGAGCAGTTTCCGCAGCGAGCAGCGCGAACGCTTCGCGCATTTTTCGGCGCCGACGCTACAGTCGCCCAATGTGCTGTACCTGGGCCCGGGCGTCGCCGCCAAGTACCGCTTCGCGCGGCTCGAGTATCTGCTTGGCACCAATTTCAGGCTAGGCGTGCAAATCGGCGTTTCGTATGGCGACAAATTCGATGCGATCAAGGCCAACCCGCGCTTCAAGGGCAATCTTTCCCCCATCACCTTGCGGCGCAACGCGTGGAAAATAATGGCGCTTGGACGCATCGACGGCTTGATCGCGGACCAGGCCAGCGCCGAGCTCGAGCTACGCCAGTTGGGACTTGGCGAAGTGTTGCGTCCGAGCCGCGTGGTGGTGTCGACCAACACGGCCATGTTCGCATTCAGCAAACAATCGGTCTCGCCGCATTTCCTCGCCGACTTCAACAATGCCATCGAGGGCATGATCGCGGACGGCAACTACCGGAAAATACGCGCCCGCTACCTGCGCTGCACGCCGGACATCAAGGTGCTCGGCTGCCCCTGATGCCGCGCCGGCGATGTTTTGGCGCGCCAACACACGACAGCTGCTCGCCCGCACCTTCTCGCGCGGCCGACTGCGCCCCGCCCAGGCTTGCCTGAGTGGTCCGACCAGTTTAAAATTGGTCGACCATCCAGGCGCCACCGTTTCTGCCCCGCATGCAGAACCGGACGCCAGGACGACCGAACCGGCGTGCCGCGCGCGCCTTCCGCCACACTCACCCCGAAGGACAGCATGCACCGTTCCGCCCTGTGGTTGTCATTATTTCTCCTCGCGCCCGCGGCGCACGCCCAAACGGCCGCCCCGGTGCGCCTGATCCTCGTCGGCGACTCGACGATGGCCACGCGCTCCGGCTACGGCGACGCCTTGTGCGCGCGATTCCGGCCCGAGGTCGCCTGCATCAATCTGGCGCGCGGCGGGCGCAGTTCGGGCAGCTTCCGCGCCGAGGTCAGGTGGAAGGAGGTGCAGGCGCTGCTTTCCGACGGCACCCCGCCCGGCGCCACCTACGTGCTGGTCCAGTTCGGGCACAACGACCAGCCGGGCAAGCCGGGCCGCTCGACCGACCTGGTGCACCAGTTCCCCGCCAACATGGCGCGCTATGCCGACGAGGTGCGCGCGCTGGGCGCGGTGCCGGTGCTGGTGACGCCGCTCACGCGCCGCAGCTTCCGCGGACGCTGGCTGCACGACGACCTGGCGCCATGGTCGGCGGCGGTGCGGCGGGTGGCGCGCGGCGCCGGGGTCGACCTGCTCGACCTGAACGCCATGAGCATCGCGGCGGTGCAGGCGATGGGCACGCGGCAAGCCGACCTGCTGGCGCAGGAGCCGCCGCCGGTGGTGCCGGCGGCGGCCGAGGCGGCGGCAGCCGGCGTCGAACCGCAAGGCGCGCCAAAAAGCAAATTCGACCGCACCCACCTTGGCGCCAAGGGCTCGGCGCTGTTCTCGGCGATGGTGGCTGGCGAACTGGTGCGCCTGCGCCCCGAGCTGGCGGCGACGCTGCGCCAGCCGTGAACGCGCTGCGGCGCTGGCCGGCGCGGCGCCGCCCGGGCCAGTTTGCGCACGGCTGGACCGGCCAGCGGGGAGGCGTCGCATGCATACGTGGGATGACCGGCCCAGTGAAAATTTTCATGCCTTGAGCCGGCGCGCAGCGGTATAGTCGTGTTGCACCGCATGTCTTTTGATGAGCGCATGCGGGCGACAGACCAATCCAACCATCCGGCACCATGAGAAAACTCACGCTTTCGCTCCTCGTTTCGTTCCTCGCCATCACCCCTGCCGCATGCAGCGCCCCGCTGCCCCCATCGAAGCAAGTCGACCAACTACTGGAAAAGTGGGACAAGCCCGGCATGCCGGGCGCCGCCGTCGCCGTGATCCAGGACGGAAAAATCGTCTACCGGCGCGGCGTCGGCATGGCCAACATCGAGCACGATGCGCCGAACAAGCCGACCACCGTGTTCCACGTGGCGTCGATGTCGAAGCAGTTCACCGCGTTCGCGGTCCACCTGCTGGCGCAGGACGGCAAGCTGTCGCTAGGCGACGACATCCGCAAACACCTGCCCGAGATGCGCGACTTCGGCAAGGTCATCACGATCGCCCAACTGATCCACCACACGAGCGGCTTGCGCGACCAGTGGAACCTGCTGGCCATGGCCGGCTGGCGCCTCGAGGACGTGATCACCGAGGACGACGTGTTCCGCCTGCTGCAGCGCCAGCAGTCGCTCAATTTCGCGCCGGGCAGGGAGTTCGCGTATTCGAACACCGGCTACACCCTGCTCGCGCTGATCGTCAAGCGCGTCTCGGGCAAGGCGCTGCCGGCGTTCGCGCAGGAGCGCATCTTCGGCCCGCTGGGCATGAAGCACACGCACTTCCACGACAACTACGGCACGCTGGTCAAGGGCCGCGCGATGTCGTACGACCCGCTGCCCGCCGGCGGCTACCAGTACATCGCGCTGTCGTATTCGAACGTGGGCGCGACCAGCCTGTTCACGACGGTCGAAGACCTGGCGCTGTGGGACCGTAATTTCTACGACGGCAAGGTAGGCGGCAAAGCGCTGCTGGCGGACGTCCAAAAGGTCGGCACGCTCGCCGGCGGCCGCCCGCTCCGGTACGCGGCCGGCCTCGACATCGACAAATACCGGGGCCTGAACGTGGTCCAGCATGCGGGCGGGGACGCCGGCTACCGCAGCCAGCTGGTGCGCTTCCCCGACCAGCGTTTTTCGGTGGCGGTCCTGGCCAATGCCGGCGACTTCGACTTCACCGCGCTGGTCAACCAAGTCGCCGACATCTACCTTGCGAAACAGCTCGGGCCGAAACCGGCCGGCGCGACTCCAGCGAAGCAACCGGCGCCCGCCGAAGTTGCCATCGACCCGGCGAAACTCGACGCCTTCGTCGGCGCTTTCGCGCTCGCGCCGCAGTTCGTCATCACTTTCACCAAGGAGAACGGCCAGTTGATGGCGCAAGCGACGGGGCAGCCGAAGTACCGGCTGGCCGCAACCGGCGAGCGCGCCTTCTTCCTGAAGGCGGCCGATGCACGGTTCATTTTCGACGCGCCAGCGGCCGGCGGCGTGGTCGCTTCCGGCGTGCTGCACCAGCATGGCCGCGCCATGCCGGCAAAGCGGGTCGAACGTGCGACCATGAGCATGGCCGAAGCGCGGGCCTTCGAGGGCGAATACTACAGCGACGAGCTGCACGTGCTGTACACGATGGCGGCCAAGGACGGCAAGCTGACGCTGAGCTTTTCGCGCGGGCAGGTCGCGCTCGACAAGCTGGGGCCGACATCGTTCAACGGCGACTATCCGTTCGGGCGCGTCGAATACCAGTGCCGCGACGGCGAGGGCTGCACCGGTTTCACGATCAGCAATGGGCGCGTGCGCAACCTCCAGTTCACCAAGGTGCACATCAGCGCCGCGGGCGCCGCCGAAGCGAGCAGGAACATCGCTGCGCTGGCGCCGCTGGCACCCGAGCCGGCGCCACCGTTTGCGACCCAGGCGGTCTACGTCCGCGGCAGCATGAACGGCTGGAGCCTGGCCAACAAGCTGGAAAAGGCGGGCAACGGCCGCTTCGAGGCGAAGCTCGTTCTCGACAAGGGACGCCATGAATTCAAGGTCGGGTCCGAGGACTTCCAGCAGATCGACTTTGGCGCCTTCCACCAGGACCAGTCGATCGCGCTCGGCAAGCCGAAGCGGCTCGAAGCCGTTGGCGCCAACATGGTGATCGAGGCGCCGGCAAAGGCGACCTACGCGTTCGTGCTCGATACGGCGGAACCGAGAGTGCCGCAGATCTCCGTGTCGGTGACGCCCTAAAAGGCTGTCCGGCTTAGGGAGTCGAAGCGAAAAAAGTGCTGGCGACGCGCTGCTGGTCCACAGGCCCCAGGGTGCCTCAGGGCGGCGCCACCCGGAGATAATCGACATCGGCGAACGCGCCGGGCTGGCCATGCGCGAACAGCCCCAGCTGGGCCCCGACCCAGCGCCCCATGCCCGCCTTGAACGGTTCTCCCGCGGGTGTGAAACTGCCCCGGTCCAGGCTGTACGAAAAGCGCGCCACACCGCCCTCTGCCACTTGCACGCGAAGCGCGACCGGCCCGGTGCCGGCCGGTCCGAGCGCTTCGACCACCTCGATGCATTTTGTGGCCGGCGTGTCGCAGCGGGCAAACACGATCTGCGTGGCGCCGCCGCTGCGGCGCAAACCGAGCCAGGCATAGGTCAAGCCATTGAGGAGCAGGCCGGCGCTGTCGCCATCGCCCTGCGCGCGCAATTCGACCAGCGCCTCGGCGCCGAACTCGGGGGCGGGCGGCTTTTGCGACAGCACCGACGCCGTTGCGCGCAGCCCCTGCCGGGCGGGAGGCTGCGCCATCAGGCGCAAAAAGCCCGGACGGGCGGCCAACGAATACCAGTGCGCCTGCCAATTGGCGCTCCATTGCCATTGCAGGCCAAGCGCGCTGCGCGAGAACTCGTCGCCGGTCGGCGGCGCAGCCGCGGCGCCCGAGCCTTGCGGCTTGCGGTGGACCGCTACCGGCTCGCCGACGCCCGGCTTGGCGGACGGCGCGCCGATCAAAGGCCAGCCCGCGTTCCACGACATTGGCTGCAGGTGCACGACGCGCCCGTAGGCGCGCTTGTCCTGGAAATGGAGGAACCAGTCGCTGCCGTCGGCGGCCCTCACCCATGCGCCCTGGTGCGGGCCATTGACGTTCGTGCCACCCCGCGCCAGCACGATCTGGTCCTCGTACGGACCGTCGAGCCGACGCGACCGGAACACCGACTGCCAGCCCGCCTCGACCCCGCCCGCCGGCGCGAACACGTAGTAGTAGCTGTCGCGCTTGTAGAACTTGGGACCTTCGAGCGTGGTGTAGCCGGGCAGCCGGTTGCCGTCGATGAGCACCCTGCCCTCGCCCGTGATGCGGCGCGCGTCCGGCGACATCGGGCGCAGGGTCAGCACATTGTTGAAACCGGCGCGGCTCTTGGCCCAGCCGTGCAGCAGCCAGGCCTTGCCGTCGTCATCCCACAAGGGGGTCGGGTCGATGATGCCCCTGCCCGGCAGCAGCAGGTGCGGGGCGCTCCATGGCCCGTCGAAGCGCTCGGCGGTTATCACGTAAATGCCGAAGTCGGGGTCGGGATAGAAGATCCAGAATTTGCCATCATGGAAGCGCAGGCATGGCGCCCACACGCCCTTGCCCGGCTGCGGCGCCGCGAACGCGGCGGCCGGCACCAACCGTGGCAAGGCGTGGCCCACCAGCGTCCAGTTGACCATGTCCTTGGAGGTCAGCAGCGGCAGGCCGGGCACATTGCTGAAGCTCGACGACGTCATGTAGTAGCTGTCGCCGACCCGGATCGCATCGGGATCGGAATAGTCGGCATGCAGGATCGGGTTGCGGTAGCTGCCGTTGCCCAGGTCGGCGATCCACGGTTGTGGCGGCGCGGCCTGGCACGCGGCCAGCAAAATGGGCAATGCGAGCGCAAAACGGTGCGGTTTCATCGGGCCTGTCCCTGTTTCATATTTTGGTTAAAGAATGTGTCGATCGCAAGACACAGGACCAACTTCAGGCCAGCGCGCCGGCCGAGAATGTCACCGTGCGCGCGAGCGATTGCCCCGGCCCCAGCAGGCTCAGTCCGTTGGCCGCGGGTCCACCCGGCAGGTTGTGGGCGTTGATCAGATGGTCGACCGGTTCGAAACAAAAAAAGTCGGCGCCCGGCTTTGTGTAGACGATGTAGTAAGCCATGCCGGCGCATATGCGCAGCCGCACGCCGGTCTCGGGCCACGAGATCTCGGCCTCCCCGTCCCAGCCGTCAAACACATTGTCGACGCCTTGCGCGGGCAGCGGGCGCGGGGAGTTGAAGTCCCAGTCGCCGGGGATGGCGATGCGCTCCAGAGGCAGGCCGTCGTCGCCGCGCCGCCACGTGGCGTGCGCGCGCGCGCGCAGCGTCACGCCTTCGGTGCGCGGCAGCCACGGATGCAGGCCCAGACCGAACGGCAGCGCCGCAGACCCGCAGTTTTGCACTTCGAGCGCCACCTCGAGCATGGTGTCGCGCAGCGTGTAGCGCAGTTGCGCGCGGTACGAGAACGGCGCGCCGTGGCGCCGGTCCAGCGCCAGGTGGACGCTGGTGCCGGTCTGGAAGGCGACCTCCCACGGCCGCTGCCAGCCTTCGCCATGGATCGGGCAAGGCTCGCCGGCGCGGTTGGGCACCAGCGCGATGGCCCTGCCCTCGAACACGAAGCCGCCGCCGCCGATGCGGTTCGACCACGGCAGCAAAGGGAAGCAGGCCAACTGGGACGGCGTGGGCGCCGGCGCGCCCGGCGGCCGCTCGAGCCCGCGCAGCACCTGGTGGTCGTTCCCATCAAAGATCGCGTCGAGGCGGGCCAGGCCGCCTCCAATGTCCGGCAACACCTGCGCGTGCAGGTGGGCGTTGCGCAGAGAGACGGCAGTCATGGCCGGCCTAGTTGTACTGCGGGCCGTCCAGCAGGAACTTGCCGCCCTGGTAGGTGGCGGTGATGTCGTCGGCGGCGGGGTAGTCGCCCGAATCGGGGAACATGCCGTCGAACCGGGACGAGCTGTCTTTCGCCTTGTATCCGAGGAAGGCGGCGTGGCGGTTGTCCCACCACGCGCTCGCGTTGTCCGACATGCCAAACGCGATCGTGTGGCCGACGCGCGGCGCGGCTAGGCAGCAGCGCAGGCACTCGACCAGGTCGTCGTAGCTGAAGTAGGTGGTCATCATGCGCTTGTTGAGCGGCGCCGGAAAGCTCGACCCGATGCGCAGGCAGACAGTCTCGATGCCGAAGCGGTCGTAGTAATAGCGCGACAGCGACTCGCCGAAGCACTTGCTCACGCCGTACATGCTGTCGGGGCGGGTCGGCATGCTGGCGTCGACCATGTCGGTGGTGCGGTAGTAGCCGACCGCGTGGTTGGAGCTGGCGAACACCACGCGCTTGACACCGGCCTTGTGGACCGCCTCGTACAGGTTGGCCACGCCGAGGATATTGGCCTGCATGATGGCGTCGAACGGCGCCTCGGTCGAAATGCCGCCGAAATGGAGCACCGCGTCGACGCCGTCCATCAGCGCCAGCACGGCCTGCTTGTCGGCCAGGTCGCAGCGCACGATCTCCTCGCCTTCGCCCGGCTCGCCCATATCGGACAGGTCGGACAGGCGCACGATGTCGGCCCATGGTTTGATGCGCTCGCGCAGAACCTTGCCCAGGCCGCCGGCGGCGCCGGTCAGTAAAATGCGTTTGAATGGTTTTGTCATTGTTTGCTTTCGTACCAACGTCATCCCCGCGAACGCGCAAACGCATGCGTTTGCCCCATGCTGAGTTTGCCCGTACGCGCAACGCGAACCTTTTTTCCAGTCTCTCGCGATGCGCGCAACTGCGTGCACAGTATGGATCCCCGCATCCGCGGGAACGACGTGTTTGTTATGTCACCGGAGCCGGGTTGAACAACGTCAGCGCGTTGTGCAACCTCCAGTGCTCCGCCCAGGTTTTCTTCCCGCTCGCGACCGCGAGCATCATCTCGAACAGCTCCCAGCC
>NZ_PXWF02000172.1 GCF_003011895.2 Massilia glaciei | reverse complement strand
TGCGCTTAAGTCCGGTGGATTGGTTTCGGTCCCGGCGCCACTCATACCCGCGCCACTAACGAGCATCAAGGCCACGATAGTATCTCGTAACAAAGTTCGGAAAACGGGTTGCTTCATCCTCCGCGAAATTCCATCCGTTAAAACTCTCCACAATCGGTTTAATTTTTGCATAAGTTCTTCAAGTCCTTTAATTGGTTGCTTGCGCGCACCGGTCACAGGCACGTATCACGCAGCGGGCATACAGTGAAGAGGATAATATTTTTTGGAAAGCGCGTAACTTTATAGCGGGGCGAACACAAACTGAACAGCAGCATTTCGACTGAATATTGCCATTTAAAAAATTTCTAACAGCTTAGTTTAATTTTTACAAATTGACAAGAGGAAATATGCCGCCCGATAGCAACGTCCTTGATCACTCACCCTGGAATGTGTGCGGTGGTCAAGTAATTCCGGACACAACAATAGGTTCTTGCACTGCCATTTTCCGCTCGTAGACGGTGGGCGGCAGATTGCCCAATGCTGAGTTTAGTCGTTCACAGTTATAGAAGCTGACGATGTAGTCGGCGACGTCGTTCCTGGCCTCGGTATGGTTAGCGTACTGGCGCTGCCAAACCCGCTCCATCTTGAGGTTCAGGAAGAAGCGTTCAGCAACTGCATTGTCCCAGCAGTTGCCTTTCCTGCTCATGCTGCAAACGAAGCCATGCTCGTCCAGCAGGTCCTGGTAGAGCTCACTGGCATACTGGCTTCCTCGATCCGAATGCACGATCAAGCCAGGGGCTGGCCGCCGCTGCTGGATCGCCATGTTTAGGGCGTCACAGACCAGCTTTGCAGGCATGCTTGGCGCCATGGCCCAGCCGACGACCCGGCGGGCGTACAGGTCCAATACGATAGCCAGATACAGCCATCCGGCGCCGGTGCGGATGTACGTGATGTCCGAGACGTATGCCATGTTTGGCGCCACCGGATTGAACTGCCGGTTAAGCACGTTGGCGGCAACAGGCAAGTCGTGCTTGCTGTCCGTCGTATGGATGAATTTACGCTTCCCGACAGGCTTTAACGAAGCCTTCCGCATCAAACTGCGAACCTTGTAGCGCCCGATCTCGATGCCTTGATTTTTCATCGCGGTCACCAAGCGCCGGCTGCCGTAGCTCTGATGGCTAGCCGTGAATGCGGCCTTCAGGTGGACGCTTGCTTTGCATAAAACCGGCTTAGCAGAACGACGCTGTGCTTCGTAATAACCGGAACGACTTACCGACAGGACGCGGCAACATTGTGTGACTGAGGTGGCCTCCTTTTGCAGCTGCTGAACGAGCTGGTAGCTCATTTCAATTCGCGGGCAAAGAAGGCCGATGCTTTTTTTAATATCTCAACATCTCCCTTCAGCTGGCGGTTTTCCTGCTCCAGCTGGCGGATACGCTGCTGCTCCGGCGTCAATGGCTTGCCAATTCCTGGCTGGCCATTTTGCTCTGCGCCGTACTGCTCTAACCAGCGACGAATCGCGGTCGGGCCAATGTCCATTGTCTGGCTGACGTGTTGCACGCTCAGGCCCTGTTCTTTGATCATGCGGACGACCTCCAGTTTTAAGCTGGGGTCGAACGTCTTACGCTTTCTTGCCATGTAATACTCCTCGTTGGGTGGATTTTCCACCTATTGAGGTGTCCGGGCAAATTAGACCACAGCACAAACCGAGAAAGGCGGGTGCGAAGCCTCATAAACCTATGACGCTTAAGCCTTGCTGATAGGCACTATTTACTTATCTTGGGTGGATTGCGCCGAACCCCCGTCCAACCGGTGAACATCAGATTCATACGCCTAAAAGAAGTATTGCTAATTTGCGGCAGATCGCGAACCAGCGTGTACGAGGCGATCGCGAAAGGCGAATTCCCGAAACCCGTCAAATTGCAGGGCCGCTCTTCCGCATGGGTAAAGAGCGAAGTGGAACAATGGGTGCATGCATGCATAATCGCTAGCAGGACCGGATCGAAGACTTGAATGAAGAGCAATAGTCGGCCCACGACTGCATCAGGAGGATGCGTTTCTCCAGCAAATCGCCTCGCCTGTAAGCGGCCTCCACCTTGTCGGGCAGACTATGCGCAAGCGCGTGCTCGCAAACCTCACGCGGAAAAGAATTGCCTTCCGCCTCCGAGCACCAGTCACGAAAGGTCGAGCGAAAACCGTGCACAGTAATGTCGCCCCTCCCCATACGTCGTAGATGCGTATTTCGGCGAACGTGACC
>NZ_PXWF02000171.1 GCF_003011895.2 Massilia glaciei | reverse complement strand
CGTAGTCGACCACGGTGATGCTGCCACCGTAGACTTCGAGGTTGTCGCGCAGGGTGGGCGCCTGCAGCCCGCTGGCCGCGCCGATGCGCACCGCGCCGGCGCCGGCGGCGGCATGGCCGTCCAGGCCCTGGTGGCCGATGACGATCTTGCTGAAGCCGTCGGCGAAGCGGGTGATGTCGGCGTTGTCGATATTGAGGGTGTCGAGCGTGGAGCTGCCGGCCGGGTCGCCGACATCAACCTTCAGGCCAATCGTGGCTGGGCGCAGCGTCATGGCGCCACTGCCGCTTACCGACTCGCCGCCGCCGGCGAAGGTGATCTCGTCGGCCTCGATGAAGATGCTGCCGCCGCCGACGTTGACGCTGCCGCCGAAGGTGACGCTGGTCGCGCCCAGGATCGTCAGGTTGCCGCCGCCCAGGTTGATGTTGCTGTTGAACACCACCGCGCCCGAGGCGTTGATGATTAGATTGCCGGCCAGCGTGACCGAGCCCTTGAAGGTGATGTCGTCCGGCGTGTTGATGGTGCCGTTGACATTGACGCCCTCGATGGTCAGGTTCGCCATCGCGCCGTTGGCCGCGGTGGTGTTGCCGATGTCGCCCGAGAACACGATGTTGTCGGGGCCGCGCAGGGTGACGCTGTCGAGCACGCCGCCTGGGACGCCGCGGAAATACATGCCGCTGTCGTCGCCGAACGACATCTGGCCGCTGCCGTCGCTGCCGGCCGTGATGATGACGGCCTTGGTGCTGCTGTTAATCTCGACCGAGTCATGGATCAGAATGTCGCCCTCGGCCGACACGCTGTCGGCGTAGGCCATGGTGTGGCCGGAGCCGTACACGATGAGCGAGGCGTTGTCGGTCAGGGTCAGCGGGCTGTTGACGAAAATTTCGCCGCCCAGCAGTGGATTGCGCAACACCAGCGTGTCGCTCAGTTGAATCGGCGCGCTGGAACCGGCGCTGCCGATGTTGATCGTGTGATGGCCCAGGTCGCTGCCGATGACGATCTGGTCAAAGCCGTCCTGCAATTGGGCCACGTCGACGATGTTGATGTTCATTGCGCCGGCGACGTCGCCGCCGCTGGCGCCGAACACGATGGTGCTGGCCGTGTCGAGCGGCACGAACGAGAGCACCGCCCCGGCGCTGCTCGCGGCGCCGTCAAGTTGCACCTCGCTGCCGGTGACGGTGATGTCGGCGGCCGCGCCGCCGCTGGTTCCGGCCATGCTCTCGTCAAGCGGGACCTCGGTGTGCGCGAACAGTTTGAGCGAGGTGGCGTCCGGCACCAGTTCGAAGATGTTTTCGCCGGCCTGTACCAGGGGCGCGGTGCCGCCGAGTTCGATCTGGACGATGCCGGAGTTGAGGGTTGACAGATCCAGCTTGCCGCTGCCCTTGAGCACGTCGTTGGCCGCGACCACCATCTGGCCGTCCATCGCCCCCTGGCTGCGGGCCAGCGCGGCGACATCGAACAACTTCGGCTCCGCGCCCAGCTTGGCGGGCGCCTGCGCCACCGTGGCCGCCAGCATCTGGTCGGCCAGGGCATAGCCGACCGTGGCGTGGTCGAGCGCTCCTGCATGGGCGCCGGTGTAGGCATCGAGCGCGACATGGTCGTTATGATGGTCAAGAGGCAAAATCAGATTGGCGACGCCCAAGATGGGGTCGGCGGAAAGAAGCACCCGGGGCTCGAGAGCCTCAACACGAAACGCGTCACGAAGTTTGGCGACGAGGTGCTTTTTGAAAAATGGTTTCATGTTTTTTCCGCTTGGATTTTGCATTATTCGATCCGCCCGACGACAGGCGGAATTGCAGAACTTGGCCAGCATCTAAAACCATGCTCGCAATTCTGCAATATATAGAACCAGATCAACATGCTATAGGAAAACTCGGTGCTTGAATAACAACCGGAATTAATATCGGGGAACTATTTTTCTTTAATGCCACTTGGGACGGCGCAAAGGGCAATTTGCCTTGACAAACATCGCAAAAATTTCACCAGCGCATTTTATTTGCCGTCACTGACGACAAAAAAACAACCTAAGAAATGCTTGACTGGCAGCGAAGAAAGGTAAATTTTCCCGGCGATTTGGGTGGCGGCATCATCGCGCGCCGCGAAGCTGCGTTCTTCCTGAGCGGGAATTGATTTTATTCAACCATTAATCGGGGCCTGAATGCGACAAGGCCGCGCCCTTGCCGGGCGCGGCCTTGTCGCCACGGGTTCCGCCCACGAGCCCTACACCACCAGGTCCTCCAGCCAG
>NZ_PXWF02000170.1 GCF_003011895.2 Massilia glaciei | reverse complement strand
GGCGCCGAGCTGCACGCCGCGCTGCGCTTGCGCCACGCCGGCCAGCGCCCTCGCCTGCTTCACGCGCGCCGCGGCCACCGCCAGGCTGGCGTTGGCGCGCGTCGCCTCGTGCACCAGCGCCGTCAGCGCCGGGTCGTCGAAGGCGAGCCACCATTCGCCGCGCGCCCGCGACTCGGCCGGTTGCGCCGGCTTCCAGCGCGCGCCGTCGGCGCTTTGCAGCGGCGCCGGTGCCTCCTTGAAGGCGGCCGGAATCTCGATCCGCGGCGCCCCGAGCTCGGGCACCCTCGAGCAGGCCGCCAGCACCAGGGCCGCCAGCAGCGGGGTCAGTTTCGTTGCGAGCGTTTTCATGCTGCTTTTCCTTCCGGTTGTGCGGCCAGCGCCACGGTGGTTTTTTTGCCCAGTCCCTTGGCGAAGCTGCGCAGCAGGACGTAAAACAGGGGCGTGAGGAACAGGCCGAAGAAGGTCACCCCGAGCATGCCGCCGAACACGGCCACGCCCATCGCGTGGCGCATCTCGGCCCCGGCGCCGCTCGAGAACACCAGCGGCACCACGCCCATGATGAAGGCGATCGAGGTCATCAAAATCGGACGCAGGCGCAGGCGCGACGCCTCGAGCGCGGCCTGCACCACGGTGCGGCCGTGGTCCTCGAGCTCGCGCGCGAATTCGACGATCAGGCTGGCGTTCTTGGACGCCAGCCCGACCAGCACGAACAGCGCGATCTGCGTGAAGATGTTGTTGTCGCCGCCGGTCAGTTTGACGCCCAGCAGCGCGCACAGGATCGACATCGGCACGATCAGGATCACCGCCAGCGGCAGCGTCCAGCTCTCGTACTGCGCCGCCAGCACCAGGAACACGAGCAGCACGCACAGCGGGAACACCAGCACCATGGTGTTGCCCGACAAAATCTCCTGGTACGTCAGGTCGGTCCATTCGAAGCCCACGCCCTTGGGCAGCACGTCGGCCGCGATCTTCTTGAGCGCCGCCTGGGCCTGGCCCGACGACACGCCCGGCGCCGGCCCGCCATTGATGTCGGCCGAGACGTAGCCGTTGTAGCGCTGCACCCGGTCCGGCCCGAAGCTGTCCTTTACCTGCATCAGCGACGACAGCGGGATCATCTGGCCCTTGTCGTTGCGCACCTTGAGCTGGGCGATCTGTTCGGCGTGCGAGCGGAACGGCGCGTAGGCCTGCACCCGCACCTGGTAGGTGCGCCCGAACTGGTTGAAGTCGTTCACGTAGAGCGAACCGAGGTTGATCTGCAAGGTCTGGTAGATGGTCGCCAGCGGCATCCCAAGCTGCTTGGCCTTGGTGCGGTCGACGTCGGCGAACAGCTGCGGCACGTTGATCTGGAAGCTCGAGAACACGCCGGCCAGCTGCGGGTCCTGCCACGCCTTGGCCTGCAGCGCCTGCACCGATTTGTACAACTCGTCGTAGCCGACGTTGGCGCGGTCCTCGACCATCATCTTGAAGCCGCCGATGGTGCCCAGTCCATTGACCGGCGGCGGCGGGAACACCATGATGAAGGCGTCCTGGATGGCGCCGAGCCGGCCGTTGATCTGCTCGGCGATCGCCGCGCCCGACTGCTCCTTGCCACGGCGCTGGTCGAACGGCTTGAGCGTGACGAACACGATGCCGGCGTTGGGCGCGTTGGTGAAGCCGTTGATCGACAGGCCCGGGAAGGCGATCGACGATTCGACGCCGTCGATCTTGGCGGCGATGTCCGACATGCGGCGGATCACGGTTTCGGTGCGCTCGAGCGAGGCGGCGTCGGGCAGTTGCGCGAAGCCGATCAGGTACTGTTTGTCCTGCGGCGGCACGAAGCCGCTCGGCACCGCCTTGAACATGAACACCGCGCCGAGCGCGAGCAGCGCGTAAACCGCCAGCGCCGCGCTCTTGCGCCGCAACACGCCCTTGACGCCGGTCTCGTAGAGGGTCGAGGCGCGCCCGAAGAAGCGGTTGAATCCCGCGAAAAAACGGCCGAACAGTTTGTCCATCAGGCGTGTCAAGCCGTCCTTAGGGGCGTCGTGCGGCTTGAGCAGCGCCGCGGCCAGGGCCGGCGACAGCGTCAGCGAGCTGAATGCCGAGATCACGGTCGAGATGGCGATCGTGAGCGCGAACTGGCGGTAGAACTGCCCCGACAGGCCCGACACGAAGGCGATCGGCACGAACACCGCACACAGCACCAGGCCGATGGCGATGATCGGGCCGCTGACCTCCTTCATGGCCTGAACGGTGGCGTCGCGCGGACTGAGAGGCTGAGATTAAATCGTT